>CAZQKI010000214.1:4320-7636 GCA_964592855.1 uncultured Lentisphaerales bacterium
GGCGGTCTGGTAGCCGGCCTCCTGGAGAATCTTGGGGAATGTCAGGATCCGGTTATCCATCGGCGTGGCCAGCGTGGTGACGCCGTTGACGTGGTTGTAGGTGCCGGTGAGGATGGCGGCCCGACTGGGCGTGCAGATGGAATTGGTGCAGAAGCAGTTGTCCAGGCGCATGCCGCCGGCGGCGATCCGGTCGAGGTGCGGCGTGGCGTTGATGGCGCTGCCGTAGCAGCTCATCGCGTGCGACGCGTGGTCGTCGGTCATGATGAAGAGGATGTTGGGTTGCTTCATCGGGCTCCGTCGTAGCGCAGCATGACAAAATCGGTGTCGGCAAGCGGCAGATGAAAGGCGACGCGGGACGCGTCGATTACCTCGAACGGCAGCCGGCCCTGGCGCACCGATTCGACGCGACGGACCTGGTTCGTGACATGCACCGTGAAGGCGACGTCGGCGAGCGGTTGCAGCGTGTAGTTGGCGAGCGGCATGACGACGCCCTGCGGACAGACCATGTAGCCCGCCTCGACCAGCGGCACGCTGCAGCGAACGGGCGGATCGACGGCCGCAGCGCGCACCGGCGCGAGAATCAGCTCGCGGACCTCCGCGGGAAACTCCCACGGGTTGCGTGAACGCGCGAGAATTTCCGCCACAACCCGGTCCGTGGCGCTGGTGGCTGACCCGGATTCCCCGGCCTGCGCCAGACGCGCGACATGGGCTTCGCGGGCCGCCAGCGCCGGATGCACATACGACAGCCCCGGAAGGAATCCCGCCTGGAATACCCGGCCGCGCCCGTGCGGCCTTCCGACCAGCGCCGGCGCCCCGTTGGCGAACGCCGCCAGCACTTCGGCCGTGGCGTCGGCCGGCGTCAGCGACTGGCGCACGCCAATCACATTGGCACCGGCCGGCGCCGCCGCGCCCACATGGTCGCGGACGGGCAGGAGCCGAAGTGCGGAGCCGTAGTTCAAAAAGCCGTCGAGTTCTTCGAGGGGCTGACGCTTCGCGGGCAGCAGCGCGTCGAATGCGGCCAGCGGCCGGTTGTATTCGTCGCGCGAACCCGCGCCAGCCGTCAGGTACAGCACGCCGCCGGCCGCGACCCAGGCCGCGGTCTGCGCGGCCGCAGACCGGGTCAGGTTCGGCCCGGTCAGGTAGCAGGCGCGGTAGCGCGACAGCAGACCGGCGGTCACCTGGGCCTCGGACAGGATGTCGACCGGAACCTGCGCGTGCTGGAGCGCCAGCCAGAGGTGCATGCGGTCGAAGCCGTAGGCATGGTTGCGGTTCAGCGTCCAGATGTCGGAAGCGGAGTTGTAGAGGATGGCGACCTGGGCCGGCGGGGGCAGGGCGGGCACCAGTAGGTCCTCGGCCCCGCCGAACTCGCGCAGCAGCTCGGCCATCCCCAGCCATTTCTCGGGATGGGCGTACCACGCCCCCGTCTTCCAGGTCGGTCCGCCCTCGTAGCCGTGCCAGGTCGGGCCGTAGTAGTAGTCCATCAGCACCTTGACCCCGCGGGCGGCGTGGCCAACGGCCTTGCACTTCACGTCCCAGATGGGGCGGCCGTAGCTGATCAGGTAGTGACCGAGCTGCACGGGGTGGGTCAGGGCGGCCCCGCGCATGAGGTCAACGTTGTAGTCGGTACACTGCGAGGTGGAGGCGAGCGCGCCCCCGCATTCGCTCCAGAGCGCGCTCTGGGGCGCGGCGTCGAGCAGCTCGAAGTAGTCGGCCCCGTTGCGGTAGAGGTTGCCGCTGTACACGGTCACGTCGCTGAAGTTGCCCATGCAGGGAATGGGCCGCCCGAACGCCTCGGCGATCACCCCGGCCTGCGTGGCCATGAAGCGGCTGAGGGCGCGCGGGCGCAGGCGCTGCGTATAGTAGTGCAGGGCCGGGAAGGCGTCGCGTTCGTCCTCGCCGACCGGTCGCACCTCGTCCCACGTCTTGACGAGGAGGTCGGCGGGCGTGAGCCGGGCTTCGTCGCGGAGCCAGCGGAGCATTTCGCGCCGGTAGGCCGGGTCCGCGACGATCATCGACGTCCGGCGCGCGCCCGGCTCGTCCATCAGCTTGGCGAAGACGATGTCATCGACGGTAAAGCGGCCGGAGTCCTTGAGACGCTGGGCGCGTTCGTTGGCCGCGCGACGCATGGACGCGACGTCGGGGTCGCAGTACGAATTGCCGAGCATGAGCCAGGTGCCCGCATTGACGAACGTCATCCGCTCGTCGACGAAGCCGAAGTAGTCCAGCGTCTTGCGCTCGCGCGCCACGATCCGCGCGTCGGGCGTGAACGTCGCCCTCGGATCGGCATGGAATGAACTGAAGAAGGGGTAGCGCGTGGGTTTGCGCCCGAAGGCGGGCCAGGCAAACGCGTCGGCCTGGCGTCCGGTCCGTTCGGCCAGTTCGGCGTCGACGGTGAAGCGGGCCAAGTTGGCGGGCGAAGCCAGGTCGGTGGGGAGGCAGAGGTAGAGCGTGCCGGGCTGGTAGTCGATGGCCAGCCGCTTGACCACGCTGGTGGCGGCGGGGGCGGTGGCGAACTCGAACACGGCGTTCAGCCGCGGCAGGATGTCGTTGTAGACGCGCCGTGCCGTGAAGGTCAGCCGCGCGCCGACGCGCAGGTCGGGGTAGAGCATCCGGCTGATGTTGCACCAGCCCGTGTTTTCACCGGAAAGCATTCTGGCGGAAAGCGGTCTGGGCGTGGTGCTCTTGCTGAAGCCGGCCTTGGACAAGTTGAAATGACCCACGAAGGGGACGAACGCATGCACGTACATCGGCTCGTCGTAGCCGGGGCCCGCGGTGATGCGCAGGTAGGTCTGGGGGCCGTAATCGCGGTGGTCGGGCTTCAGCTTTTCGTCCCGGGTCAGGAGCACGCAGTCAACCTGGCAGTTGCTCCCTCCGCCCTTGCCCTCCGCGGCCGGCCCCAGCGACAGGGTCGCACGGCCGGCCGGCAGATCGACCGCAAACGTGTCCCAGCGGCCGTCCAGCGCGTCGGTTTCGCCGTCGGCCTCGAACTCCTCCAGGCGTTCAGCCAGGAGACCGGCTTGGGCATCGGGCGCGAGATCGAACACCTTCGCCGCCACCTCGCTCCCGCCATGAGACACGGCGAGGCGGAACGGGTGCCGGCCGGCGGCAGTCTGCATGTACCGCACCCAGACGTGGTAGCGACCGGCTTCGGCGAGCGTGACGTCGCGGCTGGCCGTCGCCGCGCCCCCGCCGGGACTTTTCCGCAGGACCCTTCCGCCCGAGGCCAGGTGCGGCTTCGTGGCCGGCCCGGCCGTCCAGCCGCCCGCCGCGGCCGACCGGAAGGTCTCGGCCTCGAGAAAGACGGTCTCGGCGTGCA
>CAZQKI010000215.1:0-7624 GCA_964592855.1 uncultured Lentisphaerales bacterium
CTTCCGGCGCTGCCGGTGACTCCCTGCCGGCGGTTGCGGGCGCGGCCACGGGGGCGGGCGCCTCGTTCCCCATGAGGGAGCCGTCGGCCTGGCCGCTCTGCTTGGCGGCCAGAATCGAGAGGAAGATGGTGTTGACGAGGAAGACGATGCCGAGGATGACCGTGGCCTTCGTCAAGACATTCCCCATCTGGGCGCCGAACACGGACTCGGCCATGCCGCCGCCGAAGCTGACGCCGGCGCCGGAGCCTTTGGTGCGCTGAAGGAGGATCACGCCGATCAGCAGCAGGCAGACCAGAACTTCAACAATGCGGAGCAGAATGACGAGAATGCTCATGATATTTCCTTATACGTGAGTGAATCAGCAGCCGGCCTTGACGATTTCCATGAAGGAGTCGGCCTTGAGCGCCGCTCCGCCGATCAACCCGCCATCGATATCGGGCTGAGCCATCAGTTCGGCCGCGTTGTCGGGTTTCATGCTGCCGCCGTACTGGATGCGGACGGTGTTGGCAATCTGGCCACTGGCGATCTCCGCAAGCACGCGGCGGATGAGGGCATGCACTTCCTGCGCCTGGCCGGGGGTCGCGGTACGTCCCGTGCCGATCGCCCAGACCGGTTCGTAGGCCACGACGCAACGGGTGAGGTCGGCGCCCAGGTCGGCGAGGCTGCCCTTGATCTGGGCCGTCACGACTTCGCGGGTCTTCTCGGCCTCGCGTTCCTGAAGCGTTTCGCCGACGCAAACGATGGGGATGAGTCCGGCGGTCAGGGCGGCCTTCGCCTTGGCGTTGACCTGGGGATCGGTTTCGGCAAAGAGGGCGCGGCGTTCGCTGTGCCCGAGAATCACATACTTGACGCCGATGTCGGCCAGCATCTGCGCCGAAATCTCGCCGGTGAAGGCCCCGGAGGCGGCGGGGTGCATGTTTTGCGCGCCCAGTCCGATCTTGCTCCCCATGAGGGCTTCGGCCGCAACGACCAGGTCGACGTACGGCGGACAGACCACGACGTCGACAGGGCAGGCGCCGATGTCGTCCATGATTTTGCGGATGCCCGCAATCAAGGCCCGGGCTTCGGCGGGTGTCTTGTTCATCTTCCAGTTGCCTGCAACAATCTTCGTGCGCATCAATCCATCCGATCCTTCTTTTGAAAGTCCGCATTATAGACTGCGTCCGTCAAAATCGCAAGGCGGGATTCCGTGAGCGAGGGAGCCCGGTAAAACCGACGCTGTTTGTTGCGCGCCGGGTTTGCGTTGCTGCTCCCCTTTTTGGTAACCTTCCTTGGTTTCCAAATCAGGGCCTATTCAAGTGAACTCCATACATCCAACTGCTATCGTGCATCCGGGCGCCCAAATGGGTGATAACGTCACCATTGGCCCCTATTCCGTCATCGGCGCGAATGTCAGCATAGGCGATGGCACAGACCTGCAGTCCCATGTCGTCGTGGACGGACACACGAAAATCGGCCGCAACTGCAAGCTCTTCCCCTTCGCCTGCATCGGCATGCAGACGCAGGATCTGAAGTTCGCCGGCGGAACGACGTATGCGGAGATCGGCGACGGGACGACGCTGCGGGAATTCTCGACGGTTCACACGGGGACGCGGGATGGCGAAGTGACGCGTGTCGGGCAGCAATGCCTCATCATGGCCTACTGCCATATTGCGCACGGCTGTCGCGTCGGCAACGAGGTCATCATGTCGAACAGCGCCCAACTGGGCGGCGAAGTCGAAATTGAAGACATGGCCATCCTCAGCGGAATGGCGGGCGTCCACCAATTCTGCCGCGTCGGACGGATGGCGATGATCGGCGCGACGTGCAAGATCGCGCAGGATGTGCCGCCCTACATGCTGGTGGCGGATTCTCCCGCCATGGTCCGCGGCATCAACGTGGTGGGCATGCAGCGGCGCAATGTGCCGCCGGAATCGCGTGCCGCCGTCAAGCAGGCCTACAAACTGCTGTACCGCGAGGGGCTGAACCGCTCGCAGGCGGTCGAGCGGATCCGCGCGGAAGTGATGGATTGCCCCGAGATCCGCCACCTGATGAGTTTCGTCGAGCAGTCCACGCGTGGAATTCTGTAGCGTACCGGCCGTCTGCCGGGTGAGGTCGACTATGCGCGCAAAACGTTTTCAGGCTCGGTTGAGCGTCGGCGTCTCCGCCGCGCTTCTGGTGTCCCTGTGCCTCGCGGCCGGTGCCCAGCGCGAGGGCAACATCGAGATCGGCGCGCTGGACCGCGTGAAGGTTGAGGCCTTTGCGCAACTGCTGAGCGATGCCACGGGGCGTCCCTTTGCCGTGGCGGGGGATGTCGATGCCGCCTTCACGGTCATTGTTCCCGGCGGGGATGCGCTGCAGCTCCCGGCGGCCGACGTCTATGCCTTCGGCCTTTCGGTCCTGGCGTCGGCGGGCCTGAGCGTGGTCGATGAAGGCGGGTCGTGCCGCATCGTCCGGCTTCCCGAAGGCGGCGGACTCGCCGTGGGCGCGGCGATGCGCGAGGGGCAGACGAACAGCGGGCTGGTCACGCGCGTCTTCCGGGTGGAGCATGTGGCCGCCGACGATGTCCGCCGCGTGCTGGAAGGCGGCGGCGGGCGCAAGGGGTGGATCGCCGTGCTGGAGTCCAGCAACCATCTGGTGGTGACCGACACCGCGCGCACGCTTGAGCGCGTCGCCGCGCTGGTCGCCGAATTGGACCTGCCGGGACTTTCGCGCGTGACCGAGGTCGTCCCGCTGAAGTTCGCCGATGCGGAGTCGCTGGCGCGGCAGTTGAACACGACGATTCTGCAGGGGCAGCCGCAGGAGGGACAGCAGCTGGCGGCGCGGCTTCAGGGGGCGGGCGCGGCGTCGGTGCAGGCGCGCACCGGCCTGGCGGTCGCGGCGCCGCACGCCAACAGCGTCATCCTGGTCGGCCCCGCCTCGCAATTGACGGAATTCAAGGCCCTCATCGCCCAGCTCGACGTCGACATGCCGACCGGGCGCGGGCACCTGAATGCCATCGCGCTCCAGTATCTCAAGGCGGACGATGCCGCCAAGAGCATCTCCGCGCTGCTTGAGAAATCGGCCGCCAAGGCGGCGGACGGCAAAAGCATCCGCCGGATCGCCGTCGAATCCAGTCCGGCGAACAATGCGCTGCTGGTGGATGCCTCGCCCAATGATTTCGAGATCGTCCGCAACCTCCTGGCGCAGCTGGACCGCGCGCCCGAACAGGTGCACATCAGCGTGCTGATCGCGGAGATCTCGGACAGCGGCGGGTTCACCTGGGGGGTGGGCTTGACGGCCTTGACCGCGCCGGACAAGAATGGCGCCACGGCGTTCAGCGCGGGGAGCCGCCTGAAGGGCGATACGAGCGGGTCGCTGGTGGAGAACGCCACCGGCGGCATCCTGCCGCAGGGGCTCACGGCGGCGTTTGCGCACGCGAGCGGCGTGGACGCCGCCGGCAATCTGATCGTCAATTATCCCGGCATCATCAGCATCGAGGCGTTGAAGGCCAACAGCGATGTGAAGATCCTTTCCGAAACCGCCTTGCAGGCGCAGAACAATGTCGAGGCCACGCTGAGCATCGTCGATGAAATCCCGATCCTGAAATCGACGATCGAGGGCGGCTCGGGAACGGCGCGCGACGTGATCCAGAACATCGAACGCCAGGAGGTGGGCGTCAAGCTGAAGCTGATGCCGCATGTCATTCCCGGCGGACTGGTGCGCATGGATCTGAGCCCCAGCATCGAATCGGTGATCAGCTCCGGTTCCAGCACGACGGAGTTCACCCCGACGATCGCCAAGCGCACGGCCAACACGACGGTCACGGTGCCGGACGGACAGACGATCGTCATCGCCGGCCTGACCCGCAAGGACGTGCAGAAGATCGACAACCGCATTCCGGTCCTGGGCGACATCCCGCTGCTGGGCTGGCTGTTCCGCTACACGAGCGATGTCGAAAAGACCGCGAACCTGCTGATTCTGGTGACGCCGACGATCATCCGTTCTCCGGCCGAGGCCCGGCAGAGCACGCAGGCCTGGCGCAACAAGACGGGAATTCACGATGATGCAGAAGCCCCCGCAACCCCCTCCAACCCCTGATGCCGCCGCCGCCACGCGCGTGCTGGCGGAGCGGCTGGGCCTGACCTTTCTGGCCGGCGTCGAGGATGCGATGCTGCTGCCCGAACTCGTCGCCGCGCTGCCGCTGAGCTGGGCGCGCAACCAGCGCGTGCTGCCGGTCCAGATCGACGGCGAAGCCTGCCTGCTCGTGGCCGATCCCACCCGCGTCGAGGTCCACCACCAGGCGGCGCTGGTTGTCGGCAGGCCGCTGCGCTGCGTGGTCGCCACCGAACCGGTCGTGCTCGAGGCCATCGAGCGCTGCTACGCCGCGCATGCGGATGCCGATGCCGGCGGCTACATCCGCAAGCTGGACCAGACGGAGTCGGTGACGGATCGCGTGGATCGGGAAGCGGGACTCTCGCGCGTCAGCGACCTGCTCGAAGCGGCCGAGGCGGCCCCCGTCACGCGCCTGGTCAACCTCATCCTGCTCGAGGCGGTGAAGCAGCACGCGTCGGACATCCATTTCGAGCCCTTTGAATCGCGCCTGGCCGTTCGCTACCGGATCGACGGCGTGCTCTACCATCGCGCCGAGCCCCCCAAGCACCTGGAGGCGGCGCTCGTGTCGCGGCTCAAGGTCATGGCCCGCATGGACATCGCCGAGCGCCGTCTCCCCCAGGACGGCATGGCCCAGGTCCGCGTCGGCGACCGCGCGCTGGACATCCGCGTCTCGACGGTTCCCGTGGGCGATGGCGAGCGGGTCGTGCTGCGCCTGCTCAACCGCGAGGACGCCTGCCTGCCGTTGACGGCGCTGGGCATGGACGACGGGATGCTGCACGCCTTCCAGCGGCTGCTGCGCCTGCCCAACGGGATGATTGTCGTTTCCGGCCCGACCGGTTCGGGCAAGACGACGACGCTTTACTCGGCGCTGGGCGGTATCGATGCGACGCGCCGCAACGTGATGACCATCGAGGATCCCGTGGAATACCGCCTGACCGGCATCGGGCAGATCCAGGTCAAGCCGAAGATCGGCCTGACCTTCGCGAGCGGCCTGCGCCACATCCTGCGCCAGGATCCCGATGTCGTGCTGGTCGGCGAGACGCGCGATGCCGAGACGGCGGAGATCGCGGTACGCGCCTCGTTGACAGGACATCTGGTCTTCACGACGCTGCACACGAACGATGCGCCGGCGGCGGTCATGCGCCTGGTGGACATGGGGATTCAACCCTACCTGCTGGCCTCGTGCCTCCGCGGCGTTCTGGGGCAGCGGCTGGTGCGTTCGCTCTGCACCCACTGCCGGCAGCCGACCGCCTGGGCCGAGGCTTCGACGGCGGTCGATGCCGGCGACGACTGGCAGGCGCGCCTGGCGGGGAGTCCGCTCTGGAAGGCCGTCGGATGCGAGCGGTGCCTCGAAGGCTACGGGGGACGCAAGGGCCTCTTCGAACTGATGCTCTGCGAGGCGCCGGTGCGGGCGGCGATCCGCCAGGGCAACCTGGCCGCCGCCGACTTGCGCCAGGTGGCGATCGCGTCGGGGATGCGTCCGTTGATCGACGACGCCCTGGCGAAGCTCAAGGCCGGAACGACGGACTTGCGCGAAGTCGCGGGAGCCCTCTCGGTGTGAGCGTCTTCGCCTACATCGGACGCGACAAGGACGGTCGCCGGCGGCACGGCTGGATCGAGGCCGACACGCCGAAAAGCGCACGGATGGTTCTGGACGGGCGGGGCATCCTCACGGAAAAGCTGACGCCGGCGGTGGTGTCGGGGCGCCTGGGTGTCGAAGGTCGCGCGCGCTTGTACCGCGAGCTCGGGGTGATGATGCGGGCGGGGTTCACGCTGGAGCGCGCCCTCGGCATGCTGCTCGACGAGGGGCAGACCGACCTCCAGATGCGGGGTTTTCTGATCGGGCTCCGCGACCGCATCCGCGACGGGCTTCCTCTGAGCCGTGCGATGCTCGTCGCGATGCCCGAGCTGCCGGCCTTCGAGCGCGCGGCGCTGATGGCCGCCGAGCAGGCCGGGCTGCAGGGGCAGATGCTGGAGCAGCTTGCCGATTTTCTCGAAGCCCAGTTGGCGGTGGCCGAGCGGCTGCGGGCCGCCTTGCTCTATCCGGTCGCGGTCCTGGTGCTGGCCACGGCGCTGCTGAGCCTGATGATGTTCGTCGTGCTGCCCAAGGCGACGACCCTGTTCGCCCAGTTTGGCGACGGCCTGCCCGCCGCCACCCGGCTGGTGTCGGCCTGGGGGCCCCGGCTGATGCTGCTGGCGCTGCTGCTGGTGTTCGGGATCGTGATGGCGGGGCTGTGGGCGCGCCGCGCCGCGCGCCAGGACGAGCGGCTCGCCAGGCGTCTGGAGCAGGGGCTGGTGCGCATCCCCGTGGTGCACGCCATTCTCGCGCGGCTGTGGAGCCTGCGCTTTGCCAGCACGATGTCGCTGCTGGTCCAGGCGGGGGTGACGCCGCAGGAGGCGTTGGCCGTGGCGGGCGCGGCGACGGGCAGCCGCTGGATGGCCGCGTTGACCGCCGAGCAGGCCGGGCGCGTGCGCCAGGGCGAGAGTCTTTCCTCCGCCGTGGCGGCCTTGCCGCCGCTGGCGCCGCATCTGATGGAGTGGGTGCGCGTGGGCGAGTCGGCGGGCAATCTGAAGGAGATGCTCGATCAGGCCGCCCTGCGGTGCCGGCAGGGGTATGAAGGCCGGCTGACCCGCATGCTGGGACTGCTGGAGCCGGCGCTGATCCTGGTGGTCGGACTCGCGGTGCTGGTCGTGGCCTACACGGTGCTGAAGCCGATGCTCGACCTCGCCCGCGCCGCAGCCAACGGCTGACCGCTCCGTGTGCGCGGCAACTTCGTTGCCGCGCCCTGGGGGTTCAGGAAACAGGGTTCAGGGTTCAGTGAGGCCTCTGGCCGGCTTGGCCGGCCAGTTGGATCGAATATGAGACTTGCGGCGCAGTCTTGTCGCTGCCGCCAGGTTTTCCCAAAATCTTTGTCGCAAGCTTTGTCGCGAGATTTTTCGAGTGTTCGAGATTAGGCAAAAGAGCAGCCGCCCCGACCTTCCATTTCTCTACGGCGGAGGACCGCCGAGTCCATTTCGTCCCTTTGCACCCGCCCCCTCGGCCTTCGGCGAATAGAACCGAACTGGACCCCGCCGTCCCCGGCGGTAGGCGAAAAAGCTAGCCGCCCCGACCTTCCATTTCACTACGGGCGAGGACGCCCGGGTCCATTTCGTTCTTGATGCACCCGGCGAAGCGTGTCAACGCCGATTTGAAAATGACCGTTTACTTCGTCTTCTTCCTCCGAAACCGCAGAACCGCAGAATACCCAACCGCAGAATATCGAAGGAAAGCGAGCCAGCGATCCGCTTGTATCGATTATCCATGCGGGGGCGGCTCACCGGGACGGTTCGCCCTACCTGATCGGCAGGTCGGAATGGGTAGGGCGAGGCGTCCCCGCCGAGCCACGCGAAGGAATCAGGAATAAAGAGTGTAAATGACTTGTTTTCAACGACCTAAACCAAGGCCCAGCGTGAGGTGTCTCAGACCAGCGAGGCCTCTGGCCCGGCTGCGCCGGACCAGTTGGATCGAGTGGGAGACTTGCCGCATCGTCCTCGTCCTCGTTCTCGAAAT
>CAZQKI010000216.1:0-7579 GCA_964592855.1 uncultured Lentisphaerales bacterium
ATACCGCCGCCGTCAACCCCCCGGCAAAAATCGCTTTCTACCGGAGCCGCGCCGGCCGGAACCCGTGTCCCGCACCATTCGCAGCAAGGCCGTGTAAATTATCATTTCACGTTCACGCCGTCAACCCCCTGCGGCCCCTTTGAAAAAATATATTTCACAACATTTTATCCCCATGGCGCAATGCTTGCGTGACTTGAGAAACATCCCGTGTGGTGGTATAGTCTTGCTGCTGGAGTTTTTATGGGCAAATACCGCCGCCTCACAGCTGACGTTCGTGCCAGAAGAAGAAGAAGGGACAACTGACCATGCCCGAGATTTGTCGATTCCTCGGCATCGTGATAACGATGTATTTCGACGAGCACAACCCGCCTCACTTTCACGTGAGGTACAACGAGTTTCGGGCATCCATTGAGATCGAGTCGCTGAATGTGATGACCGGAAGCTTACCAGCAAGAGTTCGTGGCTTGGTCGAGGAATGGGCAGAGTTGCACCGGCGCGAATTGTTGGCGATGTGGGGGTCTCAGGAGTTCCACAAACTGGACCCCTTGGTCTAAATGAGGATATCATGAAGGATTGTGTCTACCTGAAAGAAGCGAAGTACCTCGGAGAATTCCGAGTCTTCCTCGTATTCAACGACGGAAAATCCGGCGAAGTTGACCTGAGGGAGACCGTGAACAAACATGCCGCTGCATCTCCCTTGCGAAGACCGCAGGCATTCTCCCAGTTTCACCTGGACTCCTGGCCAACTCTCGCCTGGGATTGCGGGTTCGATGTGGCGCCCGAGACACTTTACGAAAAGTGCGAACAACGCGGTGGAGGCGACGGGATAACGCCACCTCACCGCTGACGTTCGTTGCACGAACCGGCGCGGCACGCTACGATAACCGCCTATGAAAACGATTCGCCTGTTGACCATCGGCAACAGTTTCTCGGAGAACGCCATCACCTTTCTGCCGCAGCTCGCGGAGGCCGATGGCACCGTCGTCTTCGACATCGGCCGCGCCAGTCTCGGCGGCTGTTCGCTCGAGAAGCACTGGAACCTCGCCGACTACACCCGCCGCGCCCCCGACTGCAAACCCTATCGGCTGAAGGGCGACGAGGCGTCGTCCGCCACGTTGCAGGAGGCGCTTTCGTTTCAGCCCTGGGATTTCGTCACCCTGCAGCAGGCCAGCCCCAAAAGCTGGATCCGCGATACGTACGAACCCTTTCTGGGCAATCTGATCGGCGTGGTGCAGACGCTGGCGCCGACAGCGGAAATTCTCCTTCACCAGACGTGGGGCTACCGCAGCGATGCGGGCTTCCTGGCCGACAAGGGGATCACCCAGCGCTACATGTTCGACCGCATCCGCGAAAACTACGACCACTTCAGCGCACGCTACAAGCTCCGCCTGCTCCGCTCGGGCGAGGCCGTTCAGCAGGCCCGTGAAACGCCCGGCCACGCCTTCGTCTGGCCCGACCCTGCCTACGATTACACCGCGCCCAGGCCGCCCGCCCTCCCCGACCAGACCCATTCGCTGATCGCCGGCTGGCGCTGGGCCATCAACGGCACCCCCGACGGCAAACCGGAACTGGTCAAGGATGTCATTCACCTGAACAGCAACGGCTGCTACCTGATCGGCTGCCTCTGGTTCGCACGCCTGACCGGCCGCAGCGCCTTGAACAATCCCTTTAAACCCGACGGGCTGGACGACGACACCGCCGCCTTCCTGCGGCGCGTCGCACACGAACAAGCACAGAAAGCCTAACTTATGAACACGCTCTCGCTAGACAGCGTCGGCGGCGCCAGCGGCGACATGCTGCTCGCAACGCTTGTGGATCTCGGCGCCGATTTCGACCGCATCACGGCCTTGATCCAAACCATCACGCCGGAGCCCCTCGCCCTCGCGCGAACACCCGCGTCGGATTCGGGGCTCCACGGCACACGCATCGCCGTCACGGTACAAGCCTCCACCGAATGGATCGCTCCGGCGAAACCACCGCAACACGCACACGGACACTCGGGACATCACGGACACGGCGACGCGCACCCTGGGCATCACGGACATGGCGATGCGCACCCGGAGTCCCCGGCGGCCGCGCACGCGCACCGGCCGCACGCGCCACATCGCGGCCTTAGCGAGATCCTCGCCATTCTCGCCCACCCCGCAATCCCCGAGCGGACCCGTCACCTCGCCGCCGCAACCTTCCGCCGGCTCGCCGAAGCCGAAGCCCACATTCACGGCACGACCCCCGACGCCATTCACTTCCATGAAGTCGGCGCGGCCGACGCCATCGCCGACATCACGGGCTGCTGCTACGCCCTCGAGCTGCTGGAGGTCACGGCCGTCCGCATCGGCCCCCTCCCCGCGGGGTGCGGCACCCTCCGCTGCGCCCATGGCGAGATGCCCAATCCCGCCCCCGCCACGCAGATTCTGCTCCGGGGCTTTGTCGTCGTTCAAACGGACGAACCCTTCGAACTGGTCACCCCCACCGGCGCGGCGCTGCTGGCAACCTGGGCGGCCGAGCTGCCGGCGGCGCCGACACAAGGCCGGATACTCAAGAGCGGCATGGGCTTCGGCACGCGCCATTTGAACCACCGCCCCAACGTCCTGCGCGCCACGCTGCTGGCGCCGGTCGCGCCGGAGCGTGCGCAACAGCCGGCCGAAGAACTGACCGTTCTGGAGACCAACCTGGACGACTGCAACCCGCAGTGGATCGGCGATCTCACCGGCCGGCTGCTGGAGCTGGGCGCGCTGGATGCCTGGGCCACACCGATCTTCATGAAAAAGGGACGCCCGGCGATCACCTTCAGCGTTCTCTGCACACCGGAAGCCGCACCGCAAATCCAACAGGCCATTTTCCTGGCAACCCCCACATTCGGCATACGCAGGCACACCGTCGGCCGCACTTCGCTCGTGCGCCGCCATGAAACAGTCGAGACCCCCTACGGCGCCGTCCGCGTGAAGATCGGCGAACTGGATGGCCAGGTCATCACCCGCACGCCCGAGTTCGAGGACTGCGCGGAGCGCGCGCGGCAGAACAAGGTCACCCCGCGCCAGGTGTCCGAAGCCGTATTGAAATCGGCGGTGGCCCTGACGGCGACGGCCATGACGCTGCTCGCAGCCGCCCCGGTGCAAGGCGCAGCGCTCGATACGAACACCCTCCGCGACGTCTCCTTCCAGGCGCAATGCGATGGCCTGGAGCAGAAATACGTTTTGCTCTACCCGAAAGTCTTTTCGCCGACCGCGCCGCACGACATCCTCATCGCGCTGCACGGGCACGGGTCGGACCGCTGGCAGTTCATCACGCAGCCCCGCGACGAATGCCGCGTGGCGCGCGACTTCGCGGCGGAGCACGACATGCTCTTCGTTTCGCCGGACTACCGGGCCGCGACCTCGTGGATGGGGCCGAAGGCCGAAGCCGATGTCGTGCAGATCATCGCGGAGCTGAAGCGGACGTATCGTGTCGCCCGCGTGTTCCTCTGCGGCGGCTCCATGGGGGGAACGGCCTGTCTGACCTTCGCCGTGCTGCATCCGGAACTGATCGACGGTGTGGCCTCCATGAACGGCACGGCCAATTTCATCGAGTACGAAAACTTTCAGGATGCCATCCAAGCGTCGTTTGGCGGGTCGAAGGCGGACATTCCCGATGAATACAAGAAACGCAGCGCCGAGTTCTGGCCGGAGAAGCTGACGATGCCGGTCGGCCTGGCCGTTTCGGGCAAGGACACCTCCGTGCCGCCGCAGAGCGTTTTGCGGCTGGCGGAGACGCTGAAGAAGCGCCGGCAGAAGGTTCTGCTGATCTACCGGGAGGATCTGGGCCACGTCACGCAGTACGACGACGGCAAGGCCATCCTGGAATTCATGCTGAAGCACGCCCGGAAAAAGTCCGGAAACTGAGCCTGGGGTAAGCCCAATAGTAATCGGTTGGTGACAGGGGTTTGCGAAAGACGTGCATGCGGCGAGGGCGGATCGAGACAGGCGATCCTGAAAATGAAACCGGGGCTGAAGCCCCTGGCTCGCTTCCGCCTGAAGGCGGGACTCCGGCAGGGGTGGCTGGTTCGCAAGCGTTGGTTGGCAAGACAGACGCCAAGGTCGGAGTCCCGGCTTCAGCCGGAAGCCCGTGAAGGCCTTCAGGCCTGGGTGACAATCAAGGAACGGTTGCTCTGGCGTTCGGGTATCGTCACGCCAGTTTTCTTTCGCCCACACCTTCATGCGCTTTCTTCGCGCCCCCTGTCACCAACCGATTACAGCCAAATACCCGTTTGACACGCCTCTGGCGGTGGCTTATTCTTGGCGCCATTGAATCAGGACAATCGTGAAAGGTGCGATATGGACGACCGACCGCTCAACTTCGCCGTCATCGGATGCGGCATGCTGGCCCGCCAGCAGCACATTCCCAATCTGGCGAAGTCGCCGAAGACGGTCCTGCACACCTGCTGCGACCTATCCGACGACGCACTCGCGGAGTGCAGGGATGTGCATGGCGCGCGCTTCATCTCCAAGGATTTCGAACAGGTAATCGCAAACCCCGAAGTGGATGCCATCTGTCTGGCGGCGACCGAGAAGCTCCGCTTGCCGGTTATCGCCGCCGCGGCGCAGGCGGGGAAACCGGTCTACTGCGAGAAACCGCTGGCACGCACCCTCGACGAGGTCTACGCGATCCAGAAGGTCGTGAACGCGGCCGGGATCCCGTTCTGTGTCGGCCATAACCGGCGCAGCAGCCCGGCCATGCTGGACGCGCATCGCCTCTTCCGCGCCCAGATGGAGCATCCGCAGCCTTGCCCGTGGCGTTTCGACCGCGAGGGTTCCGCGCGCGCCAGACTGCCGGAGGACGGCGTGCCCGCGATATCCGTGCGCATCAACGACGACTGGTACAGTTGGAAGTCCTGGGTGTTCGACAAGACGCAGGCGCCCCACGGCGCCATGCTCTTCGAGATGACGCACTTCACGGACGTCTGCAACTGGTTCCTCGCCTCCGAGCCGGTCGAAGTCGTGGCGATGGAGCGCGGCATGCTGAACCACGGGGTGGTGATCGGCTACCGGAACGGTGCCCTGGCGACCATCGCCATGGGGTCGAACGGGACCTTCGGCTACCCGAAGGAGCTTTACGAGGTCATGGGCAACGGTGCCGTCGTGGCCATCGATCACATGGTCGAGGTTCGGACGGTCGGCATCGCCGGCGCGCCGGCGCGGACGACGTTCCCGATGCTGGGCGACCGTCACCCGCAGGTCGGCACCGAGGGCGGCATCTCGGGCTGGCTCGCCAAGAAGGCGGCCGCCTGCCGCGAGGCGGCTGCGGCAAGCGAGCCGAAGCTGCAGTTCACCGCAGAACCGGACAAGGGCCATGCCCATGCGCTCAACCGTTTCGTCGACCAGATCCGCGGAACCGGGCCGGTCGTCTGCAGCGTGGACGACGCCGTGATGGCGACGCGCGTGGCCTTTGCCGCCATCCGTTCGGCACGCGAGCGCCGCGTGGTGAAGCTCGACGAGATCTGATCCTAAAAAACGGGAGTGTATCCTCCCTGCGCTGGTTCAAAGTTTCTCAGATTCGTTCACGCCAGCGCTTGGGACACCGTTTTGCATGGAAGACTGACAGGATGACAACTCGCTCGTCGTCCTCGACGAAGAAGACCGCGTAAGGAAAACGACGCGTCAGTGCACGGCGGACGATCTTATGCACGTGGGGGAATTGCCAGGGTGAGCGAAGAATGGCACTGAAGACAGCTTCAGCGCAAAGAAGGAACTCGGAGCCAAGACCGGGGACGCGATCTTCATACCAGTCGAACGCGCCTGTCATCTCCGCTTCAGCTTCGGGACGGATGATGAGCCGTCGGCTCATCATCTGCTCCTGATCCGCTCCCGCACCATTACCCATGGGGACCCCTCGTCCGGATTCTGGTTGTACGCATCCAGACGGCGGTCAAGCTCCGCCTTCTGCTCGTCGGTCAATCCGATCTCCACTGGGATCTCCGTGATCGTATCCCAGATATCCGCGACAAGTTGGATGCGCTCGGGAACGCTCAGCTTCAGCACGTCTGCTGTTACTAATGTGCTCATAACATCGTTATCTTACCACGGTCTGCGCTGGTTTTCAATCTCCTGCGTCGTTCAGGGCTTGAGTTGATGCGTTGAGGTTGATGCGTGCTGTAAGGCATTAACGGATGCTCAGCAACGTCCCCTTCTTGGAGGCCAGCCTAACGGCCACGTCGTTCCCATCCCCGGCCGCGTAGCGCACGCTCAGCGTGTAGGGTTTGCCGGCACAGACGGTATCCACGGTGGGTGCACTGAAGGTACCCAGCCCCGCGACCGGCGCCGTGCCGGGATTGGCGATGAGGATGTACGCCCGTCCATCGACCGGCGGAGCATCCAGCGTGACCCGCAGCGTGGCACCGCCCAGCACGACCGCGCCGCCCACGGTCAGGGCCGCGCTGGCCGCATTCGTGGGCGCATGCACCGCAAAGGTGGCGCCGCTCTGGAAGGTCAGGTTGCCGCTGACGGTCGACAAGCCATTCGTGACCAGCAGCGTCCCGCTGCTGCCGATGGTCACCGCCCCGCCACGGTATAGCGAGCCCTTCAGCAGCTCCAGCCGCGCGTAGTTCCTGGGATCGGCGGTGACGTTAAACGTATAAGCTTGTCCGGTGGTCGCATTGGTCGCGCTGTTCAGCCGGAAGGCGTTGGCGCCGAAGAACGACGCGCTAGTCAGTCGCGTGCCACTGAGGTTGCCGTTGACGTTCACCGTCGTCACGCCGCGGAACGAAATCGTGCCGTTGGTCACCACCAGCCGCCCCGGCGTGTTAACCGTGATCGCCGGGTCTATTGCGGTGAACTGCAGAATCCCGCCGTCGTTCTTGACCAACCCCCTGCTGTTGGCCCCGACCGTGATGCCGCTCTCCAGCAACCCGCCGTTCACGATGTAGACCGCCCCGGTGCCGTCCACACCGACGTTGAAGTTTCCGCCCCCGTGCAGGAACTCGCTGCCGTTTCCCGCCACACGGATTTCGCCGTAGGTGTTGCCGGTCCCATAGCCCACATTGATGTGGTCCCATCCGTCGCCGACAGTCCGGGCGCCATTCTGGATGATCAGCCATCCCTTACCATTTTGCACACCCGCTCCCCCGCCGATAAACATGTCGTTGTAGGTGAAGGCCGACCCCGGCCCGTCGATGACCACCCGGCTGTTGGTCGAGCTGCCTGCGCCGATAAAATACAGGGCATTGGCCGAGTTATGCTCCCACGTGGCGCCTTTCTCAATCTGGATGCTGTTGCCCGACAGGTAACTGTAAACGTAAACCTGATTGTCCGTCTTGAGTTTTGAATTCGGTCCCGTCACCTTGACGGTGTTACCCATCGACCCGCCCGCCCAGCCCACGCGCAGCAAACCGGAAATTCGAGCGTAGCCGCCGCTTGACACCGTCAGCAATCCAACGCCTGCACCCGCCGTATTCAGGGCCACGGAGCGCGCCGCCAGGAGTCGCGCCGTGCTGCCCGCCACCGAAACCACGGCGGTGCAGGCGCCCGCCGCGCCCCAGCCGTAGATTCCCGGACTGCCCAAGTTCATGTCCTGCGCCATTTTGCTGGTGCCGCCGAGAATATTCCAC
>CAZQKI010000217.1:0-3943 GCA_964592855.1 uncultured Lentisphaerales bacterium
TGATAGGCGCCATAGAGCGCCGGCCGCATCAGGTTGGCCATGCAGGCGTCCAGGCCCACGTATTCCTTGTAGATATGCTTGAGATGGCGGACCCGCGTCACCAGACACCCGTACGGCCCTGTCACCATCCGGCCGCACTCCATGCAGACTTTGAGCGGCGGATGCCCGGCCGCAATGAGCAGGCGGTCATACGCCGCGTGAATGCCCGCGCCAACCCGCTCCAAATCGACCGACTCCTGGTCGGGGCGGTAGGGAATGCCGATTCCACCGCCCAGGTTAATCAATTCAAAGACGATTCCCAACTCCCGGGAGATCTCCGCGGCCAGCGAAAACAGCAGTTCCGCCGTGTCGATGAAGTACTGCGGATTCAATTCGTTGGACGCCACCATCGTGTGCAATCCAAATCGCTTCACGCCGAAGTCGCGGAGCATCCGGTAGCCTTCGAAGAGCTGCTCGCGGGTGAAGCCGTACTTGGCTTCCTCGGGCTTGCCGATGATGGCATTGCCGCCTTTCAAGGGCCCTGGATTGTAACGGAGGCAGATGCGCTCGGGCAGGCCGGCCACTTCGTTCAGGAAATCGATGTGCGTCAGATCGTCCAGATTGATGACCGCCCCCAATTGGCGCGCCTTGACAAATTCATCGGCTGGCGTGTCGTTGGAGGTGAACATGACGGCATCGCCCTTGATCCCCGTGGTCTCGGCAAGCATCAGCTCGGGGAGCGAACTGCAGTCGGCACCAAAGCCCTCCTCCATCAGGATCTTCATGATGAAGGGGTTGGGACACGCCTTCACCGCAAAGAAATTCTGAAAGGCCGGATTCCACGCGAAGGCCGCGTTGAGGCGCCGCGCATTGGCCCGGATGCCCGCCTCATCGTAGAGATGAAAGGGGGTTGGATAACGCTCCGCGATGGCGGCGATCTCCGCCGCGGAAATCGGTAACGGCTTATTCTCGTTCATAGACATGTTTCACCTACTCCGCCACGGGGCACAATTGCCAGACGAAGTGAAAGGGCGCCGGCATCAAGCGATACTTCGGCAACACTTCGGGGCCGCAACTATTGCTGCCAATTCCGTTCTGGGCGACATCGAGATTCAGCGTGACAAAATCGCGTTCCGGCAGCGCGTAGGGGTGCATGGCCCGCTCCAGGTCGACCGTGTCGTAGCGGTGCAGGCTGTAGTTGAATGGCGCCATCCCGTCAATCCGGAGCCCGGCTCCGGCCAGGTCCGCGACCTGAACCCAGCGCGTTCCGCTCCGGTTGCCGTTCTCCTGCGGCACCACGTAGTCCGTGAACAGGTCATCCAGCCCGGCCTGCCATTCGCCCATCCGGACGCCCGTACAAGTGTCGGCATAGGATTCGCCCGGCCCCAAACCGTACCACCGCGCCTGCAGGATCCGCCGGGGCAGACGCACCTGCACGCCGAGGCGCGGCCAGGCCACCGTCCACTCACCGGTCGGCGCACCGCTGATCCCCAGCCGGACCGTTCCCTGCGCGTCGACCGAATAGCGGTACTCGGCATCGATGCCGCAGGCGACCACCGGGCCGCCCAAATGGACGGGCACCACCAGTTCGCGCAGTCCATCGCTCCCCTTGACGAGACGGATATCCCCCAGGTGCGACATGAACTGATGCAGCCCGTGCTGACGCCACAGGGCTTCGATCCGCCGGCCAATTCCCTTGCCGTCATTGCTCGTGGGGGCCCGCCAGAAGTTGAACAGGGGGCCACGCTCAACCTGCCGCCGCCCCCGATGGATCCAACGGCTGATTGTCCCCGCGGATTTGTCGAAGGCGATTTCAAAATCGTCCCCTGTCCAGACCACTTCACGCGCGCCGTCGGCGATCTCCGGTGCGGCTTCGCCCCGCTTGGCTCGCGCCGGCCGCGTGGCCACGCCGGCGTCGCAGAGCTTGAACTCCGCAAACGCCACCTCGTGTCCCGCCGCCGCCCACGGCGTCGCCTGCGCCAGCCGGTAGCTGACCTGCAACCAGCACTCCCGGGCATCGCCTGGAACGGGCGCATAGGGCACCGTCAGCAGACCGGAACGACCCGCGGCAATCTCGGGCAGTTCCACCGTCCCCGATTGCACGGCCACGCCATCCGCCAGCACCTGCCACGACGCCGCGTAGTCATCCATCCCCAGAAAAGCGTTACGGTTGGTGAGCGTCAGACGGCCGGACGCCAGGTCCAGCGCCTCGGTATGGATCGGCTCCAGCGCCTTCTTGAGTTCGATCAGGCCCGGCGA
Organism: uncultured Lentisphaerales bacterium; assembly: GCA_964592855.1. Taxonomy (GTDB): domain Bacteria; phylum Verrucomicrobiota; class Kiritimatiellia; order RFP12; family JAAYLN01; genus JAAYLN01. The sequence goes on from CAZQKI010000217.1 coordinate 2,239, forward strand.
GGGGGTCCGGTCGGGAAAGACGAGTCCGTCGCAGACGAAGGAACCGTCGTTCGGAACATCGCCGAAGTCGCCGCCATAGGCGAAGTATTCCCGCCCGTCCGCCGTCTTGGCGCGAAGGCCGTGGTCGATCCACTCCCACACGAAGGCGCCGGCGAGGCGCGGATATTTCCAGAGAATCTCCCAGTACTCCTTCAGCCCGCCCGGGCCATTGCCCATGGCATGCGCGTATTCGCACAGGAGCATCGGCTTGGTATTGTAGCCTTCCGGCAGCAACTCCTTCTGGCCGATGACGATGGGTGTCTTCCCCTCGCCGATCCGGACCATCTCCTCGTGCGAGGCATACATGCGGCTGTAGATGTCGACGACCTCGCACTGGTAGTCGCCCTCGTAATGCAGCGGGCGGGTCGGATCCATCTCACGCACGGCCTGGGCCATCGCCCGGTGGTTGCGGCCGAGGCCGGACTCGTTGCCCAGCGACCAGATGACCACGCTCGGGTGGTTGCGATCGCGGCTGATCGTGCGGCGCATGCGGTCGACGCACGCCGCCTCGTAGCGCTCGATGTTGCAGATGTTCCCATCGCCATAGCCGAAGCCATGCGTTTCCAAATCGCATTCGTCGATCAGGTAGATGCCATAGCGGTCGCACAAGTCGTACCAGCGCGGATCATCGGGATAGTGGCTGGTGCGGACGGCGTTGATGTTGTGGCGCTTCATCAGCAGAATGTCCTGAAGCATCGTCTCGAACGGAATCACGCGCCCCAGGTCGGGGTGGTGTTCGTGGCGGTCGACGCCCTTGAACATCACCTTCGCGCCGTTGACCATCAAGACGCCGGAGCGGATTTCCACCTGGCGGATGCCGATGCGCAGCGGCACCGCCATCCGGACCTTGCCCCCGGCATCCTTGAGCGTCACCAGCAGGGTATAGAGATAGGGCGTCTCCGCCGACCAGGTGTGCGCCGCCGCGACACTTCCCCGGAGCTGGATCGCGCCATTCCGCGCCTTGACGGCGGCGCGGACCGGCTTTTTCCATATCGCCTGGCCGGAGGCATCGCGCAATTCCGCCTCGACAACACAGCCTTTCGCGGTCGCGCGTCCCTCGGCGACCACCTGGGTCCGTACCGTCACCGTACCGTCGCAATAGGCGGCATCCAACGCGGTGTCGACGATCACATCGGCCAGGCGGACCGTCGGCAGACCCACCAGCGTCACGGCCCGGAAGATGCCCGACAGCCACCACATGTCCTGGTCTTCCAGGTAGGTCCCCACCGACCATTGGAGCACGCGCACGGCGAGCCCGTTCCGGCCCGCGCGCACCTGGCCCGTGATGTCGAATTCATGCGGCAGGCGGCTTCCCATGCCACGCCCGACAAACGCGCCATTCACAAAGACTTCGAAAAACGAGTCCACGCCGTCGAACCGCAGATGCAGGCGACGCCCCTTCCAGCCGGCGGGGACGGTGAAGCTGCGACGGTAGCTGCCCGTGGGATTCTCCGACGGAACGAACGGCGGGTTGAGCGGAATCGGATACTGGACGTTGGTGTAATGGGGACGGCCATAGCCGTGCAGCTGCCAGCAGGAGGGGACGGCGAGATCGTCCCAGCCGGCGTCGTCATAGTCCACCGCCTCGAAACCCGCCGGCGCCGCGACCGGCGAGGCGTCGTAATGGAATTTCCAGACGCCATTCAGCGTCAGCAGACAATCGGAT
>CAZQKI010000217.1:4043-5361 GCA_964592855.1 uncultured Lentisphaerales bacterium
CGGAAAGATGGTATGATGCAATGAATTTGGCGATTCTGCAATAGGAATGACGCGAACGTATGTTTTTTTTGTTCATCACCTCCTGCATCTGGGCCTTTTCCTTCGGCCTGATCGGCAACCGCCTGGCGGGGCTTGACCCTTCGGTGGTCGCGCTCATCCGTCTGGCGCTCTCATTCCTCGCCTTCCTCCCCTTCGCCTGCCGCGGGACGCCGCGCCTCTCGCTCGCCATCCAGTTGCTGCTGCTGGGTGCCATCCAGTTCGGGCTGATGTACATTCTCTACATCTCGAGCTTTGCCTACCTCCCTTCGCACAGCGTGGCGCTGTTCACGATCTTCACGCCCATTCACGTTGCGCTGCTGGCCAACCCGGGCAAACTGCGCCAGGCGTTCCGCCCCCTTTTGGGCGCGGCCATTGCCGTCGTCGGGGCCGCCATCGTGAATTGGAAGACGCCGGAGGCGAATCGGCTCTGGCTCGGATTCGCGCTGGTGCAGGGTTCGAATCTCTGTTTTGCCGTCGGCCAGCTTCTGTACCGCAAGCTGATGCAAGCGACCGACGCGATCACGGATCACCAGGCTATGACCTGGATGTATGCCGGCGGCGTCATGATCTGCGTGCCCTTTGCGCTGGCCGGCTATCGGGCGCATGGATTTGCGCCTGCACCGGCACAGATGTGGATTCTCCTCTATCTGGGCGTTGTCGCATCCGGGATCGGCTTCTGGCTCTGGAACATCGGTGCGCGACGGATCAAACACCCCGGAACACTGGCCGTGATGAACAACGCGAAGGTTCCGCTCGGGATGGCCGTCTCGCTGCTGATCTTCAAGGAGTCGGCCGATCTGTGGCGGCTGACGCTTGCCGGGGCTGCCCTGCTGCTGGCCGTCCTGCTGTGCGAATGGCCGCGGAAGTTTCGGTCAACGAGAGCGTGCGACGAGAACGGTTGACGCGTGGGCGGGCACGAATCATGTGCGCTCCTTCCGACAACAGCTTCGAGGAACAAGCAACCCGCGTTTGCCGCGATCCGCAGGACGCTCGACCCGCAGCGGACCCCCCCGCCGCCGGAAACTGACCAGAACATTTTGACGCCTATCCTGCAGAGACTAAGCGGTTGGACTAAGCGTAACCGACTCAGTGCACGAGGGATATTTATCCCTTGCGCCGCCTGCTTCCTTTTGCCATCCTTCTGACAATGACATCGCGGATGTTTATTTTGCAGCGCAAGGGACAAAATGCCATTCGTTCGCAAAAAGATCAAGCTTGGCGGGGTTGACAAAATTCAGGTAGAACGGAAAGCAATCATAGCCCCTGTTGGCGGAGGCAA
>CAZQKI010000217.1:5461-7485 GCA_964592855.1 uncultured Lentisphaerales bacterium
GCTAGGCGTTTTCTTCTTCGCTGATCTCGACATCCTTGGCGACCGGGCCCTTGTCGCGTTGTTCAACTGAAAACACGACCGAGTCACCTTCAATCACATCGTCGAAGTCGCAGTTCTGCAGCGCCGAGAAGTGAAAGAAGACATTGTTCGGAAATTCCGGGCACTTGATGAAGCCGAATCCCTCTTTCACTGTGCAGATGATGCCCTTCAGCCTGACGACCGCCTGCGGAACGGGGGCGGGCTCCGGAACCGCCGGGGCGGCACCTGGCGACGGCCCGTCATCCCGCAGCGAGGGCGGCCCCTGCTCGACAAAAAGCTGATCGATCGGACCGGACCCGGTGGCATTCATGAGATCCTGCATCAGCACGGGATAGGTGACCTCGTTGAGCAAGCGTATCGACGTTGTCGTCTGGCGCAGCGTGCCCACGTCGTCGGTATATTCAAAATTCCACCCCAGCAGCATCACGCGCGTGCCCCGTGCATTGACCTTGCGGATCAGCGGCACGAAGTCCGAGTCCCCAGCGATCAGCACCAGCATATCGTAGTTCTTCAGCAGCGTCAGCTCGTAGGCTTCGAGCGACAGCCACACGTCGATCCCCTGCTCCGACTTGCCTTGAATGGGCAGATAGTGGGTGGTGACGCCCTCGTTCATCAGCACATCGTCGAACAGGCGCTCCGAGTAGAGCTTTTCGCGGGCCAGCGTCTGCTGGGCGGAAAACCGTCCGCGGAAGAAGTGAGCATCGATGATGTGCGCACAGCGGGGATCGGATCCCTCGACTTCAGCGGCGTGCAGCCGAATGAACGCATGCAGCCCGGGAATCGAGATGCGCTGCTTTCTGGGGTGTGCGTAGCGATAGTAGTTGCTGATATGATGGAAGAATCCGCCATCATAAAACACGCCGATTCTGAGTATTTTCTGTTCCTTATTTGCCGTCATTTTTCACCTTTATTGTATTTTCATTTCATGTAAACGAAACGGGGAGACTTTCCCCGCAGCACATCTGCATCGGGTTATTGGCCCGACCCGCCCTCGGGCTTGTCCGGCGGCGCACCGCCCTCTTCCCGGCCCTTTTTGAACTCGCCGATGCTGCGCCCGATCGACCGGGCCAGATCCGGAAGCTTGCGCGCTCCGAAAAGCAACAGGACAATCAGCAGGACGAGCAGCAACTCGCTTCCGCCGATCCGTTCCAGTCCCAGCGCAGCCGTTGGCATGTTCATGTCCACTATCTCCGTCCATGTGCGGCGATCGCGCGATTCGCATCGCGATCGGCTTCACGCCGCTTCAACGTTTCCCGCTTGTCGGCCTGCAACTTGCCCCGGCAAACGGCAATTTCTAGCTTGATCCGTCCATTGCTCGGGAGCAGATAGAGCTTGAGCGGAATCAGCGTCAGCCCTTTCTGCTCCTGCTGGACCTGCAAGCGCAGGATCTCACGCTTGTGCGCCAACAGGCGACGGGGTCTCAGGTTGTCGTGGTTGTACCGATTGCCAAAGCCGTAGGGGGGAAAATTGGCCTGCAGCAGCCAGAGCGATCCGTTTTCCACCCGCACGTAGGAGCCGGCCAAGCCGACACCTCCACCCCGCAACACCTTGACTTCCGTGCCGACAAGCGCGATTCCGACCTCTAATTTTGAAAGGATCGAGTAATCATGCAAGGCCTTGCGGTTCGTTGCAAGCACACCGCCGCCATGATCCCGCTTGCCTTTTTCGGTCATGCTGCTTCATCCCATGCATCCAGGCCCGCGCCGGTCATGCGCCTTCAACTAGTTTGACCACTTTGTCTGGTCGGCTTCGTGCTTGGCGACAGCATCAAAATCAATTTCCGCAATCAATTTGCCCTCGCCAATCTCGCGCAAAGCAATATCCAGCTTGTCCTCATCGGGGGTCAGCGGACGCACGTAGGGGCGCATCCCGGCATTGAGCTGTTTGACGCGCTTGGACACCATGTTGACCAGAACGGGGACGCTGGGAACGCGAATGCGGGCATTTTCGAGCAATTCTTGATTCACGGATAATCTCCAAAAGTA
>CAZQKI010000218.1:0-2874 GCA_964592855.1 uncultured Lentisphaerales bacterium
TCTTGCCGGCGAGGGCGTTGAGGTAGAGGGGGAGGGTGGCGACGAGGGTCTTGCCTTCGCCGGTCTGCATTTCCGCGATCTTGCCCTGGTGCAGGACGATGCCGCCGAGCAGCTGGACATCGAAGGGAATCATTTCCCAGGCGAGTTCGTGGCCGCAGACCGTGTGCGTGGTGCCGCAGAGGCGTCGGCAGGCGTTTTTCACCGCCGCAAAGGCCTCGCACAGGAGGTCGTCAATCGGTTCGCCCTTGGCCAGGCGGCCGCGGAACTCCTCTGTCTTCGCCCGGAGGGCTTCGTCCGACAGGTTCTGGTATTCCTTTTCGAACTGGTTGATCCGGGCGACTCGCGGGTACAAGCGCTTCAAATCGCGATCGGCCTTGGTGCCGAAAATGGCCTTGAGAAGATTCATCGCTTCCTAACTGCGCGTCGGACAGACTGCGCATTTCAACTGCACAAAAAAATAATTTATCATTTTAGTTGAATGTCGTGAAATAGGCGAGCCGTAACTTGGCGCCATTTTGTCTTGTTCTACGGTCGGTCGTCATGCTATTCTACGCCTTCATTCCAAACGAGAAAAAAGTACATGAGCGTGATTCTAGGTTTACCCAAGGGCAGTCTTCAGGATGCCACCTTCAATATGATGCGGAAGGCCGGATTCAACATGTCCGTCGGTTCGCGCAGCTACGTGCCTTCCTGTGACGACCCCGAGTTGCAGTGTCGCCTCATCCGCGCCCAGGAAATCAGCCGGTATGTGGAATTGGGCGTTCTGGATGCGGGCATCACGGGATACGACTGGATCTACGAGAACAACTCCGACGTCGTCGAGGTTGCCGAACTGCTGTATGCCAAGCAGGGCTTGCGCCCCGTACGCTGGGTCGTCGCGGTGCCGAACGATTCCACCATCCAGTCGGCGCAGGATCTGCAGGGCAAGCGCATTGCGACGGAGGCCGTCGGTTTGACGCGCCGTTACCTGGAGCAGCACGGCGTCACGGCGGATGTCGAGTTTTCCTGGGGCGCGACCGAGGTCAAGGCCCCCGAACTGGTCGATGCGATCGTCGAGCTGACCGAAACCGGGTCCTCTTTGCGGGCCAACAATCTGCGCATCGTCGATACGGTGCTGACCTCCACCACGCGCCTGATCTGCAACCACAAGGCCTGGGCGGACCCGGAGAAGCGCGCCAAGGTCGAGCAGCTGGCGATGCTGCTGGCGGGCGCCCTGGCGGCGGAGACGCGCGTCCTGCTGAAGATGAATGTTCCGAACGACCGGCTGGATGCGGTTGTCGCGCTGTTGCCGGCGCTGCACGCACCGACCATCAATTCATTGAACACGGCGGGCTGGCACGCCGTTGAAACCGTGGTGGAAGAGTGCCGGGTGCGTGAACTCATTCCTTCTTTGCGCAAGGCGGGTGCGCAGGGAATTATCGAAATCTCGCTGAACAAGATCATTCTGTAATAGCCCGCGCGGAGCGGCCGATTACCTCATCAACGATCAAGGAGAGCCAAAAGTGGGTTCCATCAAGAAGAAGCGTCGCGCCAAGATGTCGAAGCACAAGCATGATAAGCGTTTGAAGGCCAATCGGCACAAGAAATAGCTTGTAGGAGCTGGAATGCAAGGCCTCAAACTGGCTGCGGGCGCAATCGTGGTGCTCTGCGCCGGGTGTGGACTTTTTCCGGCGTCCCCCACACCACGCCCCACGTTTCTGCCGCGCGAAGATTCGGATTTTTCCAAGTCGCTTGCGCATTTTGCGCATGGCATCATCCTGGAGGGCGAACTGGGCCGCAGCGGCGAGGCGGCGGCCCTGGCTGCTTTCCGCCGGGCGTCCGACTTCGCGGCGACGAATTCCCTGCTGTCCGACCTCATCGTGGGAAGGCTTTGGCATCAGGGGAATCAAGAAGCGGCGCTGGCCGAGGTGCAGAAGCGCTGCCGTCAGGCGCCCTCGGAGGAACTCCATGCGCTCCTGGCGGGGCTCGCCGACGCCATGGGCAAGGATTTGCTTGCGGCCGAACACTTTGCGCAAGCGGCGGACTATCGCTCGGCCGATGCGCCCAGGTGGCGCGCCCTGCAGGCGCGTGCCTGGATCAAGGCCGGTCGCGACCGGAAGGCCTTGGGCGTCCTGCGGGGACTCGCGCGGCCGGAGCGGGGCGCGCCATCGGACTTCTCCCTCCCCTTCTTCTGGGGACAGCAGTTGCTGCGGCTGAAGCCTGACGGCGCGCGCGCCAGACCCTATTTCGAACTGGCGCTTCAATGCGCGACCAATGCCCGGCAACGAGCGGTCGTCTACGAGGGCCTCGCCGGCGTGGAACTCAAAGGCGGCGACACCAATGCCGCCAGGCGTGCCGTGCAGCGCGCCGCCCGGCAGGACCCGAGCGATCCCGATCCCATCCGAAACCTGATGCGTTTCGAGATTGCCGCGCGCGGACTGATGGTCACCAACCAATGGCTTCAGGCCGCGGCATCGGACAAGCCGGACTGGGTTGCCGTCATGGCCCTGGCGCAGTTCGCCGCCGTCCGGCGGGATTTTGCCGATGCCTGCCGGCTTTGCGAGGCGGCACGCCGCGGGTTTGTCCAGGCGAAGGTCGCGCCGCTGGCCGTTGGATTCTACGCTCTGTATGCCAACCTGCTCGACGAGGCCGGCCGGACGGCCGACGCCGAATCCCTCTTGCGCGAGGCGCTCGTCGCCCACCCCGATTCGGCGCTGCTCCAGAACCACCTCGCCTATTTCTGGGCCGAGCAGAATGTTCGGATCGGCGAGGCGGAAGTCCTGGTCAAGCGCGCCCTGGCGCAAGAGCCGGCCAACGGCGCCTTCCTGGATACGCTCGGTTGGATCTACTATCGGCAGGGACGGTATGATGAAGCGCTGGTGCAGTTGATGCTCG
>CAZQKI010000218.1:2974-7442 GCA_964592855.1 uncultured Lentisphaerales bacterium
TGGATCTACTATCGGCAGGGACGGTATGATGAAGCGCTGGTGCAGTTGATGCTCGCCTTGCGCGGCGAGGGCGACGACCCCACGGTGCTCGACCATGCCGGCGATGTCTGCCTGGCGCTGGGACGGCGGGTCGAGGCGCTCGACTTCTGGCAGCGGAGCCTGCGCCAAAATCCCGAGGCCGGCGACGTGGCCGACAAGATCCGTCGCCATGCCGATGCGGAGTTGAAATGAGCCTGGTCGCCATCCACCAGTTGGTCGCCGGCTTCAGGCATGGCGACGCCATCAGCAACGCCGCCGTCGTGATGCGGCGCCGGTTCCGTGACTGGGGCCATGCCGCCGACATCGTCTGCGAAGCCCGCCGCACCGCGCCCCAGGTCCGCCACGAAATCCGCGACCTGGCCGATGTTGCGGCGGCGATCCGGCCCTCGGACATCGCGATTCTCCACCTCTCGATCGGCAGCCCGGTCAATCTCGCCTTCGGGGCGCTCCGCTGCCGCAAGGTCGTGCTGTATCACAATGTCACCCCGTCGCACTACTTCCGCTTCTGCAATCCGACGCTCGCCGGCGACCTGGAGACGGGACGCCGGCAGGCGGCCGCCCTGGCCGGTGCCGCCGAAGTCAACCTCGCGGACAGCGCCTTCAACGCGGCCGAGCTGGCGGCGATGGGGTACCGGGATGTCCGCGTCCTGCCGTTGACCATCGACCTCGACGCGTTCGGTTCCCGTCAGGCGGATGCCGCGCTGCGGCGGCGACTCGATGACGGCGCCTTCAATGTGCTTTTCGTCGGGCGGTGCGTCCCCAACAAGAAGATCGAGGATCTGTTGACCGTCATGCACTATGTGCAGCGGAATGTCGAACCCGCGGCGCGCCTGGTGCTGGTCGGCGCGCATGCGGGGGCCGAGGCCTACTACAGCCTGCTGATGGCGCGCGTGCGCGCCCTGGGGCTCCACGACATCCGTTTCCTGGGCGCGGTGACGCAACCGCAGCTGAATGCCTGCTATGCCACGGCCCACGCCTTCCTCTGCCTCAGCGAGCACGAGGGCTTCTGCGCGCCGCTCATCGAAGCCATGCTTCACGAAGTGCCCGTCCTGGCCCTGAGGGCCGCCGCCGTGCCGGAGACGCTGGCGGGAGCGGGCGTGCTGTTCGACGAGCCCGATTTCCCGCTGATCGCCGAGACGCTGGGACAAATCCGGCGCGCCGCGCCGCTGCGCCAGGCCATCCTGGCGCGTCAGCAAATCCGCATCGAGGCCTTTCGCAGGCGCGATCTGGATGCCGAGCTGCGCGCGGCGCTCGCGCCGTTGCTTGGAGGTCGCCAGCCGGCATGAGCGACGAACTGGACACTGCGGACATCTCCTCCGGCGAACTGCGCCGTGGCCTGCGCCTGAGCGTGACAGCCAGCAGCCTGGGCATGGTGTTCTTCGTCGTCATTCTCAACATGCCCTTCCAGATGCTGCTGGAGGCGCTGGGGGCCTCGGGCTTCATGCTCGGCATGTTTGGGACGATCCGCCAGCTGGCGCTGCTGGCGCAGATCCCCGGATCCCTGCTGATGGAGCATCTGGTGCGGCGCCGGCCCGCCTGGGCGGTTCTGGGTGTCATCCACCGTTTACTGGTCCTGATCCCCGCCTGGCTGGCCTGGCGCCACCCGCATGATCCGGAAACGATCAACTTCATCCTGATCGCCATCGCTGTCTCGTTCGTCATTGAAAGCCTGGCGGCGCCGGCCTGGATGAGCTGGATGGCCGATCTCGTTCCGCCCACCATGCGCGGCCGTTTCTGGGGAAGACGCCAGGCGGTGGTCAGCATCGTTTCGCTGGCCGCGATCGGCGGCGCGGGATGGCTGCTGGACTATTTCCGCGCGCGCGGCGATCAGGACACCGCACTGGTCGGATTCTCGCTCCTGCTGGTGCTGGCCGCGCTGTTCGGCGTGGCCGACATCCTGCTGCATTCTTTCGTTCCCGAGCCCGCACGGCGCCCCGCCCTGACCGGGCGCCATTGGCTGACGCGCATCATTCTGCCGATGCGCCATCCCAGCTTCCGCAACCTCGCGCTCAGCATTGGTGTCTGGGGCTTCTCCTGCACGATGGCGGGGTCGTTCAACGCCATTTACCTCAAGCGGGTCTTTGCGACGTCCTACACCGAATTGTCGGTGATCACCATCTGCGGCACGCTGGGGGTCATCTTCTTCAGCGTGGTGGCCGGCTATCTGGTCGAACGCATGGGCGCGCGGACGCTGGGCGTGGTGGTCATGTGCATCGCACCGCTCTGCAGCGCGGTCTGGTTTTTTGTCACCGCCGCGCCGATGCAGATCATCATCCCGTTCCACGGCGCCATCCACACCACGCAGGTCGTGGTGCTGATCAGCCTCATCTCGCTCGTATCGGGCGGCATCTATTCCATGCTCGGCGTCTGCCATCTGAGCCTGGTGGCCGGTCTCGCGCCCAAGCGCGAGCGGACGCTGGCCATGGCGGTGCACATGTGCGTGATCGGGGTTCTGACCGCCGGGGGACCGTTGATCGGCGGGCGGATCGTGGACTATTTCATCGCTCACCCGACGTCGATCCGCCTGGCCGGCGGCACCCTGCTGAACTACACGCAGATCCTCCATGTCCTCCATGCCATTCTGGTCTGGACGGTCGCCGTGCCGCTGATGATGCGGGTGCGTGCACGCCGTGAACCGCTCAATGTCGCGGAGGGCTTCGACCGCATCCTGCTGGTCAATCCGATCCGGTTCGCCATCGGCGTCTATCAGGCCCAGGTGCTGAGCGCGCCGGCGCCCCGCAAACGCCGCCTGCAGGCCGCCGAGGCCATCGGCAGCGCCGGTGCGGAAATCACGATCGCCGACCTGATCCCCAAGCTCGACGACCCCGTCATCGATGTCCGCGAAGCCGCCGCCCTGGCGCTCGGACGGATCGGCGGCAAGGAGGCTCAGGCGGCGCTGCTGGGCAAAATCGACGACCCCGACAACGACCTGACGCTCATTGCCTTGCGCGCCCTCCGCTTCTCGCCCAGCAAGCGCCTGGTTGACCGGCTCATCCGGCATCTGGATGACTCGGAGCCCTATGTGGTGCGCGAGGTCGTCCGCACCTTGGGCACCTGCGGCGATCCCAGTGTCGTGGCTCCGCTCATTGCACTTTTGAACCGCACCCCGCAGGGGCCGCTGGTTTCGATCACCGCCGAGATCCTGGGACGGCTGGGCGACATCTCCGCCTTCTACGTCATCCTGCCGCGCTTCCGGCTCGCCCAGGTGCCGACGATGCGCCGTGCGCTGGCCGCGGCCTGCGGCGACCTGCTGGGCCATCCCGATGGTTTCTACAAGCTGCTGACGCGCGAAGACCGCTCGCCGGGGGCGGGCATCGCCGTTGTCCTGCAGGGCGCACGCCGCAAGCTGTTGAATCCGTTTGTACGCATGTCGCTGGCGAATCGGCGTCGGCTGCGGCGGTCGCTGGCCCGTCTTGAACAGGCCTGCGAGAGCAACGCGTTTTCCGAGACGGCCGGAATCGCCTTCGACCTGGCCGTGCAGCTTGCCGGGTTCAAGTATGGGATTCCGCCCAGCGAACAGGCGACCGTGTTCCTGTCCGAGCTCGACCGCCGCGATCCCCAGTTCACCGTCGGCGCCTGGTACCTGGCCGTTTTGAACGGCGCCTTTTCGCGCTATGATGCCAGCGGTTCGCTCGCACCCGTTCGGGATGCGCTGGAAATACAGCTCGCGGTACATGTGATCGCCTCCTGGATCAAGGATTTATCGCTACCGGTCAGACGGCAGGCTCACGGGGCGCTCTCGCTGACGCAGGTTTGGCAGGAAATCGACGCCACGAACCCGGTTGTGAAATGAACGCGCCCCTGCATGTCATCTGGGATTGGAACGGCACGCTGCTGGACGACGCGCAGGCTTGCATCAATGTCCTCAACCGCTTTCTGCGGGAACGCGACCTCCCCCTGCTGGACCGCGCGCGGTATCGCGGGAGCTTCGGTTTTCCCGTCCGTGATTTCTACAAGTCGCTCGGGATCACCGCCTGCGACCAGGCGTGGCAGGAACTGGCGGTTTCCTTTCATGCGTATTATCTTCAAGAGACGGCGACGATTTTCAGTCATGTGCGCCAAACGCTGAGCTGGTTGCAGGCGGAGCAGATCCCGCAGTCCATTCTCTCGGCCTGCGAGCAGAGCCTGTTGAACCGGCAGGTCGCGGAACACGGCCTTGCCGGTTTCTTCCAGCATGTTCGGGGGACGGACAATCTGGATGGCCGGTCGAAGATCGCCGTCGGCCAGGATTTGATGACCCGCCTCGACGTGCAGTGCGGGACGCGGCTCCTCATCGGCGACACGCTTCATGATGCCGAGGTGGCGGCCGCCCTGGGGTGCCGGTGTCTGCTGGTCGCCAACGGCCATCAGGATCGGGCGCGTCTGGAGCAGGCCGGCTGCCCCGTGCTCGATTCGCTGCTGGCGTTGCCAAAAGAAATCGGAATCGAAC
>CAZQKI010000219.1:0-7407 GCA_964592855.1 uncultured Lentisphaerales bacterium
TGCCAGCCGCCGTCATCCGGACGAGGCGGCCGCGCCGCACCGCCTTGCGCACCGTCGACTCGCCCACTTTCGCCAGCCGCGCACGTGACCGTTGGCGATAAGCGACGCGATCGCGAAGCGCTGCCCGCCGGCTTCCGTCTCGGCGTGAGAAAAATAGTTGTCCGGCCCGACGAAGTAGGTGACCCGCCCGTCCTTCTTCAGAACGCTCAGCGCCGGTCCGATTCGGATTGCGCCGTCTGGAAATCCCTGCAACAATAACTGCGGCATGGTGGAACCGCTCCGGGTTTCATTCCCTTGCGGGTTTGTTTATTCACCCCGGAGAATCCACCATGCCGCTTCCTTTGTCACGCCCCAAAATGTGCCAAGTCGTTTTCTGGAAACAGGCGACAATTCCCAGCCGAGATCAGGAAGTCTGAATGTGGAGTTGCTGCGATCATGAGTTGCCGTGAATGCCGCTTTGCGGTACATTGGTACTGATAAGCAGACACCTATGATCACCACCAACGCCGACCTTGTTCCTATCATCTCCAGGCTCCGTGCCGACGGCATCGCCGCCCTGGACACGGAGTTTGTCTGGACCAGCACCTTTTTCCCCCGTCTGGGGATCGTGCAGCTCGGCGCGGCCGATGGATCGGCCTGGGTGGTCGACGCCGGTGCGGCCGGCGCGGCGCTGGCGGAACTGATTGCCGACCCGCAGACGGTCAAGATTCTCCACGATGCGCGCCAGGATCTGACGCTGCTGGCCAGAACCACGGGCGCGTTACCGCGGAACGTCTTCGACACCCAGCTGGCTGCGGGCTTCGCCGGACTGGCCGCCACGATTTCGCTTAAGCAGATTCTGCACGACATGCTGAACATCGATCTTCCCAAAACGGAAACGCGGACCGACTGGTGCCGCCGCCCCCTCTCCGACGCCCAGGTGGAATATGCGAAGGATGATGTCCGGTCCCTGGCCGCCCTCCGCCAGGCCTTGATCGCGCGGGCGGCCGAACGCGGCGCCGACGCCTGGCTTGCCGAGGAAATGACGATTTACGACGAGCCGGGACTCTATGCGCCGCCGGTACCGGAAGAGGCGTGGCGCCGGATCAAGGGCGGCGAGCGTCTGTCCGCCCTCGAGCAGACGATCCTGCGAGCCATCGCCACGCTGCGTGAACGGCGTGCGATGGAATGGGACATGCCCAGGAACTGGGTGGTCGACGATGGGTCGCTGATCGAAATCGCCCTCCGCAAGCCTGCGAGTCCGGAACACCTGCACCCGCAGCACCGTTTGCGCCGGGATGACGCGCACGCGCTGTGGCGGGAGATCATCGTCACGGTACAGGCGGTGTGCCAGGATGCGGCGGCGGTTCCGCCGGCGCCGGAGCCCAAAGGCCGGTCCGACGGCGCGGTCAAGAAGCGGATCGACGACGCGCTGGAGTTTCTCCGCAAGCGGGCGGACGAGCTCCGCATCGCCCCGACCCTCCTGGGGACCCGTGCGCAGGTCGCCGCCTTCGTGACGATTCCCGACGACTCGGCCCTTCCGCTGGCGCGCGGCTGGCGTCATGAAGCGGCTGGCCGGGAACTGGCCACCCGCCTGGCCCCCGAGCTGGATCTGTTCGGCGATAAACGTTGAAATTTGAAATGGCAATGCGGCTGCAAATTTTGTAACATCCCGGAACCTATTAAGGACACAAACCCATGAGCAAACTTGCCACGCGCCACATTTACACCTCGGAATCGGTATCCGAAGGCCACCCCGACAAGGTCTGCGATCAGATTTCCGACGCGATTCTGGACGCTTGTTTGGCCCTCGATGCCGAAGCCCATGTAGCCTGCGAAACACTCGTCACCTCCAACCTGACCGTCAATGCCGGCGAGTTGAAGTTGAAAAAGGACTACGCGACGAAGATCAACTTCGAGCAGATCGCCCGGAGCGTCGTCAAGGACATCGGCTACGTCAAGCCCAACCTCGGCTTCTCCTTCGACACATTCAACTATGTGTGCGGGCTTCATGCGCAGTCGTCCGACATCGATCGCGGCGTCACGCGCAGCAAGCCGGCCGACCAGGGCGCCGGCGACCAGGGCATGATGTTCGGCTATGCCAGCGAAGCGACTTCGGCCTTGATGCCTGCGCCGATCATGCTTTCGCACGAATTGCTGTTCAAGCTCGCCAAGGCCCGCAAGAGCGGCACGATCACCTATCTTGAGCCCGACGCCAAGGCCCAGGTCTCGATTCTCCATGAGGACGGGTGCCCGAAGACGATCACCTCCGTCGTGATCTCCCACCAGACGGCCGAGGTGCCGCTCGCCCGCATCCGCAAGGACCTGAAGGAGTTCGCCATCGGCGTGCTGAAGCCCTGCGGACTGCTCACCGACAAAACCCAATGGTTCATCAATCCCACCGGGCGCTTCGTCATCGGCGGTCCGCAGGGCGACTCCGGCGTAACCGGCCGCAAGATCATCGTCGACACCTACGGCGGCGTCGGTTCGCATGGCGGCGGCGCCTTCTCGGGCAAGGATCCCTCGAAGGTCGACCGTTCCGCGGCCTACTACGCCCGCTATGCCGCCAAGAACATCGTCGCGGCCGGTCTCGCCAGCAAGTGCGAAATCCAGGTGGCCTACGCCATCGGCGTCGCCAAGCCGCTGAGCATCAACGTCTCGACCTACGGCACGGCAAAGATCGACGAGACCAAGATCGCCAGGATACTCGAGCATGGCGGCATCTTCGATTTCTCGCCGGCGGCGATCGTGCGGGAACTGGGCCTCACCACGAGAAAGGGCTGGTGCTACCGCGACACCGCGAGCTATGGCCATTTCGGACGCAGCAAGTTCCCCTGGGAGAAGACGGACCGGGCCGCCGCGCTCCGTTCCGCGGCTGGCATCAAGTAGAAAATCGGCAATGGCCATTCACGACGGCGGAAAAAGATCCATTATGAACGACTACAAGATCAAGGACCTCTCCCTGGCGGACTGGGGACGGCGCTCCATCGAGATTGCCGAAAAGGAAATGCCCGGCCTCATGGCCACCCGCGCCAAGTTTGGGCAGGTTAAACCCCTGAAGGGTGCCCGGATCATGGGCAGCCTCCACATGACCGTCGAAACCGCCGTCCTCATTGAAACGCTGGCTGAACTCGGCGCCGATGTGCGGTGGGCGAGCTGCAACATCTTTTCGACGCAGGACCACGCCGCAGCGGCCATCGCCGCCCGCGGCATCCCCGTCTTCGCATGGAAGGGGGAGACCCTGGAGGAGTACTGGTGGTGCACAAAGAAGGCGATGACCTGGCCCGATGGGTCCGGGCCCAACCTGATCGTCGATGACGGCGGCGACGCGACGCTGCTCCTGCATCGCGGACTGGACGCCGTGACGAATCCGGCTCTGCTGGCCGTGCCGACGGATATCGAGGAGCTTCAGGTCATCAATGCCTTGATTGCCAAGATTCTAAAGGAAGAGCCCGGCTGGTTTGCGCGTGTCGTGCGCGAGTGGAAGGGTGTTTCCGAGGAGACGACGACGGGCGTTCACCGCCTTTATCAGCTCGCCGCCGAAAAGAAACTCCTCGTCCCCGCCATCAACGTCAACGACTCCGTCACCAAGTCGAAATTCGACAACATCTATGGCTGCCGGGAGTCGCTGGTCGACGGCATCAAGCGCGCCATGGACGTGATGATCGCCGGCAAGGTCGCCTTCGTCTGCGGCTACGGCGATGTCGGCAAAGGGTGCGCCGAGGCGCTCAAGGAGCACAAGGCGCAGGTCTGGTGTTCCGAAGTGGATCCCATTTGCGCCTTGCAGGCCTGCATGGCGGGTTACAAGGTCACGGTGATCGAAGATGCACTCCCCGTGGCGAACATCTTCGTCACGACGACGGGCAATTGCGACGTCATCACCGCCGAGCACATGAGCCGGATGCGCGATCAGGCGATCGTCTGCAACATCGGCCATTTTGACAACGAAATCCAGGTGTCGCGTCTCAAGACCTGGCCCGGCATCCGGCACGTGAACATCAAGCCGCAGGTCGACAAGTACATCTTTCCCGACGGCCACTGCATCTATCTGCTGGCCGAAGGCCGTCTGGTGAACCTGGGCTGCGCGACCGGCCACCCCAGCTTCGTGATGAGCAGCTCCTTCACGAATCAGACGCTGGCGCAGATCGCCCTTTGGACCGAGAAGCACGAGATCGGCGTCACGCGCCTTTCCAAGCAGCTCGACGAGGAGGTTGCGAGGCTCCATCTGGTGCAGTTGGGCGCCAAGCTGACGCGACTCACGCCCAGCCAGGCCGACTACATCGGCGTCAGCGCCGACGGCCCCTACAAGGCCGAGCATTACCGCTATTGACGCAGGGTTTGATTTAGGCTATTCTATCGATTTACTTTTCTCCATCGGGAGAAGCTCCGTCCGGGCGGGAGCACGCAACAGCCGCGGGCAAGCAAGGGATGGTCATCATGGAAGCGTATGCAGTCGTCGAAACAGGCGGCAAACAGTATCGCGTTGAAGTGGGAAAGACGTTTGATATCGAGCGTCTCACCGCTGAAGCGGGCTCCGATGTCGAGATTTCAGAAGTTCTGGCGGTCTCCGACGGCAAGGACCTGAAGATTGGCGCGCCTTTCGTTGAAGGCGCCAAGGTCGTCATCACGATTGTCGATGATTCCAAGCGCGGCGTGAAGGTCGTCAACTTCAAGAAGCGCAAGCGCAAGGGTTACGAGCGCAAGGTCGGGCATCGTCAGGAATTGACGACGGTCACCGTGAAGTCCATCGCCTAAACGCGACCCTACTGGAGATTTATTTCATGGCTAGCAAAGCACATAAAACGAACGGACGCGACAGCAGCGGTCGCCGCTTGGGCGTCAAGCGCTATGATGGACAGGTCGTACTGACCGGCTCCATTCTGGTCCGCCAGCGCGGAACCAAGATCCACGCCGGCGATCAAGTCGGCACGGGGCGCGACCACACTCTGTTTGCTCTGGCGGACGGGGTTGTCGCCTTCTCGAAGGAGGGGCGCGTTGTCAATGTGAAGCCTGTGGCGGAAGCTGCGGTCTAATCACATCCGATTCGCACCACCGTGAAGACACGCCAATTTGTCGATTGTGTTTCCGTTCACATACGAGCGGGACGCGGTGGGAGCGGTTCGGGCAGTTTTCGGCGTGAAGCGCATGTCGAGCGCGGCGGGCCGGATGGCGGCGATGGCGGCCGTGGCGGACATGTGATCTTCCGTGGCGACACCAACGAAGACTCCCTGATCCGCCTCTATTACAGCCCCATGCTCTTCGCCGATCCTGGCGGGCCGGGGCGTGGCCAGCAAATGCATGGCCGCAATGGCGCTGATCTAATCGTCAATGTTCCCCGCGGCACCTCCGTCTTCAACGAGGAGACAGGGGCGCTGTGCTTCGACATCACCGATGAAGGCCAGGAAGTCATCATCGCCCGCGGCGGCTCCGGGGGCATGGGCAATATCCACTGGAAAACCTCGACCCATCAGGCCCCAACGGAATTCACGCCCGGCCTTGACGGCGAGGAATTCCGCATCCGCCTCGAACTCAAGGTCATCGCCGATCTCGGCCTGGTCGGCTTTCCCAACGCCGGGAAATCGTCCCTGCTCGCCGCCTTGAGCGACGCGCGGCCCAAGATCGGCTCCTACCCCTTTACCACCTTGAACCCCATCATCGGCGCGGTGCAGTTCGAGGATTTCAGCCAAGTCAGCCTCGCCGATGTTCCCGGAATCGTCGAAGGCGCCCACGAAGGCGTTGGGCTGGGCCTCGAATTCCTGCGCCACCTCGCCCGCGCCAAGGCCTTGATTTTTATCGTCGACACCGCAGGCGTCGACGGACGGAATCCCTGGGATGACTATCGTGCGCTTCGCCGCGAAATCCGGCTTTTCGACCCGGCGCTGCTGAAACGCCCCATTCTGCTGGTCGCCAACAAGATGGATCTGCCCGAGGCCGAAGCCAACCTCGACCGACTCAACCGGAGCGCGCGGCGACAGGCGATTCCCGTCTCGATCGCCGACGGAAACGGTCTGACGGAACTGCGCGACCGGATCAAGAAACTGATCAAGCCGGTCGCCCCCGGTTCCGCAGTTCCCCAACTGGCCAAAGCCGCCGAACCCGACGTGGACGAACACGCGATCGTCACGGCGGAGAAGTTTGCCAAGGCCAGCTTTCTCGATGTCACGCCCCCTTCGACGTACAAGAAGCGTCGTCGCTAGCACCCGGTATGAAGTCTGGTCTGGGCTTTTTCTATTCGGCTCTCAGTGCATTTCTCTGGGGGACGGTCTACATTGCCGGGCGCGGGATGATGCGCGAGGGCGCGGTCGACCCCGTCACGCTCTCCCTGCTGCGGTTCGGTTTCGCCGGCGGCCTGATGATGATCGCAGGACTGCTGACCCGGCAGCCGATGTTCCGCGTCACGCGCCGCGACGTCGGCGTGATGGCATGCCAGGGGATGATCGGCATGGCCGGCATGAGCGTGCTCCTCTTCTACGGGCAGCAGACGACCTCGGCGGTCAACTCCTCCATCATCATGACCTCCACGCCCGTGCTGGTGCTGCTGGCGGAGCGCCTGCGGGGCCGGCGGATCGTCCGGATGCAATGGGCCGGGATGGCGGTCGCCACGGTGGGCTGCTTCCTGGTGATCAAGGTCATCGACGGCGCGGGCTTTCATGCGCAGGCCTTTGGACGCGGCGATCTGCTGACCTTGGGCTCCGCGGGCTGCTGGATGCTCTTCACCCTCTGGGGACGTGAGACCGTGCGGCGCATCGGCGGCTACGTCTACACGACGTATATCACACTTGGCGCCGTTCCCTTGCTGCTGCTCTTCGCGTCGCTCAACGCCCCGGCTATCGTGCTGCCGCAGGACCGCGCCACGTGGTGCGTCTGCCTCTACCTGGCGTTGTTTCCGACCACGCTGGGCTTTCTGGCCTGGAATGCCGCACAGCGGCTGATCAGCCTCCCGCTCCTGAACATCATGCAGTACCTGACGCCCATCACCGTGCTGGTCCTTTCCTGGCCGATCCTGGGCGAGCGCTGCACGCCGCTGCAAGTTGCCGGCATGGCGCTGGTCATTGCCGGCGTGGCACTCGACCCCGCGCTTCGGTTTCAGGAGTGGCGGCCGCGATGCCGTGTGGTCACGCCATGTCAGGACTGACGGCCGGATGTAGGACGGTCCTCCGGGCCGTCTTCTCGTCCGTAACTTGGTCTTTTTGTCGCACTCTTCGGTTGACGATAACGGGCGACGATAGCGGTTAACGAGTAGCATTCTGTCCCAATCGTCTACCGCTCTCGTGTACCGATGCCAAGAAATGTTAATCCCTCGATCATTCGCGGCGCAGCCGCGCGGGTCGCATACTCACGCTTGACCTGTCGATGTCCGTGTGTGATACTTTTTTCCAGTTTCCAGTTTCCAGTTTCCAGTTTCCAGTTTCCAGTTTCCAGTTTCCA
>CAZQKI010000220.1:0-7386 GCA_964592855.1 uncultured Lentisphaerales bacterium
TTGCCTTGCGTCCAGATCCAGCCCTTGCGGGTGAAGAGGAGCAGCGAGGTGATCTGATCGGGCGGAAGCCCGAGCAGACAGGCGGCGGCACGGGCGTAGTGATCCATCTGAAAGGCGTAGCCTTCCGCCGTTTTCCGCATGTCCTCCTCGGTCTCGATGCGGTTGCTCTTGAAGTCGAATACCGTGGCACGGATCGGCCGGTCCGCCGCATCCCGCTCCACCACCACCCGGTCGAACCGGCCGCTCGTGAGCTGTTGTCCCCCTCCGGTTTCCAACACCAGCTCAAAGGGGGCTTCGCGCCAGACCTCCGCCAGCGGGACCCCCGCCGGCCGGGCCAGCCGCCGTCGCACGTCGCCGTCCGCCAGACAGATGCGGAACTGCCGCTCGACGTCGTCGAGCAAGGCCGCAGGCTCGGACGCCTCCGCCCGCCACCCGGCAATCAGACGATCAATGTCCGTCTCCTCGATCCACTCGATCTTCTGGAACAACCGGTGAATGGCGGACCCGAAAGCCCGGACATCCCCGGCCTCGGCGCTGAACAGCCACCGCGCTGGAAAGGCCCGGCTTTCCACCTGCTCCTTCGACGGTTCGCGGCGCGTGAGCTCCCCGGCATACGTCACCTGCACCGGTGCCGGCGGGCTTGCCGATGCGGCCGGGGAGACGCCACGCTGCGGCGTGGCCGCAGCTTTGTACCACGCCCCGTCGCCCTTCGCATAGCATTGCACAAGACCACCGGGACCCTCGCCGGACACGCCCTCCGTCGCCAGCCGTTCCCGCAGCAGATCCGCCTCGCGGACCGTCTCTGAACTCTTCCCCTTGGCGGGGATGAGCAGGTAGAGGGCCCGCTGGGCGCGCGTCAACGCCACATAGAGCACGCAGAGCTGCGCGAAGTTGGCATCCGCCCGCGCGGCCTCGAGCGCCTGCAGCGGGGCGCCGTCCAGGACCGCCAACACCTGACCGCAGGGCGGATCGAGCACCCAATCGTCGCCGGCAAGGAGCTTGGGGTCGCCGGGCTTCTGAAAACTCCGGGCATTGGCGGCAAAGGGGACGATCACCAGATCAAACCCCAACCCTTTTGCCTGGTGGATCGTCATCACGCGCACCGTGCCCGCCGCGGCGCTGGACTTCACCTGGTAGGCCTCGACGTGGTCGGCGAAGGCGTCGGGATCGCAGCTCCCGGCGGCATCGAACTGCTCGGCCGCAGCCAGCAGTTCGCGCAGGCGCTGGCGGCCGAAGTCATCGAGCCCGCCCAGCCGGCGGCCCCACTCGCGCAGCGTGCCGGCAAACCCGCAGGCCTGCAGGGAGGCCAGAATCACCCCGGGCAGGGCGTCGGGCGCCGACACTTCCGGCTGTTCGGCCAGGGGGCTCATCTGGAGATGACGCAGGGCCGCAAGGTCGCCGGGGTGCGCGGCATAGCGCACCAGGGCCAGCAGCAGCGTGACCACGGGATTGTCCACGATACCGCCCTTGCCTTCGTGAATGACCGGCACATCGGGTAACAGGTGGCGCAGGGCGTCCACGCAGGCGCGTCCCGCCGGATTGCTCCGCACGAGCACGGCCGTCGTCAGCTCGCTCCGGGTCGGCTGCACCTGTTTCAGGATCGCTGCGACCGCTGCGAACTCGGCGGGATCGTCGCCCGCCCCTTCGTCCGCGTCGCCTTCGGTTTCCGCGCATCCCGACTTGCCTTTCGGCGCATACTCGAGCAGCGCGGCATACCCTTCGCCTTCGCCCATCCGGGCGCTTTCGTGCGTCTGCCAGAAAGCCGCGAACGCCTCAACGGCACTCCGGCGCAAGCCCTTATCGGCCCCCTGCGCCGGCGTCCATCCGGCCAGGTCGCCGAAAACGGTGTTGACGGCGGCGAGGATGGCCGGCGGCGAGCGGCGGCACTGGGCAATGGATTCGCCGGCGATCGACCGCGGACCCAGCGACTTGTATTTCTCCAGCACCGCGTGAAACAGCCGATGGTTGCCGCCCCGCCAGCCGTAGACCGATTGCTTGATGTCCCCCACGTAGAAGAAGGAGCGGTTCTCATCCTGGACGACTTCGTCGATCAGGTTCGCCAGCGCGTCCCACTGGGTGTCGCTGGTGTCCTGGAACTCGTCCAGCATCCAGTGGTCCAGCTGGCCGTCGAGACGGTAGTCGATGTACAGCCGGTTGTCCGCGGCCGCCGCGCGGCTGGGGCGGAGGCCGTCCGCGCCGAGCAGGCGCGAGAGGTCTTCAAAGGTGAAGCGTCCGTCGGTCCCCAGCGCTTCGGCGTAGAGCGTGTCGTAGCGGCCCAGCACGGTGCGGAGCCCGCGGGTCCGTTCGAGCGACCGGTTCGCCTCCACCGCGATCAGGTTGCCGAGCGCGCGGCGCAGCTCCGGCCAGAGGGGATCGGGAACGAGATAAAGCTTGGAATAATAGAGGATCTCCGGCGGCAGCCCCTTCGCGGCCGCTTCCAGCAGCTGCGGCAGAATGGTCTTGTTCAATTCCGGCCACGGCTTGTCGGCGGCGTGTTGCCGGGCGGCCGTCGCGAGGACCGCGCACGCCTTGCCCAGGGCTTGGGTCCGTGCCCCGGGGCCGAAGGCGGCACCCAGTTTCTCCGGCAGATCACCGGGAATTGCGGCGGCGGGGCCTCCCGCCCTCTCCCACCACCGGGCGGCGGACGGCCAGATCCGGTCCGGGGCGCCCCTGTGCCAGGCGGTCTTGCCGTGCTGGCGGAAGAAGCCGTAGTAGTCGGTGATGAGGGTGTCGAGGACGGTGGCCAGCGTCTTGGTCTCCTGTCCGAAACGGGCCTGGCGGACGTCCGCCAGGAAGGCGCCCCCGGCGCCGTGTCCGGTCGGTTCCGCCCGGCGCGTGGGATCGTAGAGGCGGGCCAGAATGGACTGCCGCGCGGCCTGCGCCTCGCCGCCGTCGCCGTCCATGGGCTGGGTCTCGGGGGGAATCCCAAGCTCCATCGGGAAGGCACGGACAATCCCGAGGATGAAGCTGTCCAGCGTGCCGATCCGCAGGCGGTGGCCGCTGTCCAGCAGCGTCCGCAGCAGCTTCACGTAGGCCTCGGGCCGATCCCGCGGCGCGGTCAATCCCTCCCGCTCGATGGTGTCGGCCGTCAGGGCGCGCCGGGCGCCATCCGTCGCCGCCGCGCACAGGTGCTCGACGATCTTGTCGAAGATCTCGCCGGCCGCCTTACGCGAAAAGGTCAGCGCGCAGATGCGGTCGGGCGCCACGTCGGCGGCCATCAGGCCGATGTAGCGGTGGGCCAGCCGGAAGGTCTTGCCCGTCCCGGCCGCCGCGGAAATGGCGCGGTTCTGAAAACGGCTCACGGGGCGCTCCTCCACGGTGCCGGGGGCGGAACGAGGGTGCGGACGGGATCGTCGAGCAGCACCCCCGCGAAATCGTCACGGTACCCCCCCTTGAGCTTGCCCGGCGGCCAGAAGGTGCCGCCACGGATCCGTGCGGCAACCGCCTCCGCGCAGGCGATGGCCGAGGCGTGCAACGCATCGGAGTACGACGCCCAGATCGCAAAGCCGGTGTCGCCCAGCGAATTGGGCAGGAGGATGTAGCCGAGCTGGACATCGGCCCCCAGCGTGCCTTTGACGAACTCGCGGTACAGCGGCAGCTGAAGATCGGCCCAGCGCCTGTCGCTCTTGCCGGTCAGCACCTTGGGAATGCGAGCGTCTTCGAGATCCTCCTCTTCGCGAGGCGCGCCGAAATGCACATCCTGGGGCTGTTGGGACTTGTCGGTGGTCTTGTAGTCGAGCACGCAGATTTTGCCAGTCCGCGCATTTCGGTCGATGCGGTCGATGCGGCCTTTGACCTTCAGGCCGCCGATCACGCAGCTCTTGCCGTTCGGGTCTTCGTGCTCGGCGATCTCCCAGCCCTCCTGGTGCCACGCGACCTGTTTCCGGGCAAAGGCCTGGAGCCGCCGCGCGGCGCTGTCCAGGGCCAGTTCGACACCCAGCCACGGCCGCGCGCCATACCAGCTGCGGAACTGGCGGCGGAGGCGTTCCTCCAGCCACTGCGCCAGCTTGTCCGGATCGCCGCACCCCCAGAGGCCCCGCCCCTCGCCGGCCATGGCGTCGAGCACGTCGTGAACCCGGGTGCCGAAGGCCAGGGCGTCCGGCTCCCGGGCGCGGTCGTCCACCGATTCCATCCCCAGGACCTGCTGCAGGTAGAACCGCAGCGGACACGCGAGATAGGCGCGGAACAGGGTCGGGCTCATCTCCCGCGACCGCTTGTCGTTCAGGGCGGTCGCCGGGACGCGGGCGGGATCGAGCCGGAAGCTGACCGTGAAGGCCGAAGCCGCATGCGCCGCCGGGGGTTCGCCGAAGAGGAGTCTGGCCCGGCCCACGAGATCCGTGTCGGGACAGCGGAAGAGGAGGCGCGAGGGACGCAGCGGATCGCCCGCGATGGAGGTCTTGCCGATGACCAGAACCACCCGCCCGCCGGCCCGCCGCTGTTCGAGCAGGGCAGTCAAAACGTAGGCGTCGCGCGCCACGCGCAGCCGGTCGTCGCGGAGCTCGAGCCGGCGCCGCAGCGTGTCGGGCAGGAAGAGGTCGCCGACATGCCCGTCGGGAACAAACCCCTCGTTCACGCCGCACACGCAGAGCAGCGGCGCGGGATTCCAGGCCAGCTCCAGCCAGCCCTCGAGGTCGAGATGCTCATCGCGGCGCTCGGCCTTGACGGTCCCCTCCCGCAGGCGGGCCATCAGCACTTGCCCGGCATCGTCGCCGGCCTGCCCCGCCTGCGTGGCGTCTTCGAGTTCGCGCAAGGCGGTGTCGAACGTGGCGACGGCCTGCTGAAAGGCGGCGTCGGCCGGATCGCCCGAGACGAGGAGACGTTGTGCGTAGATCTGCTGCAGCACGTGGCGCAGTCCGGCCGCGAGGTCACCATCCTTCAAAGCGGCACGCCACTGGCTGAGCTGGACGCAGGCGGCGGCCAGTTGCGCTCCCGCGTGCGGCGCAGCGGCGGCCGGCAGGTCGTCCAGCGTGACGGGAAAATGTTCGGACTGGAACGCGTCCAGCTGGCGCAGCACGTCGGCACCACGGCCGAGGGCCGCCAGGACATCCGGGTGGCGCAGCAGGGTGGCCGTCTCGGCGTAGCCGGGGCTGTCGCGCAGCGCCAGGAGCGCCTGCACGAGCCGGAAGAGGGCCGATTCCGCCAGAGGGCGGTTCTGCGGATCGAAGGCGGGGAGGCCGATGGCGGCGAGTTCGCGCTGGAGCGGTGCGACCGTCTCGCGGTCGGGCGCGCCGATGGCGAGCTGCGGCCGCAGGGCCGCGTCGGCAGCCGGCCGGGCGGCCAGGCCTTCGGCCAGAGTTCGCGCGATCCGGCCGGCCTGATCCTCGGGTGTCGCATCGAGCCACAGATCCTCGTCCCGCAGCGTGATGGCCCGCGTCTGCCAGGCGTCCGGCGCCGGACGTCCCCAAGCATCGAAGGCTGCGGCCTCGTGCTCCGGTGCGGCCACGAGGATTTCGACCCGGCATCCCGCCGCGGCCCAATGGTCCAGCAGCGCCATGAAGAGCTTCGGGGGATCGGGAACGGCCGCCACGATGACCCGCCCGATGTCGGGCGGGAGCGCACCCGCCTGCGCGTTGTCGAGTTTGACATCGAGGGCGTCGCGGAGCTGCCACGCTTCCAGTTGCCGGATCTGGCGCCGCTCGAGTTCCGCCATGTCGCACCAGCGATCCCGTTCCTCGATCACCGCCTCGAGCCCGGCCACCTGGCGGATGGTGAGGCCGCCGTCGGCCAGCTCCCGGCGCAGATCCTGAAGGCGGCGCGCGACCTGGAGCGCCCAGCCCGTGCCGGAGGGACGGTTCTCGCGCGTCCCCAGAAACGCCGGGAAGTCGCCGGGGGCGAGGGCGTTCAGAACCGAAGTCCAAGCCAGCAGCGATTGGAGGCTTGAGGCGACGGCGGCGGTCCGCGGCGGTTCCAGCAGCACCGGCGGGGTCACAATCTCCGGACCCAGCAGGGCCGCGCCACGGGCTGCGGCGGCCAGCGGCAGCGCAGCGCGCAGCCGCCAGCTCGACTGGCGTGTCGGGACGACCACCACGGTGCCGCGCAGGTCCAGCAGGCCCGCCCCCGCCCCGGCCAGGAGATGCGCCGGCACCGTTTCGCAAAGCGGCCGATCCCAGCCGAGGAATGTCGTTTGCATTAACCGCGTGAACGCTTGCATGAAACGGCGTGTCCGATCAAGACCGCATGATCAGTCCAGCTTGAATTCGCGGGCGGCGTCGCGCATGGCGACCAGGTTCTCCCACGGGACCTCCGGTTCGACCAGATGGGTGGGGGCGATCAGGATGCCCCCCTGCGGGCCGCAAATGCGGAGGTTGCGCCAGACCGTTTCGCGCACCTCATCCGGTGTGCCGAACGGGAGCACCTGCTGCGTGCCGATTGTTCCCCAGTAGGAGATGCGCCCGCCGACCCGCCGATGAACCTCCGCAAAGTCCATGCATTCGGGCTGGACCGGGTTGAGGATGTCGACCCCGATCTCGATGAGCTCATCCAGAAAGGGCAGCACAAAGCCGCACGAGTGGTAGAAGATGAGGAGGTCGGGTTTGGCCGCCCGCCCCGCGGCGATGACCCGCTTCAGCCGCGGCTTGAGCCAGGTGCGCCACAAGTCGACGCTCATCATGGTCGTCTGCTGCATGCCGATGTCGTCGCCGAGTTCCACAATGTCGAGGCCTGCCTTGGCATAGAGGGTGATCCGTTCGATGGCGATTTCCATGACCCGATCCAGCAGCACGGCGGCCCGCTCGTCCTCCAGCATCATGTCGGTCATCAGGTCTTCCATGGAGCGGAGGTACCAGGACCGCTCCCAGATCGTGCAGGCCATGGAGCCCTGCGCCGCCCAGCCGCCGGCGGTCGCCTTGCGGACTGCCGACTGAGCCTCGCCCAGCCGGTCGGGCCGGTTGCGGGCCATGGGATAGCGGCGGATCTCGTCGACCGTCACCGCCTCGCCCTGGAGCGGATGGTGCATGCGGGTCATGTGCCAGCAGCCGGGTTGGTGCGAATGGCCGACCCCCCAGGCGTCGAACGCGGTGTCGGCCGGCAGCGTCTCGCGCGTGTACAGCGCCCGGGCATCGGCACAGGTCGGCTCGCTCGGGAGGCCGACCCCCCGGAATGGGTTGCCGAACCACCCTTCGATGTCGTCGTGGCCGAACCGCTTCTTGAACGCCTCGAGCTGAGCCGGACAGAAACCGCCCGAGGCCACCGGGACCGACTCAAACCCCTGACGGCGCATCGCCCGCAACAGATTTTCGCGTGGTGTCATGTCAAACCGACCTTTCGTGGTTGAATCATATCCGACCCCCCGGTTCATGTCCAGCACGGGGCGCCCGCTTTTGCGGCCGTGAGTGCGCGTCAACTTCGTTGCCGCGCCCCGAGGGTTCAGGAGACAGGGTTCAGGGT
>CAZQKI010000221.1:0-7322 GCA_964592855.1 uncultured Lentisphaerales bacterium
TTGTCGCGAGCTTTGTCGCGAGCTTTGTCGACGGGTTCATCCGTTTGCCGGAGTCTCGCCTTCAGGGTTTCTTGCGCCGATCTTCCCGGCATCCTTGCACACCTTCTTGTGCGCCTCCTCGAACACTCGACAAAGCTCGCGACAAAGCTCGCGACAAAGCTTTGGGACTAGCAGCCTGTCGGGCTTAGGCGCAAAGGAGCGAAGCCTGTTGTGCGCGGTTCTGCACGGATCCCCTTTTGCAGGGGTGATGGCGAACGCCCCATGGGTCATCGGTTTACGATAACGGGCGACGAGAACGGATAACGAGTCAAGCGTCTTCATCGTCCACCGCTATCGTCGCCCGCTATCGTTCACCGTTAGGCATCTCGTTCATCGCAACACGCCTGCAAGCGCCGCTCTTTACAAGCGCAATTCACACCTTCCGCTCATCATCGGCTTACGCTGCGCTGCGATGCTTGTCGGCGGCGATGAGCGACAGGGTGTCCGCTTGCTGGAACGGAGACTGGATCGATGATGCGTAATGTGCGGCGAATGGCAAGACCCGGCGGGTACACGCGGAAAAGCAGACGGGGCTTTGGCCTCCGCAAGGGGGCCTTCGCCGCGCTGCTTTGGCTGGGCTGGTCGGCAGCCGTGCCGGCGGGCTGGACCGCCAGCAACGATTGTCTGCATGGCCGCGGTCCGTTTACGGCCAGCAGCTCGGCCACGTCGGCGACCCTGTGCGAGGGGTTCGTCCGGCTCCACGCTCCCTCCGTGGCACTCTTGAGCAGGCACACCATACCGGTCTGCCGGACGGGGACGCTCGCGCTCGATCCGGCGGACGCGTGCGCGCTTCTGGCGCGGACGAACCTGCTGGAACTGGTCCAGCAGCAGTACGCACGCCAGCTTCCCGCCGGGCAGTTGCCCGAGTTCACCGTTCAACACACCGCCACGAACACCTATGCCTACGTCAATCGGCATGGCCAGCATTCCACGATCATGGAGGTGGGTCGGCTGCGGCTCGACAACGACGGGTTCGCAATCGTGTTCTACACGTTTTCGGAAATGGAAGCCCTGGTGACGGATCTATGCCTGGCCCTCTGCGAACGCGAGGCGGGGCGCGCGGCCGACGGAAGCCCCCGCCCTTCCCGACCCCTATGAAGGCGTGACAACCTGCTCCTCGGACTTTATCTCCGAATCGCAGTCTGGTATAGTCTGCGCTGTTTCCGGTACTCGCACGGCCGGGCCGGGGTTCCTGTTCATTGCGGTTGCCAGTTGGATCAAAGCAGGAGAACAATCTTTGTCGCGAGCTTTGTCGTGAGCTTTGTCGACAAAGCAGGTGACCAAGCTTTTCTAACCAGAGCCGTCCGGCACCAAACAACCTCGACAAAAAAAGGCGGAGAACGATGAGTGGAATACGACTCAAGGGAATGGCGTCGATCTGGAGCTGGCTCGGCCTGCTCGGACTCCTTGCGGGCGGTGCCGCCAGTGCCGGCGAACTTGGCGTCGCGTACCTGCGTACACTGGGCCAGAGCAATGTCACCGGCCCGCCGCTCGCGACCCTCGGCGGACGCGCCGCCCTCGACGAGACGGGCCACCTCTATTGCGGCACGCCGGCCGGCGGCAGCACGCTGCAGAAACTGGCGCCCGACGGCCGCATCGTGTGGAGCCAGTTTCTCAACGTGCCCGGCTTCCAGGCCGCGGCGGTCGACGATGCCTACCTCTACACCTGCGGCACCGGCTATTACGGCATCCGCCACCTGCGGCGGTGGGATCGCGCCGGCGGCCAGCCGGCCGACGGGTGGTCGCTTGAATGGAACAATCCCACCAACCTGGTCAACGGGGTGCGGCCGCTGCTGGAGCCCGTGGCCGTTCTGGCGAACGCGAAGCACCTCTACGTCGCCGACCGCCAGGCGCACGAACTGCGGCGGTTCGACAAGGCGACCGGCGCCGAGGCCCCCTTCGGCAAGCGGGTCATGGTGGTCGAACCGGTCGACCTGGCCTTCGGCGACAACGGTCGCCTGCTGATCCTGACCCCCGACACGGTTTTGGAGACCGATCTGGAGGGGCGGCCGACACGCGTGCCGCTCGTCGCCGGCCTGCGCGGCGCGGTCGCCCTGGACTACGCCCCCGCGACCCGCCGCATCCTGATCGCCGAGGGCGGAACGCCGCAGAAGCCGGTCAATCTCGTGCGGACGTTCGACGCCGACGGCAAACCGGCCGGCGCCGACATCGGCGTCGGAGGCGAGTTCTCCGGCGCGTGGACCTCCCTCAGCTTCGCCTTCAGCGGCGGCTCGGGCGATGTGCTGGCGGACGGGAAGGGCGGGCTGTGGATCAACCCCGGCTGGAGTCACAAGCTGGGGATGATGCCCGTCTTGACGCATGTCGGCCCCGACGGCAAACCCGACCGGGTGCTGCGGGCCTCCATCGGTCACGGACTGGCGGCCGATGAAGCGCTGGGGCTCTATGTGGGCTGCCAGTACAAGCTCTCCGCCGAGGGGGACGTCCTCTGGACCAGCGGGCTGATTTCCTCATCCTCGGGGCTTTTCCCCAGCACGCAGCCCTACTGGTTCGACTATCCGGCGCTTTGCGCCGGCCGCCTCTATCTCGCCAACCACGCCTCCCGCGCGGTCTTGGCGGTCAATCGGGCCACCGGCGCGCAGCTTCTGCCGCCGCAGGCCATTCCGGGGAGCGGCCATCTGCTCCAGCCGCATGCCGTCAAGGACCGGCTGGTCGTGGGCGATTCCAGCGGGGCGCTGTGGCGCCTGGATTCCGAACTCAAGGCCGCGCCGGAGAAGGTCTTCCAGGCGCCCGCCGACTGGAAGGTCTCCGCGCTCGTGCCCGATACCGAGCTGCAGTCGGTCTTCGTCGGGCGCGCCGGCACGCCGAACCTCCTGTGCCGCGTCAAGCTGGACGGGACAGTGCTCTGGGAGCGTGAAGGAGCGGCGCCGGCGGCGCATGACAGCGGCCTGCTCTTCGTGCCGTTGCCGTCGGGGCTGCAGGTCTGTCTGGCCGAGACCGGCCTGCCGCTGGCCGTGATCGATGCCGACGAGACCGACGGGCGGCCGCCCTTGACCGACATCCAGGGTGTCGCCATCAGCGGCGTCGGCGCCGACGTCACACTCGCCGTCCTGGCCAACCGGCAGATCCGCCTCTACCGTCTCAGGAGGCCATAGCCATGACGCGCCGCCCGTTCCTCCTTTCCGCCGCCCTTGCGCTGCTCGGACTGACCGCTGCCGCCCGGGCCGAAGCGCGGCATTTCCGCTACCGCCTGATCGCTCCCGCCGCCGACACGGCCGCCTCGCTGGCGATCGTCGCGCACGCGCTCGACGATGCCCAGGGGGTCTCCCAATGGTGGGGCCAGCCGCTGCCGGGGCTCGTCTCGAAAAGCGGACTTTATGTTCCGGCCGGGGAATGGTCGGACTGGCGCCGGCTCCCCAATCCCCCCGTCTGGGGCACCATCACCCTTCATCTCCAGAGCGCCGACCCCCTGCCGCGGGCGGTGGTTGAGGTGGATGTCGCGACGGCGCCCGACGAGTCCGCCCGGGTCCGACGGCTCTCGATCACCAACACGGCCGGCCCGACGGTCGGGTTCGTCCTCCCCGGCGACATCCTCACCCATCCCGAGTGGATCGAATCGCTCCCCGAGACCTTTGCGCGCCGCCGCCGCGTGGCCGAGTCGTGCGCCATCCCCGAGGCGCGGCGTCCGAAGCGGCTGACCTTTGCGCCGAGCACTGTGACCGGCCACGCCACCGTCGCCGGTTCGCAGGACTACGAGGCGGATACGCTCCGGCTGCTGGGGTTCAACACCCTCGACACCGGCGCCTGGCCCGAAGCGCGCCCCGGCTTCCCGTTCCGCAACACGCACGGCAGCGGCGCCAAGGGGAGACTCGCCGGACAGCCTCCCCCCGTCTATTCCATCGTGGTCGACGAGCCCGGCTGGGAATCGGGCTTCGCCCCCGTCTGGGCGCAAAGCGGACAGGACGGCTTCCGCCAATACCTGAAGGCGCACGGCGTTGCCCCCGCCGAGCTGGGGGCGGCCTCGCTCGACGGCGTGATGCACCTCCCGCGCCGGGAGGTGGTGCCGGCCGATGCGCCGCTCGAACGGCGGCGCCTCTGGTACTGGTCGTGCCGCTACACCTACGACGCCTGCGCGCTGCACTTCAAGTCCTGGGCCGACGAGCTGCATCAGAATCTCACCGGCACGCTGGCCACCGTGAACTATCCCACCCATTCGGTGACCCTGAACCGGGGGATGATCGCCGGCTACGGCGCCGACTATCTGGCCGTCGGACGGGCGCAGGCGCTGAGCCTGTACTGGGCGGAGGACTGGCTCTTTTCCCGGCTGACGAGCTGGGGCAACGGCCTCTATGCGAAGGTCGCCTATCTGGCCGAGCTGATGCGGTCGGCGGCGCGCTACCATCCCGAACCCCGGCCGCCCCTCGGCTTCCACGTGGTGTCGGTCGGCTACGACCCGTTCGGCGAGGGGAGCGATCCGACCGTTCCGCTGCGGGTGAACCTCCTCCTCGGGCGCGGCGTCAAGCATCTGAGCTTCTTCAACTACGGCCCCACGCACGGCGCGACCATCGACTTCTGGGCCGACGCCGCGCCGGTCATGCGCGGCACCGCCGAGGCCATCAGCCTGACCGGCGGCGAACGGGTCGAACCGCTGCTGGCCGCCGGCGAACCGGTCCCTGCCGAGACCTGCCTGATCTTCGGCACCACCGCCGAGTACTGGCAGACGCAGAACGGGGCCGACGCCAACAACCTGGAGAAGATTCACACGTATGCCGCGCTGACGCAGGGTCAGATTCCGGTGGAGATCATCGATGCCTTCGATCTGGAGCGGTTCATCGCGAACTACAAGGCGGCCTACCTGGTCGATTGGAACATCGAGCGCGCCTCGGCTGTGGCGCTGCGGCGCTGGGTCGAGAACGGCGGCGTACTGTGCCTCTGGCCCGCGGCCGCCGCGCGCGACGAGTACAACGCCCCGCTGGAGATCTTCCCCGAGGCTGCGGGGACGCACACGGTCGGACGCGGCCGGATCGTCCGCTGGCCCGACGCGCCCGGCGCCGCCTGGTGGGGGCGCAGCGTCGAACTCAGCCGCGCCGCCGGCAGCGACTGGCCTTCGCATTTCGACGCCGCGCACCGCGAGCGTCTGGCGGCTCCCGCCCTCGCGCTGGCGCAGGTGAAGCGGCCGGTGGTCGCGGACTTCCCCGACATCATCGCCAATGCGCTCGTCTCTCCCGGCGGCGTGGCGGTGCCGCTGGTCAACCTGCGCGGCACCTACGACACGGGCGGCACCCGCTATCTCAACGTCACGATTCGCGTGGCCGACGGGGCGGGGCTGAACGCCGCCTGGTCGGCACGTCACGGTGCCCTGCCGCTGCGCCACGAGGCCGACGGCTCGGCCGCCGTGGTGATGCCGCTCGATTCCACCGACATCCTGGTCTTCACGAAGTAACCCGATTCACAACGGCGGAGGACCGCCGGCTCCACATCCTCTTTAGGCGCGAGAAGAGAAGTACTGGACCCCGCCGTCCCCGGCGGTGGCGAATGGAGTCTCCACTCTTAGTCGTTACTCTTAGTCTTCACTCTTAGTCGTTGATCCACCGTCATTTGCCGGAGGGAAATGGGGTCACGTCTCCGGAGGGAAATGGGGTCACGTCTCAACATTCAACAAACGGGTTGCGTCGGCTGCTACTTTATGGGATGTTACGGGCATGGCTTGGCGATGTGGGCCGCCCGGCACTTCGGTGGGCTGACCTTGCGTGAGACGGGAGAGGCGCTCGGCGGCCTGGACTACGCGGCGGTCAGCATCGCCATCAAGCGTCTTGAACGCAAGGCCGCCAGCGAAACGAGCTTGATGCAACGCATGAAGCAGATAGGCACGATGTTGAATGTTGAGACGTGACCCCAATTTCTCGTGCGGACTCCTGCACGCCCCACTCTACCTCGCCGGGGCGCAACCCTTATGCTTTACCGATCACTGATCCGATCACTGATCCCTTGACTGATCAACCGAATTCCGACACACTTAGCGCAACGATGGAAAAAACGATGCAGACCGAACCAATCAGAGCCGAGCGCGATGCGCGCTTTCCCCAGGTGGAGTGGCGGCGCTCGGTGCCGTTGAAATACCAGGCGGACGTGGCGGTGCTCGGCGGCGGCATGGCCGGCGTCTGCGCCGCCTGCGCGGCGGCGGCGACGGGCGCCTCCGTCCTGCTGGTCGAACGGTTCGCCGTCACCGGGGGCGTCCTGACCACCGGCGGGGTGGGGAACTTCTCCGGCGACACGCGCGGGCTGGGCGAGGTCTTCGACGAGATCCTGGCCCAACTGGGGCGCTTCCACGCCGTCTCGCCGATCCGCGACAGCGCGCACAACACCAAGGAGCAACTCTTCGACCACGAGATCCTGACCCTTGTGCTCCAGGAGATGCTGCTGCGGCGGGGCGTCAAGCTCCTCCTGCATACGCGCTTCGCCGACGTCCGGGTCGAGGACGGCTGGATCAAGGAGGTGATCCTCTGCGGTCCCTCCGGGCCCGAGGCCCTCGCGGCCAAGGTGTTCATCGACTGCACCGGCGAGGCGCAGGTCGCCTACGCCGCGGGGTTCGCCACGATGAAGGGGCGGAACCCCGACGGTAAGACGCTGGCCATGTCGATGATGGCCTTCGTCCGCCACGTGTTCCCCGGCGAGCTCAACGACGTCGCCAGGCGCCGGAGCTGGCAGGACGCCGAGAAGATGATCGAATACGCCGCGGCCCAGATCCCCGAGGGGGAGTTCGGGCGCCTGGACCGGCAGGAGGATCTGCCGATGGTCAGCGTCTGGCCGAACGGTCCTTGCAGCAACGCGCTCAAGATCAAGGTGGCGGGGTACGACTCCTCCGACACCGAGAGCCTGACCGCGGCCGAGATCCGGGGCCGCCGCGACGTGGCGTGGGTGCTGGACTATTACCAGCGCGTCAAGCGGGAGCCGTGGATTCTGGATCACGTCTCACCCATCATCGGCATCCGCGAAGGGCGGCGGGTCGTCGGCGACTACGTGCTGACCCTCGACGACGTCAAGGCGGGGCGGGCCTTCGAGGACGGCGTCGCCCGCGGCACGTGGTATCTCGACGCCCACAGTCCCGACAGCAACAAGCGGATCTACGACAACAAAGGCGACTGGAGCGTGCCGCCCTACCAGATTCCGCTCCGCAGCCTCATCGCCCGCGACGGCCGGAATCTGCTGATGGCCGGGCGCTGCCTGTCGGCCGATTCGCTGGCGCACTCCTCCGCCCGCGTCAGTCCCTGCGGCGCGATGATGGGCCAGGCCGCCGGCATCGCCGCCGCCCTCGCCGCCACGCG
>CAZQKI010000222.1:0-7315 GCA_964592855.1 uncultured Lentisphaerales bacterium
GAATTCTGGCTGCGCGATCTCGTGCAGGGCTGGAACAAGTCCGGCGCCCGGATCAACGCCTACTGGTACGCCATCAACCTGGCCGAAATCAGCGCGCCCTGTCCGTTCATCGGAAAATGGAGCCGCGATCTGGCGATCCTGCTCGAAAACAACGTGGACGAGTGGGGGCCCGAATACATGAACGGCTGGGAGTCCATGATGCCGGGCTACTATCTCTCGATCCGCATGATGTTTCATGCGAATGAGAAGCCCGCCGACATCCTGGCCGACCTGTGGACGAAGTTCTACGGCAAGGCGGCCGAACCGATGGCCCGCTACTGGACCGGAATCGACAAGGCCTATCTCGACGCGAACGAATTTGCCGGCAGCCCGTTCGGCTACCTGAAGATCTTCACCCCCGCGGTGATGGCGGCGGCCCGGGCCGACCTGAGCGAGGCGCTGACCCGCTGCCGCACGCCCCTGGAATACCGCCGGGTCAAGCTGATCGACGAATCGTTCACCCTGTTCGAAGGCTACATGAAGCTGCGGCAGGACTGGGCCGCCGGGAACCTGCGGAATCTCGACGAGGACTACGAGACCTGGCGCTGGGGCGTGCGCAACATGCAGCGGATGTACTGCGTGCCCGTGTCCGGCGGACGCTACACAGCCAACGCCTACACAGGCGACGGCTACATCCAGGGCCGGCACGGCAATCCGGACTGGAGCGACCAGTTCGTCGGGCAAGGCTACAAGGATGGATCGCGCATGGATCGCGAGTTTGCGCGCCACGGCAAGCCCATGCTCGAGTGGAAGTGGATGCACAACCCCGGCGCCGAGGCGGATGCGCGGCCCTGGACCGCGCCGGACTTCGACGACAAGGCGTGGCCGGTCACCCATGTCGCGCGCGACACCTGGTCGTCGCTGGGCCATCACCTGACAATGACCGATCTCCCCTCCGGCCGTTCGGGACGTATGGCGTACCGGACCTCGCAGAAGTTGCCCGCCCCGCCGGCGGGCAAGAAGGTCTTCCTCTGGATCGGTTCGACCGATGGCAGCGCCAAGTTGTTCGTCAACGGACAGCACATCAAGTATGTCGTGCCGGAGAAGACCCGCCAAAATGAGAAGGGCGACCTGCTCGACGCCTTCTCGGGCTACTGCCGGGCCGCGCAGTTCGACATCACCGCCGCGCTCAAGACGGGCGACAACCAGTTCACGATCCTGTGCGACCGCGCGCACCTCAACGAGTTGGGAACCGGCGGGCTGATGGGGCCGGTGGTGCTGTATCGCGAGAAGTAGGATTAGACCGCGATGCAAGAGCGCCATTAAACATCGCGACGAGCGTCGCGACGTACGCCACCTCGCCGGATCTCTCGTTCGAAGCGGAAGACCATGAAAAAGACAATCAAGAAAAAAATCGCCGTTCGACGCGCCCGACGACTCCGCGTGCTGTTCGCCGGCGAGCAGGTGTCGGCAATCGGGCACGAAATCAAGGGCTTTGACTCCTTCGAGGCCAGCGCCAACAAGGAGGACGGCGTGGCGCTCTTCGAGGCGTTGAAGAGCGGCGGACACGATGTCGTCTGGATGCGCACGAACCAGGTGGCGGTCGAGTTCCCCGAGCGCCTCGCCGATTTGCGGAAATTCGACGTCGTCATCCTCAGCGACGTCGGCGCCAACACGCTGCTGTTCCACCCCGAGATGCTCGCGAAGTCCATTCCGCACCCGAACCGGCTCAAGCTGATCCGCGACTATGTCCGGGCGGGTGGCGGACTGATCATGGTGGGCGGCTGGATGTCTTTTTCCGGCATTGGCGGAAAGGCCAAGTACTACGGCACCCCGGTCGAGGAAACGCTGCCGGTCAACTGTCTGACCTATGATGATCGCGAGGAGCGGCCGGAGGGGGTTACGCCGACCATCCTGGCCGCAGGCCATCCCATCCTCAACAGCTTGCCGGCGAAATGGCCTTACTTCCTGGGCTACAACCGGGTGCTTCCCAAGCCGGACGCCACTGTGGTCCTGGCGTTCGAAAGCGATCCGCTGCTCAGCGTGTGGTCCTACGGCAAGGGGCGGTCCGCCGCCTTCAGCACCGACTGCGCGCCGCACTGGGGCCCCGCGGCTTGGCTGGCGTGGCCGGGCTACCGCCCGTTCTGGGGGAATCTGGTGTCCTGGATCGGATCCACGTGATGCCGCACAAGGAGCGTTCCAATGCAACCACTCGAAATCGCACGCATCCAAACCGCCCAGTCCCTCCGGTTCTCGTCCTGGGACGAGTCCGGCCGCAACGCCGACGCCTGGACGATTCCGGCGCGGTCGAGCCGCGTCCTGGCCGACATCAAAGGGCCGGGCGTGATCACCCACATCTGGATGACCCAGGCGCGCAACTATCGGGAATGCCTGCTGAAGATCACCTGGGACGACGCCCCCGCTCCGAGCGTCCTCTGCCCGCTGGGCGATTTCTTCGGACTCGGGCATGGCATCGTCAATTCCTATCAATCCCTCCTGTTCACGGCCTCCACCAACCTCAACAACCAGTTCAATCAGGGGTGCGCCCTGAATTGCTATGCCGCGATGCCCTTCCGCAAACGGGCGGTTGTCGAACTGGTCAACGAGAGCGACAGCGAACACGGCCAGTACTTCTACATCGATTACGAGCGACGGCCGCGGGCCGGCATCGACGGCCTGGGCTATTTTCACGCCGAGTTCCGCCGCGCCTGTCCATTCCTGGGTTGGGGCCCGGAGATGACCGTCAACACGCCGCCGGTGAACATTCCGAACCTGGCGCGCGAGGCGTGGCGTAACAATTACGTGATCCTGGAGACGAAGGGGCGCGGGCACTACCTGGGCTGCAACCTTTCGGTGACCAACATCCAGGGGACGTGGTGGGGCGAAGGCGACGACATGATCTGGGTGGACGGCTACAAGTGGCCGCCCGACCTCCACGGCACCGGCAGCGAGGACTATCTGAACCAGGCCTGGGGCATGCAGCCCAACGCCTTCCTGCGCAACGGCTCCTCGATACATGAGAGCCACACCGGCGGCTACCAGACCAGCTACATACACCACCTGGAAAACCCCGTGCGGTACGAGAAAGAGCTCAAGGTCACCATCGAGCACGGCCACGCCAACCACCTCGGCAATGAGATGTCCAGCGTCGCCTACTGGTACGCCGTGAAACCCGCGGCCGCGATCGCGGTCCCGCCGGTCGACAAGCGCCGGCCCGTGCTGAAAGCGGACGGACGCTGGGTTATACCGGACGGCTTGCGCTGGCCGGGCCACGACGTCAAAATCGACGACAAGGTTCTGCGGGAGGCCCAAGCGGCCTGGAAGACCTATGAGGTCGCGCGTCCGATGTACCGCAAGCCGGAAGGCCATTCGCCGTTTCTGGGCGGTGGCTGGCAGGCGTCGCGGCTGATGCCGGCCGGCGATGTGTCGAAGGCCAAGCCTGTCGCGCTCCGCATGCCCGCCGGCTGGGAGCCGGCGCCCGATTCCGGCTCGGGGTTCGTGGATGTACACGCGATGCGCGGGGCGGACGGCCTGGTCTACCTGGCGCGCACAGTCAAGGTCGCCCGGGCCGGCGCGTGGGTTCTGCACGTCGGACACGACGGCGGCGCGCGGGTCTTCGTGGACGGCAAGCCGGTGGCGGTGACGGCCGCGACGATAAACCCCGCTCCCTACATCCGCACGCAGGCGCCGGTCAAGCTGGCAAAAGGCGAGCACGAGATCGTCGTGGCCCTCGACCGCGCCGGCGGCAAAGGGTGGGGCATCTTCGTCAGCTTTGCGCCGGCCGGCGCGGGCAGGAAGAAGGGAAAGACTCCGACGTTTCCGTCCTGAATCGACCTTGACAAGCATGGCCAGCGGGATCGCCGGAACGCGCTTGCCGCTTCGTACGGCATGTGAGAGGATCGGATCATGAAGGTTGAGTGGGCCATAATCAGCAAGAAGTGCGGGCAGGTCCGGGACGCACTGGAGGAGCTTCATGTCGGCGGTTACACGGAATGGGGGGTTGGCATCATCGTCAACCCCGGCGCCAACTCGCTCCGCTCGCCGACGCTTGACCGTGCCGGCGCTGCGGCGGAGGGTTACGGATGAAGAGCCACATGCTGCCCGCCGACCACCATGCCGCCGTGCAGCGTGCGCTCGAACTGGGTCGCTCCGGCAAGCCCGAGGCGCTCCCCGAGCTAGTGGCGCTGCTCGCATTGCCATCGAACGAAGTGCAGCGCCTCGCGGCATCGGCGATCGGCAAGCTGGCTCCGTTTGGCGCGGCCCCGGAGCGTGCCGTGGCTGCGCTGGCGCCGCTGGCGCGCGCAGCCCGGCACCCCCAGACGCAGCAGTACGCCATCCGCGCCCTGCGGGCCTACGGCGCCGCGGCCGCGGCGCAGGTCTGCGACCTGCGCGACGTGGCCCGCAACCCCGGCCTGCGCGACTATGTCCGCGAGGCGGCGGCCTCCGCGGCGGACGCCATCGAGCAGGCCGCCGCCGATGCCGCGTCCTGTGTCCGCCACCGCTGCCAGCGCTGCAACGCCGGCCTCTCGCAACAGGAGCACGAGCGCGCGCGGGCCGCCTTCCAGCGCAACTACTGCGACCGCTGCTTCGACGAGGTTTTCCTCGACCGGCGCCGCTTCGAGGCGCAGGTCGAGCTGGCCAAGACCGTCGAAGCCCGCGACGGCACGCTCGTGCAGTCCACGGGCGAGCGCCGCATCGCCGACTGGCTGGCGGCGCACCGCATCGCCTACCGCTACGACGCCAAGTTCCGCATCCTCGGCGAGTTCCAGATCCGGCCCGACTTCTACCTGCCCGAGATCGACGTCTACATCGAGTACTGGGGGCTCGACACGCCGCAGTACAAGATGAGCATGTACAAGAAGCAGACCCTCTACCAGCAGGAGGGCAAGCGCCTGGTCTCGGTCTACCCGCCCGACCTGCCGCGCCTCGACGAACACCTCACCGCAAAGCTGCGCCTCTTCGGCTTCACCCCGCCCCCCACCTGACCGTCCCGGCGTCAGCGAGCGCAAGCGAGTTGACGCACCCCCGCATACACCCGATAATACCGGGCGGAGAGGTGATCCTGGCGTGCATCTCTCAATGCCGCCGTCTTCATCGGGCTTGCGCAACAGGCGGCGACCGGATAAAGTAGCGCCTTGTTTTCAACACCCCCATCAACCGGGTCAACGCAAGAATCAAGGATCGACTCCATGGCCTCGAAAATCGCCGCGCAAATGTACACCGTCCGTGAATTCACCAAGACGGCCGCCGACTTCGCCCGCAGTCTCGAACAGATCGGCAAGATCGGCTACCGGGCGGTCCAACTGTCAGCCATCGGCTGCATGAACGGCGAAACGCCCGAGGTTTCCGCCGCCCAGGCCCGCAAGATGCTCGACGACAACGGGCTGAAGTGCATCGCCACCCACCGCGGCTGGGAGGCCCTGGCCCAGCAGACCGAGGCCGAGATCGAGTTCCATCACACGCTGGGGTGCGATTTCGCCGCCATCGGCGGCATGCCCAACGACTACCGCAAGGCGAAGGCCGAGGGCTATCGCAAGTTCCTGGTCGACTCGCTCCCCACGCTTCGCAAATTGAAGGCGGCCGGGATCGCCTTCGGCTATCACAACCATGCGCACGAATTCGAGCGGACCGGCAAAGGCCGCGAAACGATCTACGACATCCTCATCGACGAGGCCTCCGACCTGATCCTACTTGAAGTCGACCTCTACTGGGTCGACCACGCCGGCGTCAATCCCGAGCGGATCGCCGAGCGCGCCAAAGGGCGGATGCCGGTGATCCACCTCAAGGACAAGGAGGTCATCGACCCCGAGGGTCCCGTCATGGCCGCCATCGGCGAAGGCAACCTCGACTGGGCACACCTGATTCCCGCCTGCGAAGCCGCCGGCGTGAACTGGTACGCCGTCGAGCAGGACGTCTGCCGCCGCGATCCCTTCGACTGCCTCCGGTCCAGCTTCCAGTTCCTGTCGGGCTGCGGGCTGTAGGGTCGCGCTCAGGCCAGCAGTTTAGTGCGGATGAAATCCGCCGTGGCGACGGGATCGCGCCGGCGGACCAGCTTCTCCACCTTGTCGGCGCCGGCCTTGTCGAGGAGTGCGTTCATCTTCTGAACGAAGAGCACGCTGCTGCGTACGGCCCCGTAGCCGTCCTCGCGGTACGGATACTGATCCATGCTGTACCACCCCGCGTAGCCGGTCCGCTCCAGCCAGTAGAGCATCTCGAAGTATTCGGGGAGACGGATCGAGCCGACGATCATGTCGTCGTCCCAGGAGCCGAAGTTGTCGTTGAAATGCATGTGGAAGAGCTTGTCGCCGAAGAGCTTCAGCAGGGCGATTGATTCGCCGACATTCTCGTAGGCGAGGAAGGCGTGTCCGGTGTCGATGCAGACGCCGACGTTGTCCAGGCCGGGTTGGTTGGCGACGAGCAGCGCATCGGCCGTCCGCGCCAGGTACGAATGCGTCCGGGGCTCCTTCATCTTGAACTCGAGCGCGATCCGCACCCCTTTCTTCCGGGCGTGTTCCGCGCAGGCCGCGATCGCCTCCAGCATCCAGCCGCGCTCCTGGATGAAGTCGGCGGCCAGCGGGTAGTCGTAACCGTCCTGTCCCGGCCAGAGGTTGATGAGCGATCCCCCCAGTTCCACGGCGATGTCCGTCATCCGGTTCACCTCGGCGACGGCCTGTCGGCGGATGGCGGCGTCGGCCGAGGCCAGCGCGCCCCGTCCCCAGCGCTTCTGCGCGAAGAGGTCGGGGATGATGGAGGCGCATTCGAGCTTGTGCGCCTTCAGCGAAGTCCGCATGGTGTCGACGCTCTTGTCGTCGACGTCCCAGGTGCCGACCAG
Organism: uncultured Lentisphaerales bacterium; assembly: GCA_964592855.1. Lineage (GTDB taxonomy): Bacteria > Verrucomicrobiota > Kiritimatiellia > RFP12 > JAAYLN01 > JAAYLN01. Next base: position 6,812 of record CAZQKI010000222.1, read on the forward strand.
CTCGATGCCCGTCACGCCCTTGATCGAGGCGGCCTGCTCGATCATCTTCCGCTTGTCCAGCGGCTCCTTGTAGCCCGAGGAGAGAAACCGGTCGCACGTGTTGCCGAGGTTGCCGAGGATGATGGAGTACTTGCGTTTTTTCATGACCTGATCCTTCTGCGTTTTGCGCCGAAGCGAGAGTATGCCGCATTTTCTCCAGCGTGTCGAACCTTTGCGAACCCCGAGGTTTCAGGCGACAGGGTTCAGGGTTCAGTGAGGCCGCTGGCCCGGCTGCGCCGGGGCAGTTGGATCGAGTGGGAGACTTGCCGCATCGTCCTCGTCGTCGTCCTCGTTCTCGAAATTTTGCATCGAGGACGAGGACGACGACGAGGACGAGGGTGCCACGGCTCCCTTCATCGCGCCCCCGACTCGGCGTCTGAAGCCGTGCTGGACCCCGCCGTCCCTGGCGATAGGCGAAAAGAGCAGCCGCCCCGACCTTCCATTTCTCTACGGCGGAGGACCGCC
>CAZQKI010000223.1:0-7127 GCA_964592855.1 uncultured Lentisphaerales bacterium
GAGCCAGGCCACGAGCGCGTAGTTTCTCTTTTTCATAGCAGTAAGGCATGGTATATTCTCCCTTCCCCACCTGTCAAGGACAAGGGGCTGAAACTGGAAACTGGAAAACTGGAAACTTGGGCATTTTCATCTGGAAAGATGGAAGACCGAGCAGAGGGCCCCGATTCATGAAACTCAGACTAATCCCCATGGCCTTCGGCCTGGCCGTCGCGACGGGCATCGGTGCCGCCGCGACCAACGCTCCTGCGCCGCTGCTCCTGGATGGCGTGGCGGCGGAGGTCGGCGAGGTGCGGATCACGATCGCGGAGACGATGGTGTTGGCGCGCGAGCTGGCCGCCGCGCAGCAGATTCCCGTTTCGCAGCAGGCCGACCGGCTGCGCGAACTCTACAACGAGGCCCAGGAGAAACTCATCGCCCGGCAGCTGATTTTGCAGGCCTATGCGGCGGCCGACCAGAAAATGCCCCCGTGGGCGGTGGATCGTCGCGTGGAGTCCGTCATCGATGAACACTTCAATGGTGACCGCTCGCTGCTGACCTCCATGCTGAACAAGCAGGGGCTGGACTACGACGCCTGGCGGAAGCGGCTGGAGGAGGAACTGACGATCTCCATGATGCGCCAGCAGTACGTCGACCAGAACGTGGCGGTCGCCCCCGCCGACGTCCGCACCTTCTATGCCACCAATCAAGCCACATTCGTCCTGGATGGCCCCGTCCGGGCGGGGATGATCCTGATCGAGCGGAAGAGCGGCGAGGACGAGGCGGAGGCCACACGGCGCGCCCGGAAGATTCTGGACCGCCTGCGCGAAGGACAGGACTTCCGGGCGGTCGCCCGGAAGGAGTCGTCCGAGGTTCATGCCAAGGAGGGCGGGGACTGGGGCTTTGTCGATCCTCCCGAGGTCTTCCGCAAGGAGATCGCCGACGCCCTCGCGAAGCTCAAGGTGGGGCAGATCAGCCCCTTGATCGAGACCGAGAGCGGCATCTACCTGGTGTCGAAGCTCGACGAACGCCCCGACCGGGTCCTGCCGCTGGAGGACGCCTGGTCGGGCATCGAGGCCCAACTGCGGCGGATCGAGACGGCCCGGCGCTACGCCAGCTGGATCGAGTCGCTCAAGAAGAACACGACCGTGCGGCGCCATCCGCTTCCGTGAACCATGCAACCCACCCGCCCGTCAGAAGTCAAGTCGTGGTGCCTGGCGCACGAGTTCCATCCGAACCGCACGCTGGGGCAGAACTTTCTGGTCGACCGCAACATCCTCGACGCCATCGTCGCGGCTGCGGAACTGCCGCCCGGCGCCGCCGTCCTCGAAGTGGGTCCCGGTCTCGGTGCCGTGACGCACGCGCTGCTGGAGGCGGGGGCGCAGGTCACCGCCGTCGAGAAGGATCATCGCCTGGCTGCGTGGCTTCGCGAGTCGTCCGGCGCCAACCCCGCATTGCAACTCATCGAGGCGGACATGCTGGATCTCCCGCTGGATGAACTGCTGGCGGACCCGGAGACGGGACGGCCGCGTTTCGCGGCCTGCGTTTCGAACCTGCCCTATTCCTCCGGAACGCGGATCCTGCTGGAGCTGTGCCGCCACGCGTTGTGTCCCGAGCGGCTGGTCGTCACGGTACAACGCGAGGTGGCGGAGCGGTTGGGCGCGGCGGCAGACGCGCCGGCGCGCGGCCAGGCCGGGGTGTGGGTGCAGCAGAACTTCGACGTCACCCTCCTCCGCACGATCAAGCCGACCTGCTTCTGGCCGCAGCCGGAGATCGCCTCGACGCTGGTGCGCCTGGTCCGCCACCATCGCCAGCCGCTGACCGCCGCGGAGCGCCGGGCCTTCGACGAGCTGACGCGACACGCCTTCATGCACCGCCGCAAGCAGATGGTGGCGCTGCTGCGCCTGGCGCCGCCGTCGCTGGGCCTCGCGCCGGACCGGATCGAGCCCTTCCTGGCGCAAGCCGGCCTGGACCCCAAAATCCGCGCCGAGGCGCTTGCCAACGAAGCGTGGGCGTCGCTGGCGCGCGCCCTGGCGGCCCTCGCGCCGCCCGCGGAGGTCCGCTGATGGCCGCCAAGAGCGATGAGCTGACCCCCATGATGCGCCAGTACCGGCGCATCCGCGACGAGCTGCCGGCCGACGTGCTGCTGCTCTTCCGGATGGGCGACTTCTACGAAATGTTCTTCGAGGACGCGAAGGCCGCGGCGCCGGTGCTGGGCGTGACCCTCACACAACGCGCCGGCACGCCGATGTGCGGCGTCCCCTACCATGCCCTCGACGCCTATCTCGCCAAGCTGGTCCGCGCGGGACGCAAGGCTGCCATCTGCGAGCAGATGGAAGACCCGGCCACCGCCAAGGGGATCGTGCGCCGCGAAATCGCCCGCGTGGTGACCCCCGGGACCGTGATCGAGGACGCGATCCTCGACGCCGGCCGCAACAACTATCTCGCGGCGCTTCACCGGGCGGCCCCCGGCGTCTACGGACTGGCGCTCTTCGACCTTTCGACGGGCGACTTCTCCGTGGAGGAGATCGCGGGCGACGACGCGCTGCGCGACACGCTGCGCCGCCAGGCGCCGAGCGAATGCCTCGTCGGGACCGAGCAGCGCGAAGCGCCCGGACTGGCGGCGCTGCTGCGCGACGCGGCGATTCCCGCGATCACCGGGGTCGAGGACTGGACCTTTCAGCACGACGTGGCCCGCGAGACGCTGCTGCGCCACTTCTGCGTCCATTCGCTGGATGGCTACGGCTGCGAACGGCGCCCCGCGCTGATCGGCGCGGCCGGGGCGCTGCTGCACCATGTCCGCGACGAACTGCGGCGGTCGGTGGGCCATGTCCGCTCGCTGCAAGTCCGCCAGGCGGGCGACAGCCTGCTGCTGGACGAGACGACGTGCGCCAATCTGGACCTGATTCCGCTGCGAGGCCGCTCCGCCGAAGCCACCCTGCTCGGGGTGATGGACAACACCCGCACCCCGATGGGGGCGCGCCTGCTGCGCAACTGGCTCGTCCGTCCGCCCTGCTCGCTGCCCCTCATCACCCGGCGCCACGACGCGGTCGAATGCTTCTTCAAGACGCGGACGGTGCTGAATGCGCTCCGTGAACAACTGTCGGAGGTCCGCGACCTGGAGCGGCTGATCGCCCGCATCGGCTCGGGGCAGGGCAACGGGCGCGACCTGCGCGCCCTGGCCACCTCGCTGCAGGCCGTCCCCGCGCTGTGCGCGCAACTGGCGCCGATCGACGACAGCCTGATCCTCTCCCTGGCCGGACGGCTGCATCCCCTGCCCGAACTCGTCGTGCTGCTGCTGCGCGGCCTGGTCGACACGCCGCCGCTGGCGCTGAAGGAGGGCGGGCTGATCCGCGAAGGCTACAACACGCAGCTCGACGAGCTGCGGCAGATGTCGGGCGACGGCCATCTGTGGCTGGCGCGCTACCAGGCGTCCGAGCAGGAGCGGACGGGCATCAAGAACCTCAAGGTGCGCCACAACCGCGTGTTCGGCTTCTACATCGAGATCTCCAAGGGGCAGCTGGCCCAGGCCCCCGAAAACTACGAACGGCGGCAGACGCTGGTGAACGCCGAGCGCTTCATCACGCCCGAGCTGAAGGACTACGAACAGCGGATCTTCGGGGCGCAGGACCGCGCCTGTGCGCTGGAGTACGAGCTGTTCGGCGAGCTGCGCGAACGCGCCGCGGCGGAGACGGCGGCGGTCCAGGAGACGGCGGCGGCCGTGGCCGCCCTGGATGTGCTGGCCTCGCTGGCCGACCGCGCACTGGCGCTGGGCTACGTGCGGCCCGTCATGCACGCAGGCGCCGAACTGGAGATCGTCGCGGGGCGCCATCCCGTAATCGAGCAGCTGCCGGATGCGGAGCGTTTCGTCCCGAACGATACGAAGCTCGACTGCCGCCGCAACCAGATCGCGGTGATCACGGGCCCCAACATGGCGGGCAAGTCGACCTACATCCGCCAGGTCGCCCTGATCGCCATCATGGCGCATGCCGGATCGTTCGTCCCCGCGCAGTCGGCGCGCATCTCCCTGCTGGACCGCGTCTTCACGCGCGTGGGGGCGGGGGACGACCTGGCCCGCGGACGGAGCACCTTCATGGTCGAGATGCAGGAGACCGCGAACATCCTGAACAACGCGACGGCGCGGAGCCTGATCGTCCTCGACGAGATCGGCCGCGGCACGAGCACCTTCGACGGCATCAGCATCGCGTGGGCGGTGGCGGAATTCCTGCACAACAACCCGAAGGTGAAGGCCAAGACCCTCTTTGCGACGCACTATCACGAACTCACCGATCTGGCGATCACGCTGAACGGCGTCTGCAACTACTCCGTCCAGGTGCGGGAGCAGGGGGACGGGATCGTCTTCCTGCGGACGATCCGGCCCGGCTGCGCCGACAAGAGCTACGGCATCCATGTCGCCCGCCTGGCGGGGATGCCCGGCGACGTCGTCCTCCGCGCCCGCGAAATCCTCGCCAACCTGGAGGAGGGCGAACTGGAGGCGGGCCAGCCGAAGCTGGCCCGGCGCGGCAAGCGCCGCGAAGGCCCCGACCTGCCGGGGCAGATGATGCTCTTCGACGTGTAGGGGTTTTTCACCATGCGCGACTATTTGAACAGCACGGTCATTCTGGCGGACGGCGACTTCCCCCGGCATCCCTTCCCGCTGGCGATCCTCCGTGCGGCCCGCCGCGTGGTCTGCTGCGACGGCGCGGCGGAGAAGCTGCTGGCCTTCGGGCGGGAACCCGATTGGATCGTCGGCGATCTGGACAGCCTTTCCGAAAGTCTCCGCGCGCGTTTTGCCGCGCGACTCGTCCGCGATTCCTCCCAGGCGAGCAATGACCTCGCTAAAGCTGTTCGCCACTGCCTGGCGCAGGGGTGGGGGGACTGGGTCATTCTCGGGGCGACGGGGCTGCGGGAGGATCACGCCCTCGGCAACATCTCGCTGCTGGCCGATTTTGCCCGCGAGTCGGCCGCGGCCGCGATGGTGACGGACAGCGGCGTGTTCATCCCCCTGCTCGCCGCCGGCCGCGTGGCCAGCCGGCCCGGACAGGCGGTCTCCATCTTCAGCCTCGATCCCGCCACCGCGATCACCTCCCGCGGCCTGCGCTATCCGCTGGATGGGCTCAAGCTCACCCGCTGGTGGCAGGCGACGCTGAATGAAGCGGAGGGCGACTCCTTCGAACTGGATTTCACCGGCGGCCCCGTGCTGGTCTTCGCCTGCCACGACGATATCGGACGGAAACCCGGCGGCGAGCCGCCCCCGCCCGAGGCGGATCTGCCCGTCGCCCTGACGATTGCCGGGAGCGACAGCGGCGGCAATGCGGGGATACAGGCCGACCTGCGGGCCTTTCATGCGCTGCGGGTGCACGGCTGTACCGCGATCGCCGCCCTGACGGCGCAAAATCCCTCGGGCGTCCGCGGCATCCAGCTGGCGAGCGCCGCGCAGCTGGGGCTGCAACTGGATGCCATTCTGGAGTGCTATGCGGTTGGCGCCGTTAAAACCGGGATGCTAGCGACGGCCGAGTTGATCGAGGTGGTTGCGGAGAAGCTGGCCCGGCATCCCCGGATCCCCGTGGTCGTCGATCCGGTCATGGTGGCCACGAGCGGTGCGCGTCTGCTCGCGGACGAGGCGGTGGCGGCCCTCCGCGGGCGTCTGCTGCCGCTGGCGACCCTCATCACGCCGAATCTTCCCGAGGCCGAGGTGCTGATGGAGGCGAAGCTCGCGACGGAGGCCGACATCGTCGCCGCCGCCCGGACACTGGCGCAACGGTACGGCTGCGGCGTTCTGATCAAGGGGGGGCACGACGCCGCGCGTCCCGCCCGCGATATTCTCTGCCTCCGCGACGAGGCGGACCCCGCGGCGTGGCGGCTCTGGTCGCTGAGCACGCCGGTCGTCGCCCATCCCCGCTCCACGCATGGCACGGGCTGCACCCTGAGCGCGGCGATCACCGCCTCGCTGGCCCGGGGTCGGACGCTCCGGAATGCCGTCATCGAGGGCAAGGCCTTCGTGTACGAGGCGATCCGGACGGGCCGGAAGGTGGGCGTTTCCGCGGCGGTGCTCGGTCAGCCCGAGCGCCTCCCCCTGGCGCTGGTCGCGGTCGAGGATCTGCACGCGTGAGGAGCCAGGGTTCAGGGAAGGCGCTTGCAAAACCTCCGGTTTGTGCAAGCTGAGGGTTCAGGGTTCGGGGTTCAGGGGGCGCTTCTGTCCTGAACCCTGGATCAACGCAGGAGAACAAACTTTGTCGTGAGCTTTGTCAGAGGACACTCGGAGCCGTCGGTGCATCGGTATTCCCCGACCGCTACGGGGCCTTCGGGAGTCCGGCGCTGAAGGGTTCGCGCCAGCGGCATTTCTTTGTTTTTCGCCCGCTCATCCACGCGCTTTCTTCGCCCCCCCCTGTCGCTAACCGATTACCTTCCAGATTACGATTAAGATTACGATTACGATTACGATTAAGATTACGATTAAGATTACGATTATGAAACTCAGGCATCATCGGAACTGCCATGCGCCCCCAGTGCGGCTTCAGGGGTTGCGGGCGGAGCCCGCAATAGGTTATAGTGTCGGTACCAATGGGCAAGCCTCCAACAACTTTCGACTTCTGGTACGCCGTCAGGAACACCGAGGTGGTCGTCCCCCCCAAGCGTCATTTGGAGACGTTCGGGAATACGGTCATCAACTATGTCCTGGTCAGCGAACTGATGGATTCCGTCGGTCAGGTCCGGGTGCGTGAAGGGCGCATGCAGGCGGCGCGCCCGCAAATCGTCACCCCGGCTGCCTATTCCAAGATGATTCTGGAGGGGTTTGGCGAGCAGGCGGAGAAATACGTCGAGTGGCTGCGGGAGCATGAAGACACCGTCCAGGTTCTGCAATATGGCTACTCGTTGAAGCAGGAGGCCTTCAGCGAGGAGATCATCAACGACAAGCTGGAGAATGTGCTCGACCGCGTCAAAAAGGATGTGGCGGCGCGTGACGATGCCCTCAGTTCAGTGGTCAAGGGCGTGGACAAGCCGTGGGATGTCTGTCTGGTGCGTCTCTTCTGGCTGGCGATTCAGAATTCCGTTCAGGTGAACTACAAGGAGATGGCGGCGCGCAAGCTCTTCGAACGGCATGAGGGAATTCCCGCCGGCATCCGCGAGGAGATCGAAACGGCCTTTGC
>CAZQKI010000224.1:0-7125 GCA_964592855.1 uncultured Lentisphaerales bacterium
CCCTGGTTCCTGTGGGTGCAGGCCGATCCGTCCGATGGCGGTGTCAACCTTGAGACGGGCAGGGCTGATCGCTACACCCGCCAGACGCTCGTCGTGGCCCGTCGCGAGGGCGGCTGCATCGTCCGCGTCGGCACCTTCGCGGTCGCGGGCGACTCCCCGCAGGCGCGTGCACTGTGCGTCACACCCGACGGCTGGATGGCCTTCTGGACGGAGACGCGGGACAACACGGTGGCGCTGGTCGCCGGAACAGACGCCGGGGAGACGCGTGTCATTCAAACCGGGCGCATCTGGGAGGCCGCGGCCGCCGTGCTCGCCGACGGCACCGTGCTGCTGGGGCTGATCCTGATCGAGGGCCGGACGCCGCAGCTCCGTTTTCACCGGGTCGAACGGTCCGGCGGAGTCGCTCTCTTCCCCTGCGCCCACGATGCGGTTGCAGGCCCCTGGTCGCTGTCGCTGGCGCCCGCCGGCGGGAGCCGGTGCTGGCTGGCCTTCGATGAATATGCCGACAACCGTCTCCGCGCCGTCGCTGGCTGCTTCGATGCGGCCACAGGCCGGCTGCGGCTCGATCCGCTGCCGGGAACCGGTTTCGCCACCCAGCCGTCGATTGCCCCGCTGACGGACGGCGCCGCCGGCCTGGCTTGGACCGAGGACAAGGCCTGGGGCTGCCAGGTCTACGACTTCAAGCGCGACACGCGGCTGAAATACGCCGAGTACGGCTTTGAAGGGCTTCGTCTGTGCGAGGATGTTCCGGTCCCTGCGGCTGCGGAGAACGACGACCAACTGTCGCCATCGGCGCCGGCGCTTGTGGCGCTGGACGACGGCGTCCATCTCTTCTACCGCCGTCTGCGTACCGCCATCCGGTCGGCCGACGGTCTGGTCAACGACTGGGGCTGGCAGATTCATGCGACGGTCCGCAGCCAGTCTGGACTGTGGACGGCGCCGTCCGTCTTCAGCCACGACGTCGGCAACCCCGACGACCCGCCCCGCGTCGCCGCGACCTCCGGCAGCGATGCGGCGATGATCTACCACGCCTGCAGCTTCGATGCGATGCGGAGCGTCAACCACGGCAGCCGGCTGCACCTGGCCCTGCTGCGAGGTGGCGGAGCTGCACCGGCGGCAACGCTCGCGCCGCATCCCGGGCGCGACGTCGCTCCCGCCATCCGGCCGCGGCTCGCGGTACGGCCGATGATCGAGGTCGGCCCCGAACGCCTCCACTGTTTCTGGGGCGATCTGCACCGTCATGCGCACGTCTCGAAGTGCATCCCCGAGCACGACGGCGGCCATGCCGACCATGTGCGGTTTGCGTTGGCTGCCCGCGCGTTCGATTTCTACAGCCTGACCGACCACGACATACAGATCACCGACCGGGAGTGGGAGCGGTGGATGGGCCTCTGCGCGTGTGTCGGCCGCGACGGCGACTTTGTCGCCATTCCCGGATTCGAAGGTCCCAACCACACGGTCCAGGGGCACGTCAACACCCACTTCCGCGACCGCGAAGCCGCCGCCTTCGGCTTCCGCACGCTGCGGCATCTGGCAACCTTGCCCGAGGTGTACGACGCTTGCCGACGCGCGGGCATGACGGATCGCATTTTCTTCGTGCGGCATTTCCACGCCGACAAGCTCCGCTACGCCGATCTGCTCGAAGGCCCCGGGCGCTTCGATCCTGCGTTCAACTGGTCAATGGAGGTGGTGCAGGGGCGTGGCTTCTCGCCGAAGACGGCCCATGAACTGCTCGCCGCCGGATTTCGCTTCGGCTTTGTCGGCGGCACCGACCACAACCGCCCGCCGGGACATCCCCGCGGCGGGGTGGGCATCTACGAGCAGGCCATCACCGGCGTCTGGGGCGCGCACCTCGGTCACGAAACCCTCTTCGATGCCTTTCGCCGGCGTCGGACCTTCTGCACCAACGGTCCGCAGCTCGCGGCCGCCATCTGGGTCAACGAGGCTTTCATGGGCGATGCGGCGGCGGCCGGCGGGCGTGCGGTCATCCGGGTGAGCGTGCAGCCGACCACCGAACTGCGGACGGTGACGCTGATCCGTGACGGCGAGCTGATCGCCACGCGGACGGCGGCAACTCGGGCGCCGTCCGTCGTCACGTTCGAAGACACGCCCGACCGTGCAGTCGGCCATTACTACTACGCCGTGATCGAGCAAACACCCGAACCCGGCCTGGACTATCCCGGCCTCGCCTGGACCTCGCCCGTGTGGGTCAAAGCTTGACCGGGGCATGTCCCTGTGCGACGATGAGCCAACGATGGAACAAGAAACACTCCTGACCGATCCCGCGCTGTATGTGATCGATGCGATGCCGTTGCTCTACCGCGGTCACTTCGTCTTCCTGAAGAAGCCGCGGTTGACGACGACGGGGATCAACACCTCGGCGCTGACCGCCTTTGCGGGGAGCGTGCTGCAGTTGCTCGAGGCGCGGAAGCCGACGCATGCCGTGCTGGTGTTCGACTCCGCCACGCCGACCTTCCGGCACGAGATGTATCCCGCCTACAAGGCCCAGCGCCAGAAGATGCCCGAGGACCTGGCCGCCGCCATCCCCATGGCGCTGGAGCTGGCCGCGGCGCTCCGGATCCCGACCCTGCGCGTGGACGGCTTCGAGGCGGACGATCTGATGGGCACCCTGGCCAAACGGGCCACCGGCGCGGGGCTGACGGCGTTTCTGGTGACGCCCGACAAGGACATCGCCCAACTGGTGAACACCAGCACTTTTCTCTACCGTCCCGGCAAGATGTCCGATACGGCGGACATCTACGGCAGCGCCGAGGTGTGCCGTCACTGGGGGGTGCGCGAACCGGGGCAGATGGTCGATCTGCTGGCCCTGGCGGGCGACGCCTCGGACAACATTCCTGGAATTCGCGGGGTGGGGGAGAAGACGGCGCAGGCGCTGATCGCGCAGTATGGGAGCCTGGACGAGGTGCTGGCCCATGCGGGGGAGCTCAAGGGCAAGCTGGCGGAGCGGGTCGCGCAGGATGCCGAATTGGCGCGGATCAGCCAGGTGCTGGCGACAATCCGGTGCGACGTCGAGCTGCCCTGCACGCTGGACGATCTCAAGGTGCAGCCCCCCGACCGTCCCGCGCTGCGCAGCGTCCTCTCGAAGTACGAGCTGCTGCAGATGGGGCGCCGGCTGCTGGGCGGAGATTTCGCGATCGAAGCCGCGGAATCGCAGCTGAAAACCATTGAGAGCACGGCGCATGACTACACCTGCGTCGACGACGAGGCGAAGTTCGAAGTGCTGCTGGCGGCGCTGCGGAACGCCTCGCGCTGGGCCTTCGACACGGAGACGACGGGGCTGGATCCCTGGCGCGCGCGGCTGGTGGGCGTCTCCTTCGCCACGGTCCCTGGCCGGGCGTGGTATGTCCCAGTGCCTGCAGGAGGGCAGGAGCGCGAGGCGGTGCTGCAGCGGCTGCGCCCGGTTTTCGCCGACCCGCATCCGGTCAAGGTTGGACATAACGTCAAGTTCGACCTCACCGTCCTGCGCCAGCATGGCGTGACGGTGGCGGGCGTGTGCCACGATACGCTGCTGACGCACTATGTACTGGATGCCGCCGACCGGCATGGCATGGATCATCTGGCGCGGCAGTACCTCGGCTACGACCCGATCCCGATCTCGCGGCTGATCGGCGACGGCAAAGGGCCCGATCCCGTCAACATGGGCGATTTGCCGCCCGGGGAGGTTGCCGACTATGCGGCCGAGGATGCCGATGTCACCCTGCGTCTGCACGACCGGCTGCGGCCCGAGGCGACGAAGGCGGGGATGTTGAAGGCGCTGGAGGACAGCGAGGAGCCCCTGGTCGCGGTGCTGATGGAGATGGAGGCGGAGGGTGTCCGGATCGACCGCGAGACGCTGCGCGTCTATGGCGAGGAGTTGAACCGCGAGCTGCTGCAGCTGGAGATGGCGATCCTGGAGGCCGGCGGCGGCGGATTCAACCTGAATTCGCCCAAGCAGCTGGGCGAGGTGCTGTTCGACCGGCTCAAGCTCGACCCGGAAGCGGGACGGACGTCCACCTCCGGCCAGTACGCCACGAGCGAAGATGTGTTGCAGAAGCTGGTCGGGCGGCATCCGATCATCGAGAAGATCCTCGATCACCGCGCCTGCAGCAAGCTGAAGTCGACCTACGTGGACAAGCTGCCCGAGTGGATCAATGCGGCGACGGGGCGGGTGCACACCCACTTCAGCCAGGCGCTGACGGAGACGGGACGGCTTTCCTCGGCCGACCCCAATCTGCAGAACATTCCCATCCGCACCGAACGTGGCAAGCGGATCCGCGCGGCGTTCGTGGCGCGCGACGACGATCACATCCTGGTTTCGGCCGACTATTCGCAGATCGAGCTGCGCATCGTGGCCGCGCTGAGCGGGGACCGGGCCATGCTCGATGCCTTTGCCGCCGGGGCGGACATCCATACCGAAACCGCCGCGCGGGTCTACGATGTGATGCCGCTGTTCGTGACGCCCGAGATGCGCGCGCGATGCAAGATGGTCAACTTCGGAATCATCTACGGCATCTCCGCCTTCGGCCTGTCCCAGCGCCTGGGTATTCCGCGGAAGCAGGCGGGCGAGCTGATCGACGCCTATTTCGTCCAGTATCCGGGCGTCAAGCGCTACATGGAGCAGAGCGTGGCCGATGCCCGCGAGAAGGGCTATGCGCAGACGGTGCTGGGGCGCCGGCGTTTCCTGCGCGACATCAATTCACGCAACGCCACGGCGCGCCAGTCGGCGGAGCGCAATGCGATCAACACTCCGGTGCAGGGGAGCGCGGCGGATCTGATCAAATTGGCGATGGTGCGCATTGCCTGCGAGCTGCATGCGGCCGGGCTGAAGTCGCGGATGGTGCTGCAGATCCACGATGAACTGCTGTTTGACGTGCCCCGCGCCGAGGAGGCGACACTCCGGGCGCTGGTCCGCGAGGCCATGATCGGCGTGTTGGATCTGGGGGTGCCGCTGGAGGTCGAGCTGGGGAGCGGACGGACTTGGCTGGAGGCGCATTGAGGGGTGAGGCGTAAGTCTCTACGGTTTCGGAATGTACCTGACGCCGTCGATTCCCTTGAAATGACTGTCCTGCGTCCAGAGAACGGCCTCGAAGGCCTGGGCGGTGGCGAGCATGATCGCATCGGCCATGGGCAGGGCGTGCTTCAAGCTCAGCTTGCCGGCCGCCATCGCGAGCTGCGGGGTGAGGTCGGCAACCGTCCCCTTCTGCATGGCGGCGACGATCTGAAGCGCGGCGTTCTCGCCGGACTCCCTGAGAACGACCTTGAACAGTTCATATACGGTGACGGTGGGTACGATGAGTTCCTGCGGGGTTTGCAGTGCCGGAGCAAAATGTCCGGCGTTGGGCTCGTTGGCGAAGTACGCCAGCCAACCGGAGGTGTCGACCACGTTCATACGCGATCCGCCTCACGTTCGAAAGACGTGTCGATTCCCTTGAGAAAGCCCCTGAGCTCGGTGATGTCCCGCTCCGGAATGATTTCGATGCGGCCCTCATACTCCACAACCTGCATCTTCTGTCCTGAACGAAGTCCCATGTTGCGGCGGACTGACAGCGGGATGACGATTTGGTATTTGGGTGACAGCTTGACTGCATACATAACGATACCTCGATCAATTCGTAATCGTAGTACGTTATCATGATCGATCATTTTTCGTCAAACAAAACCTTCGAGTGGGTCTTTCGGAGGGTTGAATCAGGCATTAGAAGGTGCTATTCTACGCGCATGTTTCTTGCCAAAGATCAGGACTGGGCGTTTCTGGTGCTGACGGCATCGGCTTTCTGCATGGGTTTCTCCATGCCGACGGGGAGGCTTTTCATGCTCGCCGCCGCCGTTCTCCTGGCGGTTGATGTTGCGAAGCATCGGCGTCGGCTGCGGATGCCGGCGACGGCCTGGCTTTGGCTGGCGCTGGTGGCACTGGCGGTGGTTGTGACGGCCAACGGTCTGAACCCGGCCAAGGGGATGGGCAAGCTCGACAAGCTGATGTGGTTCATGGGTATCCCCGTCGCCGCCTCCATCGTGGACTCGCGCGGGCGTCTCTGGCAGGTCCTTCGGGCGCTGATTCTCGGGCTTGCCGTCCTGGCCCTGCGGGTCTGCATCCGCAATCCCCTGAACGCGCAGGCGATTTCCACGCGTTTCGAGGGGACGGGGGTTGCCGCGAACTTCAGGTTCGGGCAGGAATTGATTTTTCAGGGCAGTCTCGTCGACGGGCAACGCCTGATGGTTGGATTGGTTGGTGCGGTGGCGCTGACGATGGGCAGTCTCGCGCTGGCACGCATGGGGTCGCGGAAGGTGCAGGTCACGGTACAAGGCGAGCCGGCGGATGGCGGTCCAGCGTGTCGTCCCGTGTGCTTTCGGATCTGGATCTGGCCGATTCTGATCGGCGCCCTGGCCGTGGCCGAGATTCTGGTGATGAAGCGTGGCTCCTGGCTGAGTTCGCTCCTGCTGCTGGCCGTGCTGCTGGGTCGGCGATTGAACGGGAAGTGGATGGTTCTGGGCGTGGTTGTGCTGGCGGGCCTTGCCGTCGGCGTCGCGCCGATCCGGCAGCGCTTGACGCACCTGCGAACGGAATTCAGCGTCGCTTCGGGGGGTCGGCTGGCGATGTGGACGCAAGTGGCCCCGAAGTTGCTGAAGGAGTATCCCCAGGGCATCGGCTTCCGGGCCATGTCGAACGACCTCATGCGGAAGATCGCCCCCCGGATCGAGCGCAACCGCGACCATCTCCACTCCAACTTCGTGGAGATGGCCGTCTCCCTCGGCTGGGCCGGGTTGGCGCTCTACCTGGTCTGGATGGGTTGCCTGTTGCGGGACGGAATCGGGTCGGACGCGGCGCCCAGGCCGATCTTCTGGATGATTCTGGCACTGTTCATCAATGGCTTCGTGGAGTACAACTTCGCGGATGGCGAGATTGTCATCCTGATGGGTTTGCTGGGAGGTCTGGCCGCGGCCGGTCGACGCCTGGCGCGGAGCCCCGCAGTGTGATGTACTCTGTACGGATGATCGCATATGAGAATTGCTGGTTCCGGGAGCGTGGTGCTTGAACTCCCACGCCCGAAGGGCTAAAATCGCGCCATGAACCGCTTCTTCAACACCGCCGGACCCTGTGTGCCGGGCAAGCACTACCTGCTTTCC
>CAZQKI010000225.1:0-4945 GCA_964592855.1 uncultured Lentisphaerales bacterium
GAAGCTGAAGGTTGTCGATGGCGATGCGGATCAGGCTGATGATGTTGAGATCGACCTGGGCGCACATCTTCCGGATTTGGCGGTTGCGCCCTTCATGCAGGACAAAGCGGAGCCAGGTGTGTCCGCCCTGCTTGCGCAGCAGGGTGACCTGGACCGGTTGGATGCGGTAGCCGTCGATGTCCATCGGCTCCCGAAGGCGGGCCAGCGTCCCGGCGTTGCAGGGCCCGGCGACCTCGACACGGTAGATCTTGCGGTGGCCGTAGCGCGGATGGGTGAGGTGGGCGATCAGATCGCCATCGTTCGAGAGCAGCAGCAGACCGCCGCTGTCGCGGTCCAGGCGGCCGACGGGGACCAGACGCTCGGACACGGTGCCAATCAGGTCGCAGACCGTTTTTCCTTGCGCGGAGTCGGCGCTGCAGAGCAGTCCGACCGGCTTGTTCATGATGATGGTGCGCCGCTTGGCCGAGATGGCGGGAATATGCTTGCCGTCGCAGACGACCTGCTGCTTCGACAGATCGATGCGGAGGCCCGGTTCACGGGCGACGACGCCATCGACGCGGACGCGGCCCGCCGCGATCATTTCGGCGGAATGGCGTCGGGAGGCGATGCCCGCCTGGGCCAGCACCAGCTGCAGCCGCATGGGCGCGGCGTCGGCCGTGTGCCTGGGGGCTTCGCCCGTCGGACGCCGCGGGCGGGGTGGGGTGGGGACGTGGGGCGGGGGAGGCGGTTGGGCAGGCAGGGGCATGCCAACGGGGCGCCGGCCCTGCTGGTCCCGTGAGGTCGGACGAGACGAAGTGCGTGCCTCGCGGCGGTCATCCGGCACACCGGTTCGATTTGACGTGGCGCGCGGGGCGGCGTATGATCCGTGCGGTTTGGCACGCACCGGGAGACGTCCCGTTGAAGGGCGAGCCGGGTGATTGTCGGGTTGCGTTTTAGGGTGCATGATTAACTGGAGTGGAAGAACATGGGGTTGATGGATCGCGATTACATGCGGGCGGGGGCTCCGGCGAACCGGCGCGTCACCGTGGCAGGCCGGTTGCGTTTTGCGCTCTGGCGTCTCATCAATCAACTGCGCAAGCTGTTCCGGTAGTGGAGTATAGCGGGAAAGGGAGTTGCAGGAAAGTGCGAAGTCTCGGACTGATTCTTTACGATCTGGATGGCACGTTGATCGATTCGCGCGCCGATCTGGCCGCCGCCGTCAACCGTGTGCGCGGGACTTATGGTCTTGAGCCGCTGTCGCTCGAGACTGTTGTGGGGTTCGTTGGGGACGGCCAGCGCAAGTTGATCGAGCGGACGATGGCCGATGTCGTTGCCCCGATCGAGGAGCGCCAGGCCCGGCTGCGCGAGGACTACGCCGCGCACCTGCTGGACGCGACCCGCCTCTATCCGGGCGTGGCGGAGACGCTGGCCGCGCTGCATGCGGCGGGCTGGTTGCAGGCGGTGGTGACCAACAAGCCGGTCGAAGCCACCCTCCCCATTCTCGAAGGCCTCGGGGTGAAGCCCTGGTTCAATGCCGTTGTCGGGGCCGAGAGGAACCTGCCGCTGAAGCCCGATCCGGCGGTTGTCGAGATCGCAATCGCCCGGGTGGCCTGGGATCGTGTCGGCCCCATCTGGATGGTTGGCGATCACCATACCGATCTCGAGGTCGGACGTCGTGCCGGCCTGCTGCGCTGCTACTGCCGGTACGGCTATGGCAATCCCGCCGCCGAGACCTGGGATCTTGCCGTCGACCGCATCGCCGACTTCGCCCGTCACCTGGGCGTCCCCTTGCGCATTAGTAGGCGCCCAGTCGCTTGGCCAGGGCGATGATCGACTTGAAATCCTCCAGGCTCACGCTGGATGGCACGGAGTGGTCGGACGAGAAGATGTAGCCGCCGTTCTGTTTCATCACGGGAAGCACCTGTTCCATCTCGGCCTGGATCTTGGCGGGCTGATCCCACAGAACCGCGTTGATCCCCCCGTGAAGGACGAGGTCTTTGCCGAACGTCCGCTTCAGATGAATGGGATTCATCCCGGCTTTGACCTCAAGCGGATTCAGGGCGTCCAGGCCGATTCCGATCAGTTCGGGGACGAAGGGGTTGATGTTTCCGCAGGAGTGCAGATGGGCCTTCACACCCTTGGCATGGGCCCAGTCGATGGCGCGCTTGTGGAAGGGCTTCAGCAGGTCGCGGTACATGGCGAGTGAAAAGAACTGCGTTCCCTTGTAGCCCATATCGTCCGGCCAGTTGACGCAGTCGAACGTGTAGCCGGCATCCCAGACCTTGTCCAGCAGGGCCAATTGCGTTTCAAGTTCGTGTGAGAACATCTCGCGGCACCAGTCGGGATCATCCGCCAGGGCGAAGAGGATGCGATCCGTGCCGACGATCCAGGAGTGCGTCACATCGAACCCGAACCAGAGTCCGGCCTGAATCCAATGTCCTGCGGCCTTCCAGTGCGGGTAATTCTCTTTCAGGTATTTCCAGTTGATGCGGTCGTCGGACGGTACCATCCGCTGTTTGGCCAGTGCCCAGCTGGCCCGGTCCTTGATGGTGAAGTCGAGGAACTCCGGCGTCGAGGCCGCGTGTTTCCAGTTCTTGAGGGTGGCGCCCCAGACCGTGGTATGGATGCGGTGTTCGTCCGTCTCCTCGAGCACCTTGACCTCGTACTGCGGCGAGTTGTCGACGCCGATGCCGGCGACCCCGTCCAGACCGAAAAAGTCCACGTAGCTGGTTCCGACCGGCATGCCCTCGCGCTGCCACCGTTCAATGGTGGCCGTCCAAGGGTGATCAATGATTGGGATGCGATCCGCCTCTTGATGGGCGTACATCCGCGCAAACCGCTCTCTCGACGTCATTTTGTCCATAGGAGGTCCTGTGTCCGGCCTTGAATCTTGTCGTTCGAACACCGCCAGTATCTCCTGCCGTACCCTCCGTTTCAAGCAAATACGGGGGCAGAAGGCGCTTCGATGACCCTTGCGGATTATTGTTTTGCGGATTGCTGTTGACGTCGCGCGTTTCCTTTGGCATATTACCCGCGTTTTCCGAGCACCCGTGGTGGAATTGGCAGACACGTAAGATTCAGGTTCTTATGTCGAGAGACGTGGGGGTTCAAATCCCTCCGGGTGCACCACCTCAAGAAAAGGCCTTTTTACAGGCCTTTTTTGTTTTTATGGGGTCTTTGGCGGCCTTCACCCCCTTGGGCGGGTTGAGGCAGGAAACGGCACTTGAGGGCAGCCCCGATGGGCGCCAGCGGGTAAAGGAGCGCACTGAAGGTGAAACCGGTTCGGTATGCGTTGATCGGTTGCGGTGATATGGGGCAGGTCCATGTCATGAACTACCTCCAGACCCCGGGTCTGGTCGACACGGTCGCGGTCTGCGACGTCAATGACGACAATCTTCGGGCTGTGCTCAAACTACTCCCGGACCGGGACCGGGTGCGCGTCGTCCACGACTACCACGCCGTTCTGGAAATGCCGGAAGTCGAAGCGGTTGTAATTTCGACTCCGAATGACACGCACTGCGAGATCGTCGAAGATGCTTTCGCCGCGGGCAAGCACGTGTTCTGTGAGAAGCCGATGGATGTTACCGTGGTTCGCTGCCGCCGTATGATTAACGCCTGGCAGCGCTCGGGGCGTATTTTGCAGATCGGTCTGGTGTACCGTTACTCGCCCCTGTTCCGACGCATGGCGGCGTTGATCCGCGACGGCGCCATAGGCGAACCGCTGATCGCCTGGTGCCAGGAGTTCCGAGAGCCGTTTCCCATCGGTCGCACCCGGGAGTGGCGCTACAGCGAATCCAAGTCCGGGGGCGCGTTGGTGGAGAAAGACTGCCACCACTTCGACCTGTTCAATTGGCTGCTGGGTTCGCGTCCCGCGCGCGTTCAAGCCATGGGGGGACAACTTGCTATCCGAGGGGGAGGGCGGGGACGGTTCGAACCCGGCGTCTCCGGTGAGCCGTATGCTGCGTCGTTGGTGCCCGTTGCTGAAATCCTCGACCACGCCTGGGTGAACATTGAGTACGAGAACGGCGCCAAGTCGAACCTCGGCGTCTGCTTCTTCGCCCCGAAGCACGAACTGCCGTTCGGTGTGCTCGGGACGGCGGGACGCCTCGCCACACGGACGGTGGATCACCAGATCGAGATCATGCAGTACGACCGCGCCGGCGCCAAGCACCATCGCGAGACCGTTGACGCGAATTCCTCCGTGCATGGTTTCGGTCAGATCGGACACAGCGGCGGGTTCGACCAGCATATCGAGTTCTGCGCATGCATCCGCGAAGGGCGTCCGGCATTTTGCGACGGCTGGATCGGGCTGGAAAGCCTCTACCCGGCCTTCGCGGCACAACAGTCGATCGCCGAGGGCTATCGCGTCGTCGAAATCGCCGAGCTTCGCGGCGATCTCGCCCCGCCACCAACTCGCTGACCGTGTGTTGCTCCACGGCAACCTGCGAGCGGGGCTCTGCCCATGCACAGCGCGCTATCCCGTCACCGATCTGTGGTCTGGGGCGGGCGCGTGTTCGATCTTGGCGACTGGCGCCTGGATGTGAATGTGCTGGAACAATTTTGTGAAATACGGATCGGGCAGACCCTCGTGCCAGAGTTCGTAGACCTGTCCACCGTCAGCCTCGAAACTCACCTGGCACCATGCGGCGGACCTACCCCAGGCCTCGTTGCGCGCGCGCAAATTCACCTCCGCTGCGGTGCCCACGTTGCGGGCGCGCCAGGCCAGGGCGTTAGTTCCAAGTTCCGCCGTGTGCAAGGTGACGGTTGTGGTCTGTTCGGGCGCCACCAGGAAGCGCGTGGCGGCATTCACCTCCACCCCGGCCAGGATCAGATCCTTCACGGCAATTGACTTGCGGCCGGCGCAGAGGACCTTGTATAGACGGTTGCGCGGCCCGTAGAGGTTTGTCAGACAGCGGATCTGCGCGTCGTTCGGGTAGTCGAAGGGCTGAAAGCTGAGCTCCAGCTT
>CAZQKI010000225.1:5045-7103 GCA_964592855.1 uncultured Lentisphaerales bacterium
AGCGGATCTGCGCGTCGTTCGGGTAGTCGAAGGGCTGAAAGCTGAGCTCCAGCTTGAGTTCCAGATTGATGCTTGCCGCGATCCATTCCAGCATGCCCGCGTACCATTCCACCTTCGGGCTGGGCGCATCGCCCCCTTCGCCCCATGCCATTTCGAGCCAGGGCACGATTGACGTTCCCTGTCCATAACAGCGGAGGCGCGCGGCGATCTCGACCAGACCCGGCCAGGTGCGCTCCTGTCCGATCAGGTCACCTGAGATCATATCGTTGACGTATGGCTGACAGCCCGGCAAATCGCTGGCGCACTCAACACGGACGGCCGGATTCACCTCATCGATGCTTTCGCGCACCAACCGGTAGAAGTCAGGCACCATGGTTTCGGCATCCTGCCGGGGCAAGGAAAAATGCTGCTCCTGGTAAAACGTGTCGTCCGGCCGGTAAAAGGGGGGGAAGTCCACCTTGAAGGCGTCAACTTGATAATCCCTGACCAGTCGCTGCAGTGTATCGCGAATGTGACTACGCCCCACGTCGGTCCGCGGGTCGACACGGAACGTACCAAGACCGGCATAAAAGGCCGGCTCTCCCTCGGTATTCTTCAGCAGACAGTCCGGGAGCGCGCGGTCGTGGATACGGGTTCCGGGATGACATTGCGCGGGAGCCACCCAGAGGCGCACGGCATAGCCCTTATCGTGAATCCACGCGACCAGGCCGGCGAAATCGGGAAAGCGGACGGGGTCCGGCTCCCAGTCGCCGAGTTTTCCGTCGCGGGTCCACCCGTCGTCGATGCAGACGCCGCCGAAGCGATAACCGTGGCTTTCCCAAGCCTCGACCATCGCGATGATCCGCTGCTGGGAAATTCCCTTGTTGAAAAGCCGCCACGTGTTGATTTCAGGAAGCTCGAAACGCAAATCACGCATGTTGCACCTCTCGTGCAGGCATCAGCCCTGCAGCTTAAACCAGACGGCGTCACGACCGGACACCCGAACCGTCAATGTTCCGTTCTCGGCCCGGATCTCGCCATTCCCCCAGAGGCTTGCCGCCCCAGCGAAACGTTCCAGTGCCGGCCACCGTCCGGCTGGAAGGTCGAAGGATGACGCCTCGTCATCCCAGTTGACCACCGCCAGGGCGGGATGCCGGCCAGTTCGCAGCCAATAGCGTGGCAGCAGACGTTCCATCAGATCGAGCGGCCTTGCGGCTTCGTCGTCGGCATGGGCCATGACGGTGCGCACCATGCCGCGTCCGATGCGGTTGAGCCTGCCGGCATGATCGGCCAAGGTCAGCATGCCGCCACTCATGCCGACCAGGGTCGCCCAGATTCGCGGCTCCTGTTCGTTCGCCCAGGGCGGCCCCGACCGCGAACCGCCCGGTTCGGCAAGATTGGCGGCGTGAAAGGGATTGTGGTGAACGTCATCGGCGGTGGCATCACCTCGCACAATCAGGAAGTCGGGATCGTTGGCCCAGAAGCGGTTGTTCATCCAGTAGCGGCCGGCGAGCATGGGCGCGGCCAGCCGTGTTGTGCTGAAGTAGGTGCTGATGTCGCCGCCGATGCGGCAGGCGTCCGCAATGCCCAGCACCGCTTCCGGCGGGCAGCCGCAAGCGAGGAGAAAGGCGTCGTCGCCGATGGCATCCCGGATGATCTGCATGCCCTGGCGCACGATCTCCATCCGTCCCAGATCGTTCTGGTGGAAACAGCGGTTCTCCACTTTGGTGATGAGGTAGTGCACAAAGTCGGTCTTGAAATACTCGAAGCCCGCTTCGCGCAGGCGCTTGAACCACGTGTTGAGCAGGTCGCGCCCGGCGGGCTTGGTGGGATCGAGCCAGCCGTTCGGGGCCAGTCCCCATTGATCGATCATGACCTGGCCCTTCGCGTCGGTCGCCAACGCCTCCGGATGGCGCAGGAAGGTCGTCGTCATGAAATGCACGATGAAAGGCGCCACCCAGACGCCGGGCGTGAAGCCGCGGGACTTGATGCGGGCGGCGGTCGCCTGCATGCCGCGCGGGAAACGCCCGTTATGGATCCATTCGCCGAAGTCGACGAACCAGCCCATGTCGATGACCA
>CAZQKI010000226.1:0-7044 GCA_964592855.1 uncultured Lentisphaerales bacterium
GAAGCTTGTCGAAGCGGGTGGCAGCCTGTATGATGTGAGGTCTTATGTCTATTGATCGACTTGAACGGGTCAACGCCCTGCTGCGGCGTGAAATCGGCGAGGCCATTCCCACCGTGATGGGGAATGAAGGCATCGATTGGGTCGCCATCACCATCACGCAGGTGCGCGTGGCCCGCAACCTGCGCAATGCGACCGTCTCCGTCTCCATCCTCGGCCACGCGCAGGAGCGGACGAAGATGATCCGCAAGCTGGCGCACCGCCATGCGGAGTTTCAGCGGCTGATCAACCGCGACATGAAGCTCAAGTATACGCCCGTGCTGCAATTCGTCCTCGACGAATCGATCGAAAAGGGCGACCATGTCATCGATGTCCTGCTGAAGCTGGCCACCGAGAATCCCGCCATCGCCGCCGATGCGGAAGCAACCCCGACCGCACCTGCCACCTGATCCCGTCATGTCAAACCTATCCACCGTCCCCGATTCCAGCGCCCTTGCCGCCGGACGCGCCATTCGCCCCGGCTCCGGCGGCTTCGACGGCATTCTGCTCGTCGACAAGCCCACGGGAATGACTTCGCATGATGTGGTGTCGCGGATCCGCCGCACCTTCAGGATTGAAAAAGTCGGCCATGGCGGCACCCTGGATCCCAACGCCTCGGGGCTGCTCGTGATGCTGCTCGGAAAGGGGACGTCGCTCTCGAACCAGGTCATGGGTGGCGACAAGCGGTACAGCGGGGAGATCCTCCTCGGCACCGCCACCGATTCGCAGGACATCGAAGGGAAGGTCCTCGCGACGCTGCCCTGCGACCAGGTCACCGAGCCGGCGCTTCAGGAACGGATGGCGGCCCTGGTCGGCGACAGCTACCAGATGCCGCCGATGGTCTCCGCCATCAAGAAGGACGGCGTCCCGCTCTACAAGCTGGCCCGCAAGGGCGAGACCGTCGTCCGCGAACCCCGGCTGATCCACATCTACAGTTTCCGGCTGCTGACCTTCAACCTGCCGCTGGCGACTTTCGATGTCGCCTGCGGGAAGGGAACCTATGTGCGGACCCTCTGCCACGATGTCGGGCAGTCGCTCGGCTGCGGTGGCTGCCTGAACGCCCTGCGGCGCACCCGCTCGGGCAAACTCGACATTGCCGACGCCCTGCCGCTGGAGCAGATCCTGGCTCTCGACCGGGACGCCCTCGCCGCGCGCGTCATCCCCTGCCACCGCTACCTGACGCTTGACCAGAACGGGTGAGGCGCGAAGGACGGGGGGGGGTGGGAATGCAAAGGCTCAACACTCAACGCTGAACGCTCAATGCGTGAAATGGGGGGCAGGAGACGGTTCGGCCGCCAGATGAATCAAGGCAGGCGCACAATCTTTGTCGCGAGCTTTGTCTTGAGCTTTGTCGGGTGTGCGAGCGGTGTGCATGGCGCCGAGCAGAATGGCTCCTGAAGCCCTGAAACCGGGGCTGAAGCCCCTGCCTCGCTGCCGCCTGAAGGCGGGACTCCGGCAAGGTGTGGTTGGTGCGCCGGGGTTGGTTTCAAAGGCAGACGCCGAGGTCGGAGTCCCGGTTTCAGGGAGTGTTGATTTATGTCATTCGATTGTCTGCTCCGTCCGTTTGGCATCAAAGGGCAGGGCGCGGCGTCCTCGCCAAGCCGCAGATTGAACCGACTATCGAGGCATTAGCCGGCCATCTGCGACTCACCGGGACGGTTCGCCCTACCCAAGGTATTCAACTCAAGCGACAGGGAAGCCTATATCAACTTCGGTTGACGCTACCGGCGACGCGTGCGGCCGACGACAAGACGGTTCTTGCCTCGTAATCCGTAAGCGTCGCCTTACGCGTCAACCGGTTCCCCCGGCAGTTACCCGCGCGTCTGTTCGCGGCGCAGCCGCGCGGGCGGTGGCTTCCTACAGCGTCCGCTCGAGTTCTTCCATCGCATAGCATTCGACGACATCGCCCTCGGCGAAGGCTTCGAAGCCTTCGAAGAAGATGCCGCACTCCTGCATGTCGCGGACCTCGGATACCTCGTTCTGGAAATGCCGCAGCGAGGCGATGCTTCCGTCGAAGATCACGTCGCGGGCCCGCTTGATCCTCACGCGGAACTTCGTGTTGACAAACCCGTCCAGCAGCTGGCAGCCGGCAATGCGTCCCTTCTTGCCGATATCGAAGACGGCGCGGATCTGCGCATGGCCCTTGACGACCTCGCGGTACTCGGAATCGATCATGTCGAGCAGCGTCTGCTTCACATAGTCGAACAACTCGTAGATGATGCGGAAGGTGTGCACGCGCACCTTGTCGTGGCGCGCCAGCGCGGCCACCCCGGTATCCAGCCCGACCTGGAAGCCCAGCAGCACGGCGGCGCTGGCGCAGGCGCGCTGCACGTCGTTCGTCGTGACGTTGCCAATGCCCGTGTTCACGATCTCGAGCGCAATCTTCTCGCTGCGGATGTCGCGCAGCGAATCGACGATCGCCTCGACCGAGCCCTGGGTGTCGCCCTTGACGATCACGCTCAGCTGCTTCTTCTTCTGGGCATTGAGCCGGTCCAGGAAGGTATCCATCGTCACGGTCCGGCTGGCGGCGGTCAAGTCGGCGTCCTTGCGCTCCTGGGCAAACTTCTCCGACAGCTCGCGCGCACGCTTTTCGTTGACCATGACGCGGAATTCGGCGCCGGGTTCGGGAACCCCCGAAAGCCCCATCACGCGCACCGCCATGGCGGGCCCGGCCGAGAGGACCTTGCGCCCGCGATCATCCATCAAGCCGCGCAGACGGCCGAAATATTCGCCGATCAGGACGACATCGCCCATCTTGAGCGTGCCGGACGAGACCAGCAGCGTGGCGGTCGGCCCCAGGCCCAGCTCGAGCTGCGCTTCGATGACATAGCCATCGGCGCGGCGGCTGGGGTTGGCCTGCAGTTCCAGCATGTCGGCCTGGAGCAGGACCATTTCGAGGAGGTGATCGACGCCCTTGCCGGTGATGGCGCTCACTTCGCAGACCACCAGGTCGCCGCCCCACTCCTCCGGCGTCAGGCCTTCGGCCTGCAGCTGCTGACGGACGCGGTCGGGCTTGGCGCCGGGCAGGTCGCACTTGTTGATGGCGACCAGCATCTGCACCTCGGCCTGCTGCGCCTGCTTGATGACCTCCCGCGTCTGCGGCATGATGCCGTCGTCGGCCGCGATGATGATCACCGCGATGTCGGTCAGGTTCGCGCCGCGGGCGCGCATGGCCGAGAAGGCCGCATGGCCCGGGGTGTCCAGAAAGGTGATCTTGCGGCCGGTCAGTTCGACGGAGTAGGCGCCGATATGCTGCGTGATGCCGCCAGCTTCGCCCGCGACCACGTGGGTCTGGCGGATGCAATCCATCAACGAGGTCTTGCCGTGGTCGACATGGCCGAGGAAGGTGACCACGGGGGGCCGGGGCTTCATGTCCTCGGGTTGGTCATCCGGAATGGCGTCCTCGGCATCCAGGCGGCGAATCGCAGGCTTGCGCGTCGCCGACCGGCGCGTCCGCTCCATCTCGACCGTGAATCCGTATTTCTCGGCAATCCGTCCGGCCTTCTCGAGATCCACGCGCTGGTTGATTGAGACCAGCACATTCAACTGCATCAGATCCGCGATCAGCCGATTCGGGCGAATGCCCATCATTTCGGCCAGATCCTTGACCAGGGTCGGGCCGCGCAACTGCAGGACCTTCTCGCCCGGAGCAAGGGTTGTCACCACCGGGGCGAAGCGCGGTTTCTGCACCGTGCCGGGGCGACCGGCGCCGGCAGGCGAACGTGCAGGCGCCGCCTGGGCCGCGGGGGCCGCGGGGGCCGCCGGGGCCGCGGGAGCGGCTGGCTGCTGGCCACGGATGATCGGCTGCTGGCCGCGCATGATCGGCTGCTGGCCGCGCATGATCGGCTGCTGGCCGCGCATGATCGGCTGCTGACCGCCGCGAACGGGAGGCACGGCCGGACCGCGTCCCGGCTGCGTGCGGGCTTGCGGCGCCGCTGCGGGAGCACGCCGGACAACGGGCGCAGCAGCCACGGGCGCGACGGGCGCGGCAGGGGCTGCCTGGGCACGCGTTCCCTTGCCGGGCGCGGGACGGGGAAGGTCGACATCGCGCGTATCCTTGGGACGCATCGCGTGCGCCTTGGCGGTTGGCGGGAGCTGGGCGCGGCGGCCAAGGTAGGCCGAGGCCAGTTCCTCGTCGGGGTCGATTTCCTCTTCGGCGGTGACGCGTTTGGCCGCCGGGTCGGCATCTTCGGTCTTTTCCTCGAGATCAAGGTCGGCGGTGGCCGCATGAATGACCACCTTCGCCGACGGGTCGTCGCCGGGAGGGAGGGACTCGATCATCAGCTCGTTTGGATCCAAGATGGGCATGGGCGCTTCCGCCGGGGGAACTTCCGCGGGGGTCGCTTCCACCGGGGAGGCTTCCGCCGGGGGAACTTCCGCTGCGACGGCGATGGCTTCGACTTCCGGCGCCGCCTTCTTCGCGCGATGCACCCGGGGGGCCACCGGTTCCACCGCTTTGGCTGCTGCTTCGGGAAGGCCCTTGGACGCCGCATCCACCTTACGGGAGTAGGTGATCGCCTGATTCAGCGACTGCCGCTCCGCGTCCGCGTTCTCGACGCCTTTCCGGACCGCGCGCTCACGCTTGGCCGCCAGGCGCGTCTGCAGCTCTTCGCCGGCCTGGACCGCCGTGGCGGACCGCTTGGCATAATGGCTTTTCAGCGTCCGGATGTCATCGTCACCCAGCCGCGACAATGTGGAATGCGCATCAAGCTTCAATGCCTGCGCCTGGTGCAGGACATCACCACCCGTCGTCTTCAAAGCTTTTGCGAGCTCGAATATTCTCATGAAACCTCACCATTTTCCTCACCCGCATCCTGAACCGCGAGGCCCAGGGCATCGGCGGCATCCCAAATTCGGCGGACCGCCTCTTCCGAAAGCCCCGTGGCCTCCTGGATATAAGGAACTTCCGCCTCCAGAATGCCCTCGGGGGTCAGGAACCCGTTCTTGACCAGCGCCTCGGCTTCGTCACGCTGGATGCCATCAATGGAGGCCAGCGAATCAATCGCCTGCGCCACGCGCGATTCAAAGGAATCCTCGACATCCGTACGCTGGATGTCCACCTTCCAGCCCAGCAGCTTCGAGGTCAGGCGGACATTCTGCCCCTGCCGTCCGATCGCCAGCGAAAGCTGGTCGGGATCGACCAGGACGCGCAGCATGCGGGAGACTTCCGAGACGACCACGACGCTGGCCAGCCGCGCCGGCGAGAGCGCCTGCGTGGTGTATTGACGGATCTCCTCGCTCCAGCGCACGATGTCGACCCGCTCCCCGTTGAGTTCACGGACGATATTGCGCACGCGTGCGCCGCGAAGGCCGACGCAGGCGCCGACGGGATCGACCTTGTCGTCGTGGGAACGAACGGCGATCTTGGCGCGGTTGCCGGGATCGCGGGCCACGCCCATGACCTCGACGATGCCATCCGCGATCTCGGAGACCTCAATGCGGAAGAGGGCTTTGACGAATTCAGGACACGAGCGCGACAGAATCACACTCGATCCGGTGGCGCTCGGTTGCACCTTGTAAACGTAGGCCCGCAGGGTGTCGCCGATTTCGAATTCTTCCTTGGGAATGCGCTCGCGGGCGGGAAGGAGGGCTTCGACCTTGCCGATATCGACGATCAGATCCCGGCGGACAACCTGCCGCACCGTTCCGCTGACGATGTCGCCGATGCGGTCCTTGTACTCGATATAGGCGTTGTCGCGCTCGGCCTGGCGAATCTTCTGCATGATCATCTGCCGCGCATTCTGCGCGCCGATCCGGCCGATTTGCGTCGGGGGCAACTCAATCTCGACCTCTTCGCCCGCCACCGCGTCCGCCTTGATCTCGCGCGCCTTGCGCAATGAAATCAGATTGGGGCCGGTGTCGTCTTCCGAAACAATGAGGGATTGGAAGGCCTTGACCGCAAGCGATTTGCGATCGATGTTGACACGCATGCCACCGGTGATGCCCAGGCTTTTGCGGGCAGCCACTTCAAGCGCGGATTCGATCGCCTGGATAATCAGCTCGCGGCTGACTCCACGCTCTCGCTCCATGTAATTAATTACCGTCAACAGTTCGTTGTTCATAACGCTAATGTGCCACCCGCTTAAGCCACGCGGCGCCCTCTGGTTGTCACCATAGAACAAACAGGGCGGGCGCAGGCCCACCCCGATCCTTCAAAAAACCTTTTCAAGGAAGGAGAAGATAGTAGCCTGCCTTGCAGGCAATGTCAACGCGCAATGAGACAACAGGGGTGCGCGTCAACTTCGTTGCCGCGCAGAGTAGCAAGGGTTCAGGGTTCAGGGGAGCATCTGGCGGCCAGAGGCCGCCAGTTGGATCAAGGCGGGAGAACAATCTTTGTCGCAAGCTTTGAAAGCGTCGTTGTGTCTTGCATTTTCGCCTACCGACGGGGACGGCGGGGTCCAGTGCGTCCTCGACCTCGACCTCGACCTCGTCCTCGTTCTCGTCCTCGATGCGATATTTCGAGGACGAGGACGAGGACGAGGACGATGCGGCAAGTCTCCCACTCGATCCAACTGGCCGGCAAAGCCGGGCCAGAGGCCTCACTGGTCTGAGACACCACACGCGGTTTGTTTGCGTATTTCGCTAAAGTCCAGCTATTTACGTTCATTTCGCGCTCGATTGACTTTGAGCGGTCCGATACGTCCCGCTCTACCGTTCGCGCCCGGATCGTTGCGTTCGCAAAAGTAGCGCGGGACGTATCGGACCGCGCAGACGCATCCGACGGTGGACGGTCGCCTGCAGGGAACGAGGAATCGGGGGAACTCTCGACGTAGGACGGTCCTCCGGGCCGTCCCGGCAAATGTGAAGTTACCGGACGGCGCGGGAGCACCGTCCTACTTCGGACCGCACCGCATGGAAGCCTGAAGGGCGCTATTAATCGTCACTTTTCGGTGGACGCTTACGGCGACGCTTACGGTCGACGACAAGACGGTTCTTCCTCGTAATCCGTAAGTGTCGCCGTACGCGTCATCCGGGTCCCTTGGCAGTTACCCGATTCTTTGTCGCGAG
>CAZQKI010000227.1:0-7012 GCA_964592855.1 uncultured Lentisphaerales bacterium
CGGTGGTGTGGAAGGGACACGGGGCGAAAGCCCCGTGTCCCCATCCGATCTTCGGGCGGTCCCATAGGTCCCGTCCTACAAGCGCGGGACGTATCGGACCGTGCCGTCTAGCTGCTAGAAGGGCGCTGTTCGGTGGGAGAACCTGATCAGAGAAAAAAGCCGGTTCAGCTTGATCTTTGTCGCGATCGCTGTCGCGATCTTCGTCGATCGGAATCTTTGTCCCGATCCTCGTCCCGATCTTCGTCGGTCGACAATGATCGTAACAAGGATCGAGATGACGATAGGGAAACGACAACGATCCGGAGTCCCCGATACTGACCGAGAAAGGGCCGAACGACGGTGTACAGGGTAGGCTCGCAAGCTCGCCCTTATGACGCCGGAACGTTATCCGTCTCGCGCAAAGGTGCTCTGGACTCGGCGGTCCGCCGCCGTAGAGAAATGGAAGGTCGGGGCGGCTGCTCTTTTGCCGAATCTCGAGCATCCGACCAAGCTCAAGACAAAGCTTGCGACAAAGATTTTTGGGAGAATCTGGCGGCAGGGGCGCAGCGGCTCCCGCGCCCGGCTCGATGCGTCCGCAAAAGTAGCGCGGGACGTATCGGGCCGCGCCGCGTGGAAGCCTGAAATCTGCGGACAACAACTTGAAGTTTTGGACGAGGGTACGGTTAAGAGTAGGCGGTTAAGAGTAGGCGGTTAAGAGTAGGGGGGTTCCTAGCGTCCGTCCGAAATCTCCTTAAACGCCACCCTCCCTTAAACGGATACGCTTAAACGTCACTCTTAACCGGATACCCGGACAGATTGCGCGATATGTCTCATACTCGACCCAACTGGCCCGGCGCAGCCGAGCCAGCGGTTTGACTGAACCCTGAACCCTGTCTCCTGAACCCTCGGTGCGCGGCAACGAAGTTGACGCACACCCAATAACGGGATGGGTGAAAAAGAAGGTGGCTTTTCCGCATGGGTTTGCGTATTGTTTTCGCCTCACGGACGGATTTCCGCCGGGATAAACTGGAGCAGCTATGAAAACGACGAAACCGCTTGGCCTATTGAGCCCCCACCAACGCCCTTGCCTTTTTTCTCCAGTGCTGCTGGCCGCGGCGCTGCTGGCACTGCAAGCGCCCGGAGCCGTGGTGCTGACAAAAGGCGGCCAGGCGGTGGCTCGCATCTACCTGCCGGCGGCGGCGGCCGACAAGGACGAGAAGCAGGTCCTCGCCACGGCGGCGCAGGAGCTGACCAACCACGTCGCCCTCATGAGCGGCGCCCGGCTCGAGGTTGTCGAGACGGACGACGCCAAGAGCATCAAGGGGCCGGCGATCGTCCTCGGCAGCCTGGCCACGACGCTGGGCGCCGAGCCGCAGAAGAAGACGGAATCGCTCGAAGGTTTCCGCCTGCTGACCAAGGGGAATCTGCTCCTGATCGGCGGGCAGAGCGCCTACGCCGTGCGGCATGGCGCCTACGAGACGCTGCGCCGCCTGGGCTGCGACTGGGTGATGCCGGGCGAGATCGGTCGCATCGTGCCGCGCAACGCCGATGTCAAGGTGCCCGACCTGGATGAATCCCAAGCCCCCGACTTTCTGTTCCGCCGCCTCTGGTACCGCGGCTACCCCCAGCCGCGCAAGCCCGAAGAGCGCGCCCGCATGATGGAATGGATGGATCGCCAGAAGAGCGGCAAGTGGACCCATCCGGCCGCCGGCACCGGCGGACATGCCTGGCCGGGGCTGATCAGCCGGCACGAGGCCGAGTTCGAAGCCGACCCCACCATGCTGGCGCTGGTGCGGGCGCCCGACGGCTCCCTGGTCCGCCGCGGCCACCAGCTTGAAGCCGTGCATCCCAAAGTCGCCGAACTCTACATCGCGGAGATCCGCGAGACCTACCGCAAAAACATCGAAGCCGGCACCTGGACCAAGGATACGCCCGCCGGCTTTCCCATCGGCCCGGCCGACGGTTTGGGCTATTCGCTGTCGTCGGAGGCCATGTCGGCCAGCGCCGGCCGCATGGATCCGATCGTCGGCGAGCTCGACCGTACGGATGAGCTCGTGCTGCTGGGCAATCGCATTCTGGATGCGGTCACGAAGGATTATCCCAAGGCGATGGTCGGCTTCTACTCCTATTCCGTCCACTCCGACTTTCCCGCACGCTACAAGCCGCATCCGAACCTGGTGCAGGTGTTCGCCCCGATCAACTTCTCGCGCTTGCACAGCGTGCTCGATCCGAATAGCAAGACGCAGGCTTACTACCGCGACGTGGTCCGGCAGTGGGCGAAGCTTTCGGAAGCGCAGGGCAACCCCTTGATCTACCGCGGTTACAACTGGAACCTCGCCGACAACATGCTCCCCTTCACCAAGGTGAAGATCTGGGGCGAAGAACTCCCCTTCTACAAGCAAAATCATGTGATCGGGCTCAATGTCGAGGCCACCAAGAGCTGGTCCATCCTGGCGCCGTCGGATTACGTGTTCATGCGGATGTCCTGGGACGCCTCGCTGGACTGGCGCAAGCTGCTCAAGGAATTCTGCGACAACGCCTATGGACAGGGTTCCGCCGCCATGTTGCGCTATCACCAGCGCGTGATCGACACCCAGCACGGCGCCGGCCAGGAGGCGGGCTCCTATCATTCCTTCCACCTGATCTACAACGGGGATTGGGTGGCCGCCGCCCGCAAGGACATCGCCGAGGCGCTGGCCGCAGCCAGGACGTCCGATGACAAGACCCGCATCGGCTATGTCGCGCACAACGTCGAGGCGCTGGCGCTCTACCTGGAATACCACGCGGCGACCCTCGCGTTCGACTTCGCCGCCGCCAAGAAGGGCTACGACGCCATGGTGGCGCACTGGCAGAAGGGGTATGACGAGAACAGCGACAACGTCGCCAACGAGACACCCGAGTATCTGAAGCGCTACATTCTGCGGTTTGTCGAGGGCGCCGTGAAATATTCTTCCGAACCCTACCGGATCGCCTACCGGATTCCCGACGAGTTGCCGACCCTCTTCGATCCGCAGGTCGTCGGGCACCGCATGCAGTATCATCAACCCGCCATCAACGACCAGGGGCTGGTCCGCACGCGCACCTTCTCCACCACGTGGGATGCGCAGGGACTGAGCGGCATCCGCGACGGCGCGGTCTGGTACCGGGTGGCGTTTGAACTGCCCGCCGACGCCGGCGACCAGCCGGTCGGCCTGTTCATCGGCAGCGTCGAGGACGAAGCGCGGGTGTGGATCAACGGCAAGTCCCTCGGGACTTCCGGCCGCGGCTTCAGCGTGCCGTCCGTTTTTGATCTGACCGATGGCATCGTCCGCAAAGGCAAGAACCTCCTGGCCATCCAGGTCCTCCGCAACTCCAAGGCCAACGAGATCGGTCTCGGCGGCATCATCCGCCCCTGTTTCGTCTTCACCGGTCCGCGGCTGGAGACGGTTGCGCCCAAGCCGCTCGAATTGCGCCGCGTGTTGCCGGGTGGCGAACTCGGCGAGATCGAGCAGTGACCGCGGAGACGCCATGCAAAGTCAAGCCGGTTTGAAACAGGCGTCCTACGAAGCGGGACGCCGCCTGGGGAAGATCCACATGGGCGGCGGTCTGGGCATCACCCAGGTTGTCGAGCAGGGCGGGAGATCGCTCCTCAAGCAGGCGGCCGCCAAGGCGGCGTGCGTCGGCCTGGGCGCGGAGGCGCTCGTCGCGCGCATCACCGCCTTCCACGACGAGCGCGTCGCGGCCCTGCCGGATCTGAACGTCTATCCCGAACTGAAGGGCGAACGCGACATCCTGCTGGAAAAATACCGCGGCATGGCCGACGCGGGAATGAGCCGCGAACTCATCGCGCTGAGCGAATCGCTGGGCTTCTGGTGCAACTACCGCTGCCACGCCGAAACCGGAAAGCGCCCGCGCGGCGGACCCCTGCCGCCCGAAAAACGCGGACCCCCGCCGCCCGAAAAACGCGAACGCTGCCGCGTGGTCTATGCGCCGGAAACCGACCGCGGCGCGCTGCACTTCAAGAACGTCGACGACCCGCTGCACTCGTGGCGTCCGCTGCCGGTCGAGACGGCTCCCACACCGTGGCCTTTTTCGCCGTTGTTCTACGACGGCGTCGGCAATGGGCTGCACATCGACGACGTCCCTCCGGAAATCTTTCCCGCCGATGCACGTGAGGTTTGCGCGCGACACTGCACCACCGTCCCCGAGGCCGAGGCGATGCTGGTCCGCTACAATTACTTCTGGGGCAGCGCCAATCTCCTCATCCACGACGCGGCGGGCCACGCCGTGGCGATCGACAAGGCCTCGCGGTGCCGCTATGCGGTCCGCCGCCAGGGCCCCAACGGCGTCATCTACATCAACGGCATGTCCTCCTTCGATGCCGCCTACCAGGCCTTCATCGAAGCGCGCCGCCGGCAGTATCTCGCGGAGTCGGGCCAGGATGACAACACCCCCGAGGCCTGCTACTTCCGCTTCGCCCAGGGGACGCTGCGGAACATGCAGCGGCGCATGAAGCTGTTCGAGGCGCAGCCCACGGCCGCGGCGCTGGTCGACCATTTGTCGTCGCGCGATGCCGATGGCCCGCTCTGCCGCCCGGGGCTCACCTGCCATCCCGACGATCCCGTCCGCGAAGCCACCCTCGTGCAGCGGTTTTATCTCCTCGACGAGCGGATCATGAAGTGGCGGCAGTGGGTGGGCGAGACCCCCGTCTGGGAAGATGAATGGAAGACGCTGCGCTACACGTGAACCCCGAATCATGAACTTGCCGTTGAACTTTTCCAATCCGTGGGGCTTCGCCAAATGCGGCGTTCCACTCCGTGTCAGCATCCCCTTTCCGGCGGGAGCCGTGCGCGATCCGGCGCGGGATCTGCAGATTCTGGAGGGCGAGGACGAAATCGCCGGACAGTGGCGGACGCTCTCCGCCTGGCCCGACGGCAGCGCCCGCTTCGTTTTGCTCGACCTGGCGTCCGACCTGGAACCGCGCGCCCGGCGCGCTCTGTCGCTGCAGATGCGGGACGGAACCGCCCATCCACGGATCGAGCCCGTACGGCCGGTGCGGGTGCGGGAAACGCCCGATGCGCTGGAGGTCGATACGGGACGCGTCGTCTGGCGCTTCGACCGCCGCGGCTTCGGCGTGACGTCGATCCGGCATGCCGGCCGGGAACTTCTGGCGGAGCCGCTGGCGTTCTGGATCGAGGATGCCTGCGGACAGAAGTTCCGTGCGTGCGACGGTGCGTGCGAAACGGTCGTCGAGGCGGCGGGACCGCACCGGGCCATCGTGAAGGTCTCCGGCCAGTTCCGGAATCCGCTGGGGACATTCTTCTCCTACTGGCTGCGGTTCCATTTCACGGCTGGCGGCGAGCAGGTGCTGACGCTGGCCCACATCCGGAACCGGGAGACGGGCAGGGAAGGGCGCGACCTCTGCCGGGCGACGCTGAGCGGACGGCTGACGCTGGAGTCGCCGACCCACCGCATCCTGCACACGGTCCGGACGCGCAACACGATCCAGATGCCGATCGAAGTGCCGGAGAACGTCGACCTCGATATCGGCGAAGTCGAATGCGCGCTGCGGAACGCCGCCAGCCTCCGCGAGGATCCGAACGATATCTGCTGGTCGCTGCTTCATGAGAAGAACCTCGGTTCGCATCGCCGCTGCGATCCGCTTCTCGACATCCATCAGCCGGGGCAGGGGGGGCTGCTGCTGAAATTCATGGAACCGGATCCGGTGCTGGAGGCCCCCATGCGGCTCGCTGTCGACGGGGCTGCTTTCGAGATCGATTTGTTCCCCGCCGCCGCCGAGCCCCACCATTTCAACGAGGGAATGGGCAAGACCCGCCAGGTGCTCTTCTATGCGCACGACGACGGACATGCTCCGGCCGACTTGTTTCACGATGCCGCCCAGATGACCTATCCCGGCATGACGGCGATACCGGCGGAGTGGTACCGTCAAAGCAAGTTCGGCGACATCCACCGCACGCTGCCCTTCCAGCCCAACCGCCACCCGATGATCGAGACCAAGATCCGGCTGACCCATGCGCCGGGCGACATCCAGAACAAGCAGTCCATCAAGAGTCATCCGCTCCTGGGAAAATGCCGGGGCTGGCGCGATTTCGGCGACTACGTGGGACTGCGCGGTCACCTGCCCGAGTTCGGCGTCCGCCAGTACTACAACAACGAAGAGGATTACATCTACACCGCCATGCTGGACGCCTGGCGGCGGGGCGCACCGGTGGATGCCGTTGATCAGGCGCGTCATCTGATGGATGTCGACTTCATCGACCATTCGGGCGACCCGGCCCGCGACGGGGCCGTCTGCCCGCATTCAACCGACCACACCAACGGCGAAGTCTATCCGAGCCATCAATGGTGCCAGGGTCTGCTCTACTACTACCTCGGCACCGGCGACGAAGAGGCGTTGCGGATCGCCCGGCGCATCGGCGACAACCTCTGCGGC
This sequence comes from uncultured Lentisphaerales bacterium, assembly GCA_964592855.1. Classification (GTDB taxonomy): domain Bacteria; phylum Verrucomicrobiota; class Kiritimatiellia; order RFP12; family JAAYLN01; genus JAAYLN01. Next base: position 6,413 of record CAZQKI010000227.1, read on the forward strand.
TGGGTCGTCGGCCCGCGCAAGGAATCGCTCCGCTTTTCGGGGCGCGAGAGCGCCTGGCCCATGATCTCGCTCGCCGCGCTGTACGAAGTCACCGGCGAAGTCCGCTACCGCGACGCGGGCATGGCCATCATCGCGTCGATGCAGGAGGTGGTCCGGACGCACGGACAGATGGTCTGGGAGGCGCCCGCCGGCAGCGGCATCCTGTCGCCCTACATGCTCGCGATGGCGTTCAACGGCGTCTGGGATATGTACGCCGCCACGAATGATCCGGGGACGCTGGATCTGTGGAAGACGCTGACCGCGCCGGTTGTCGCGGAACTTGAAAAGCCCAATTCGTTCGGGTATGTCCATTTCCGCAACCAGCATCTGATCTGGGCCGACCTGACCGTGCTGGTCCGCTGGTACGAGCTGACGGGCGACGAGCGCTACGTCCGCCTGGGCCGCAACGGGCTCCGGCTGGTGATGAGCGGCTGTCCCGAGCCGCTGATCCAATCCGACCATCTCTTCGCCATGGGGTACCGTCACTACATCCTCTTCATGAAGCTCGCGGACGAGTTCGGGATGCTCGACGACGACCGGGCGATGCTCGTCTGGTAGGCG
>CAZQKI010000228.1:0-2293 GCA_964592855.1 uncultured Lentisphaerales bacterium
CACGGTTCGATATTGCATTGGTTTGGGGGGAGTGTCATACTCATCCATCTTTTTCGTTAAGAGGGGGCTGGCCGCCTCTTGAAGTCGATCTGGCCGGCAAAGGACACTATCGATGAGATCAAAAATCGGATGCGCGGTAATCGGGTTCGGCGGCATGGGCCACTGGCATGCGCAGCGAATTGCAAAGAACGAGGAGCTGACGTGGATCGGCGCGTATGACATTCTGCCGGAGCGCATGGAAGACCTGCCCGGGACGATCGGGGGAACGGCGTTCGCGTCGCAGAAGGCCCTGCTGGCCGATCCGCGCATTGACCTGGTCACGGTCGCAACCCCCAACGATGTCCACAAGGATATCGTCATCGCGGCGCTGGAGGCCGGCAAGAACGTCATCTCCGAGAAGCCCGTCGCCATGAGCAGCGCGGAACTGGAAGCGATGATCGCCGCCGCCAAGCGCACCGGCAAGCTCTTCACCGTCCATCAGAACCGCCGCTGGGACGGCGACTATCAGACGATGAAGCAGATCTTTGACGCCAACACCCTGGGCCCGGTCTTCTCGATCGAGTCGCGCGTCCACGGCAGCCGCGGCATTCCCGGCGACTGGCGCAACCAGAAGGTGCACGGCGGCGGCATGGTGCTGGACTGGGGCATCCACATTCTCGACCAGGCCCTGATGATGACGCAGCCGCGGAAGCTGGTCTCGGTCTATGCGCAGTTGTTCCATGTCACCAACACCGACTGCGACGACGGTTTCCGCGTGACGCTGGGCTTCGACGACGGCCTCACCTACCTGGCGGAGGTGGGAACGAGCAACTTCATCCCGCTCCCGCGCTGGTACATGCTGGGCGAGAACGGCTCGGCCGTCATCCACGACTGGGCCTGCAAGGGCGAGATCGTCATGGTTTCCGATTGGGAGAACCGCGACGCCGTCCCGATCCAGGCCGGCGCCGGCCTGACCAAGACCATGGCGCCGCGCACGAACGAGACCATCCAGAAATATCCGCTGCCGGAAGTCCAGACCGACTGGGGCGAGTTCTACCGGAATGTGGCCGCCGCCATTCGCGGCGAAACCGCCTGCCTGGTGACGCACGACCAGCAGCGCCGTCTGGTCAAGCTGATCGAGGCGATCTTCCAGTCCGGCGAGACCAACGAAGTCGTCAAGATGAGCTTTTAGTTGATCCGACGGATCGGTCGGATCGGACGGATCGTGGAACCCCCGGGGAGAATGAAGACCATGACCAAGCGCGAACGTTTTCTGGCCTTTGCCAACTTCGAACCCGTCGACCGCATCCCGCGGCGGGCCAACTATGTCAAAGCCATGCGGGAGACGATGACCCGCCACCTGGGCGAGGATCCGCTGACCCATTTCGACATGGATGCCGGCGCCTGTGATTACCTCCGTCCGCCGGAGGGCTACACGCCGCCCGACTACTCCGTCTTCTTCCCGGAATATGTGGGCAATCCCGCCTTCACCATCGATGCCAATGGCTGCGGCCACCTGGGGAGCGGCGTCTACCACTTCACCGGACGGGTCAGTCCGCTCCGCAACGCCCAGAACTTCAAGGAACTGGAGGACTACCCCTACGTCGCGCGGAAGGGGTGGCTGGACGACAAGTTGCGCCTGGCCGCCGAGCGGGCCCATGCGGCCGGCGATTTCGCCTGGATCATGACCGGCCACATCTACGAGAGCGCCTGGCAGGTCCGGGGCTACGAACCGTTCCTCATCGACCTCCTGACCCGGCGTGACTGGGCCGAATACATCCTCGACCGCTTCACCGAGAACAGCCTGGCCGTTGCCGTCGCGGCGGCGAAGGCCGGCTACGATTGCATCCAGACGGGTGACGACGTCGCCAGCCAGAAGTCGATGATGTTCAATCCCGACCTCTGGCGCGAAGTGATGAAGCCGCGCTGGGCGAAGGTCATCGCGGCCGCCCGCGCGATCAAGCCGGATGTCCACATCTGGTACCACTCCGACGGCAATATCTGGGACATCCTCGACGACCTCGTCGAGATCGGCATCACCATCCTGAATCCCGTCCAGCCCGAGTGCATGGACCCCGTGGCGGTGCGGAAGCGCATGGGCAAGCGCCTCGCCTTCGACGGCTGCGTCGGCACCCAGTCGACGTTCCCCTTCGGCACGTCGGACAACATGCGCCGCACCCTCACCGACCTGGCCCGGTCGCTGGACGGCCTGAACGGCGGACTCATGCTCTCGCCGACGCACGTCCTTGAACCGGAGGTTCCGCCGGAGAATGTCTGCGCCTTCTTCGAGACCTGCGATACGCTGAAGCGTGAA
>CAZQKI010000228.1:2393-6953 GCA_964592855.1 uncultured Lentisphaerales bacterium
GAACCAAGAACCAGGAACAAGGAACCAGGAACCCCGAACCAAGAACCAAGAACCAGGAACAAGGAACCAAGAACCAGGAACCAAGAACAAAAGAACGCTTCAGCCCATTTTTCCCAGCGTCGCCAGCGCGAGACGGACCATGATGTTGATGCCGTACCGCAGGGCCTCGTCGTTGAAGTCGAAGGCGGGGTTGTGGCAGTAGGGGCGGTCTTCGCCGATGCCGAGGTTGAAGAAGGCCCCGGGATAGCGCTTGAGGTAGTAGCAGAAATCCTCGCTCCCCATGGAGGGCGTCTCCATCTCGCGGTACATGCCGGGTCCGTAGGTCTCTGCGACCACGCGCCGCAGGCGGTCGACGCAGCCGGGGTCGTTGCAGCTGATCTCGTAGGGGACCGTGTAATCCAGTGTGTGCGTCACGCCGAACATCGTGTCGAGCCCCTCCAACTGCCGTTCGATGAGACGCCGGAGGGTTGCGCCGACCTCGGGTTTCAGATAGCGCGCCGAGCCCTCCAGGCGGGCTTCGCTCGGGGCATCGCCGGCGACGTTGTCGGCATGGAAATGGTCGATGCTCAGGATGGCGTTGTCCAGCGGACCGATCTGGCGCGCAACGATGCTCTGCAGCGCCGTGACCAGGTAGGCGGCGGCGGCCAGCGGATCGGCGGCATGCTGCGGACAGCTCGCGATCGCGCTGCGCCCTTTGACGCGGATCGTGAAGCGGGCGATGGCCGCCATCAGCACGCCCGCCATGGTCTTGACGGTGCCGACGGGAATGGTCGCATGGGCATGCAGCGCGTAGATGGCTTTGGGCGGCGGAGCGTCGATCGCACCGGCCTCGACCAGCTCCCGCCCGAGCGCGCCCTGCTCTTCGCCCGGCTGGAAGACGAAGCGGACCGAGCCGGTGAAACGGTCGCGCAACTGTTCCAGCACGAGCGCCGCGCCGAGCAGGATGGCGGTGTGTCCGTCATGGCCGCAGCCATGCATGACATTCGGAATTCGCGAGGCCCAGGGAACGCCCGAGGCCTCCTGCATGGGCAGGGCGTCGGTATCCGCGCGCAGCGTCACATTGGCCCCCGCCGCCCGTCCCTTCAGAAGCGCGACGACATCGGTTTTCAAATAGGGCGGCAGCAGTTGGATGTGGAGGCCGGCCAGTCGTTGCCGGATAAGCGCGGCGGTCTGGAACTCCTGTCCGGAGAGCTCGGGCGTCTGGTGCAGGCTCTGCCGGATCGCAGTGATCTCGGGAAGCACGGCGCTGATTAACGCATCGATCTGCATGGGATGAAAACTGTCATATTCGTACGGTCCCGTCAATCCCGAACCGCAAGGCAAGCTTGTGTCCCGCTCGATAAAACCGGTAAGATGGCTGTGTTTTCAATGAACCCTGAAAGGCGTGTGTTATGTTGCATCCATTGGCTGTTCAGTTGTACTCGTTGCGCGAATATGCGGAAAAGGATTTCGTCGGCGTCTTGAAGCGCGTCGCGAAGATCGGCTACAAGGGTGTCGAGCCTGCGGGCTTCTGGAACATCCGCCCGCGGGAGCTCAAGAAGATCCTCGATGACCTCGGGCTGCAAATCGTTTCGTCCCATACGCTGTGGGGCAATCCCTACAATCTGGGCGAGAGCATGGACATCGCCGACATTCTCGGATTGAAGCGGGTCGTCTGCGGCTATTCCGCCAAGGAGTTCAAGGACCTCGATTCGATCCGGGCGACGGCCGAGAGCACCTCCCGGATGGCCGAGATTCTCGAGCGCAACGGCTTCGAGCTCTTCCAGCACAACCACGCCTTCGAGTTCGAGCGTCTGGACGGACAGATCAAGTACGCGATCTACGCCAAGCTCTGCCCGAAGGTCAAGTTCCAGATCGACTGCTTCTGGTCCACCAATTTCGGACGGGAGGACGCCGTCGAAATGCTGAAGCTGTTCATCGACCGCACCGTATCGATCCACATCAAGGACGGTCCCCTGCAGCAGAAGGATGCCGAACAGAAGTACGTCAATGGCACGCTCGACCGCAAGATCGAACTGCGGCCGCTGGGACAGGGCGATCTGCCGATCCGGCAGCTTGTTGCGATGGCGCCGAACGTCGATGCCGTGATCGTCGAGCTGGACTACTGCAACATCGAGATGTTCGAGGCCATCGAAGCGAGCTACCGCTTCATGACCGGCAACGGCATTGCCGCCGGCAACAAGTAACGCATGACACTAACCGCCATCCAGGCTGACATCACCACGCTGGCGGTCGACGCCATCGCGAACGCAGCCAACTGCACCCTGCTTGGCGGGGGCGGGGTCGACGGCGCCATCCACCGGGCGGCCGGGCCGCAGTTGCTGGCCGCGTGTGTCCTGCTGGGCGGTTGCAAGACGGGCGACGCCAAGCTCACCAAGGGATACCGGCTTCCCGCCAGGTTCGTCATCCACACGGTCGGGCCGGTCTGGCACGGTGGCGCCCGCGGCGAGCCGGAACTGCTGGCCTCCTGCTACCGGCGGTCGCTGGAGGTCGCTGCCGAAAACCAGGTTCGCTCCATCGCATTCCCATGCATCAGCACCGGCGTCTACGGCTATCCCCCCGGGCCGGCCGCCCAGGTGGCCGTCGAAACCGTGCGCTCGGCGGGGGCGGAAACGGGCATCCAGGAGGTGATCTTCTGCTGCTTCTCCGCCGGTGATCTTGCCATCTACCAGCGGCTGCTGGGCACCGTTCCGGGATAATGGCCTATCGCGACGTTCTCAGGAGACTGGCGGAGTTGCCATACGTCGAGCGGATCGTTGAGTGTCATTTCGAGTAGTGCGATGCATGATCATTTCGAAAAGGGTGGCTCCATGTCTGTGAAGGGATGAATCAGTCCGTATCGGGACTCAGCACACGGAGGTACTCATGGTAGGCGTAAACACGATTCCGGCGCTTGCCCGTGATCTCGCGCAGGACACCCGCCGCCTGCAACGCGTCGATGGCCTTCACAGCTGTCGGCTTGCTGACGCCGAGCAACTTGATCGCCAGCGACAGGGTCACCATCGGATGCGATGGCAACAGTTCGAAGAGCCGGATGGCGGGGACCGTGGTCTTGACGTGCGCGGCCACCTTTGTGCGGTCGGCGGCGGTTACGGTATGGAGCCGCTGCGCGCTGGCAACCGCGTCATCGGCGGCTTCCGTCACGCAATCGAGAAAGAAGCGGATCCAGCCTTCCCAGTCTCCGTCCACGCGAACGCCGTTGAGTCGGTCGTAGTAGGCCTGGCGATGCCGCTTGAACGCGACGCTGAGGTAGAGCAGTGGCGTCTTGAGAAGTCCCCAGTGCTCAACCAGCAAAGCGACCAGCAGACGCCCGATACGGCCGTTCCCGTCCAGGAACGGATGGATGGTCTCGAACTGGACATGCGCCAGGCCGATGCGGACGAGCGGCGGCAGCGGATCGTCGCCATGAATCCACTTCTCCAGCGCCGACAAAGCCTCGGGCACGACGTCCGGCGGCGGCGGCACGAAGCGGGCGTTGCCGGGTCGGCTCCCGCCGATCCAATTTTGACTGCGCCGAATCTCGCCAGGCTGCTTCTCGCTCCCGCGTGCACCCTTCATGAGTCGCTTGTGGACATCGCAGAACAGCCGGGTTGCCAGCGGAAGACCATCAGGCCTGGCCAACTCACCGCGTGCGAACGTCAGCGCGTCCACGTAATTGCAGACCTCGCGGACATCGTCGGGCCGCTCGGCCTTCTTGCCCGCCTCAAATGCGAGCACGTCCTGGAGCGTCGCCTGCGTGCCCTCGATCTGGGAGGTGATGAGCGCCTCTTTGCGCACGAAGCCGTAGAGGAACCATTCCGCGTTCGGAACCATGTCGGCGGCAATGGCGAGTTTGCCGAGCGCGGTCATGGCGTCGGACAGCGACCGGCGGGTCTCATCGTCCAGCGCCAGGGTCGGCTTGGCGGGGGGCAGTGGCGCAGGAACGAAGGCGCGAACCTCCTCGTTCTCCCACTTCGTGACCCGGTATGTGCCTGTTTCTCTTTTCATGGCTCGTCAGCGCTCCTTTACCACCGCTGGGCGCTAGTCAAGGAAGCGTTACCAGCAGCGGGAGATAGTAAAGCACTCTTTACTAGAGAATGCAAGTGCAGAACCCGACGCGCCGTGCGGATGGCGGTACATGGATGTGAGTTGGCTGAACTGAAGGCAGGTTGCATCCGCCGCTGGATGGTGTATGATTCTCTGCATGGTTGTAATGGGCACGTCCGTGACGGGGGGTCTCCGATGAAGATCGCAGGACAGGCTCTGCTCGTGGCATTCTTGGCGATGCTGGTGTTTTCTGGTTGCCAGTCGAATGAGCCCTTCACGGCACCTTCCCGGACCGAAATGACCGTGAACCTGATTTGTGTCCAGCAGCAAGGTCTGCGATGGTTGGTGCATTCGCAGAACAAGAATGGTTCCTGGGGCGTGGGGGCGGACGAGATTCCTGCGGCAACCGGACTGGCTTTACTCGCTTTCTACTGGCACGGCGAAGCGAGCCCTTCGGAGAAATACTGGGAAACGGTCAGGCGGGGTCTGGAGTTTCTCTTTACCGAAATGCAGTCAACCAACGGACTCGCATGC
>CAZQKI010000229.1:0-3240 GCA_964592855.1 uncultured Lentisphaerales bacterium
TCAGTGAGGCCTCTGGCCGGCTTTGCCGCCCAGTTGGATCGAGTGGGAGACTTGCGGCGCAGCTGCGCCCCTGCCGCCTGGATAGTCCCTTAGCTTTGTCGCAAGCTTTGTCTTGAGTTTTGTCGAGTGTTCGAGAAAGCGTACAATAAGGTGTGCAGAATGCCAGGGAAAACGGCACAAGAAGCCCTGAAGGCGGTTCTCCGGCTAACGGATGAACCCGTCGACAAAGCTCGCGACAAAGCTCGCGACAAAGAATCGGCAGTGAATCGCCAACTGAGCGCATCCTTGACGATTCGGCCGGTCTCGGCTACCTTTACCCCAATCATGTCCACTCCTCTTATCGCGCAGCATGTCGCGGCCATGTCGGGCTACACGCCCGGCGAGCAGCCCCGCGGCCGCGACATCATCAAGCTCAACACCAACGAAAACCCCTACCCGCCCTCCCCCGCCGTGGGCGCGGCGCTGGCGGGTTTCGACTTCGCCACGCTCCGCCGCTACCCCGACCCGATGGGGACCGCCGTGCGCCAGCGGATCGCCGACATCCACGGCTGCGCGGTCGCGCAGATCTTCGCCGGCAACGGATCGGACGAGATCCTCGCCCTGGCCACACGCGCCTTCGTCGAGGACGACGGCTCCATCGGCTATTTCGAGCCCTCCTACTCGCTCTACCCCGTCCTGGCCGAGATCCGCAAGGGGCGGCAGCGCCCCGTCGCGCTCACACCGGACTACCAATGGTCCATCCCCGCCGGCTACGACGCGTCGCTCTTCTACCTGACGAATCCGAACGCGCCGACCAGCCTGCTGCACGACAAGCGGACCCTCGCCGACTTCTGCACCCGATTCCCGGGCGTGGTCCTGATCGACGAGGCCTACGTCGACTTCGCACCGGTCCACTGCATGGATCTGGCCACCGCCCCCGGCAACCGCAACGTCCTGGTCTCGCGGACGCTGTCGAAGTCCTTTTCCCTCGCCGGACTCCGCTTCGGGTACGTCATCGGCCCCGCCGACCTGATCGGCGCCATGTACAAGATCAAGGACTCCTACAACCTCGACGCGCTCACCCAGTGCCTGGCCCTGGCGGCGCTGAATGATCTCGACGGCATGCGCGCGAATGTCGCGCGCATCCTCAAGACGCGTCAGCGGCTGACCGATGCGCTGCGCGCCAACGGCTGGCGCGTGCTCGACTCCGCGACCAACTTCCTCTTCGCCCGCCCGCCCGGCGGCGATGCCGCGCGCGTCTTCAGCCGGCTGCGCGACGCCAGGATCTTCGTCCGCTATTTCCAGGGACCCACCACCGGCGACTCGATCCGCATCACCATCGGAACCGACGCCGAAATCGACGCGCTGCTGCGCAAACTCGCAGAGGATGGACTATGAGCAACCGGACGGCCACCTTGCACCGCAAAACCCGCGAGACCGACATCGCGATCACCCTCGATCTGGACGGCTCGGGAAAATGCGCCATCGAAACGGGCATGCCCTTCATGAACCACATGCTCGAGCTCTTTGCGCGCCATGCGCTAATCGACCTCGACCTCCAGGCCAAAGGCGACCTCGAGGTGGACTACCACCACACGGTGGAGGATGTCGGCCTCGTTCTCGGCACCTGCATCGACCAGGCCCTCGGGGAGCGGCGCGGCATCCGCCGCTACGGCTTCAGCCTCCTGCCGATGGACGAGTCGCTGGCGCAGGTGGCGGTCGATCTGGGCGGACGCCCATTCCTCGTCTACACCATCGCGGACAAAACGCCCCGCATCCGCGACTTCAATGTGAAGCTCATCGAGGAGTTCTTTCGCGCCTTCATCACGCAGGCGCGGATGAACCTCCACATCGCCCACCTCTACGGAAGCGAAGTGCACCACGCCTACGAAGCGGTATTCAAAGGGTTTGCGCGCGCCATGCGGATGGCGGTCGAACGCGATCCCCGCGAGAGCGGCGTCCCGTCGTCCAAGGGAACCCTGTGAAATGATCATCTTTCCCGCCATCGACCTGCAAAAAGGCCGCTGCGTACGGCTCTGCCAGGGACGCGCCGACGCCGCGACCGTCTATGGCGACGATCCCGTGGCCATGGCTCTGCACTGGCAGAATTCGGGGGCGCAGGCGCTGCATGTCGTCGACCTCGACGGCGCCTTCCAGGGAGCCCCGGCCCATGCCGACGTGATCGCCCGGATCACGGCGGCCCTTTCGATCCCCGTGCAGATGGGCGGCGGGCTCCGCACTGACGCCGATGTCCAGCTCATGCTCGACGCGGGCCTGGCCCGCGTGATCATCGGCACGCGCGCCCTCGACGACGGAGCGGCGCTGGCGCGGCTCGTCGCCCGGCATGGCGGCGACAGGATCGCTGTCGGCATCGACGCCCGCGACGGCTGGGTGCAGGTCAAGGGCTGGGTCGAGACGACGCAGGTCCGCGCCACCGATCTGGCCAAGCGCGTCTCCGCTCTCGGCGTCGGCACGATCATCTACACCGACACCGCAACCGACGGCATGCTGAAGGGGCCCAACGTGGGGGCCATGGATCAGCTCTGCAAGTCGGTCACCTGCCAAGTCATCGCCTCGGGCGGGGTCAGCCGGCCCGCGGATGTGACGGCGCTGGCTGCGCTGAAGCACGCCAACCTGCTGGGCGCAATAGTCGGCAAGGCGCTCTACGAAGGGCGTACGACGCTGACCGAGCTGCTGGCTGCGGCGGAAGCATAGGGCGTCATGTTGTCGGTATTCTTCAAGACGGCCTGCATCTTCCTCATCAGTTCCGCCGGCTTCGTCCTGCGTCGGCGCGGGGTCATCGACACCCCCTTCAACCGCCAGCTCTCGCTGCTGCAGATCAACGTGATCTATCCGGCGTTGATTCTCTCCTCGCTGACGCGCAACTTCACGTGGACGACGCTGCTGGCGAACTGGATGCTCCCGGCGGGATCAGCCCTGATCATGGTGGTGGGATGGACGGTCGGCCTGCTCTGCATCCCCCTGCTGCGCCGGCAGGCGAAGCAGACGGCGGCAATGTTCCAGTTCCTGTGCACGATCAACAACTACTCCTTCCTCCCCATCATGCTCGCTGCCACAATGCTGGACGAGATGGGGGTGGCGCAGATCATCCTATCGGCGATCGGCGCGGAGCTGGTTCTCTGGACGCTCGGCGTCCAGGCGCTGGCCCGGGGGCAGACGGGAATGGAGGGGGGCAGTTTCCCCGGCGCCCCCCTCCCTGGCTGTAAACGTCGCCGTGAAAACTCCCGAATCCGCCGGTTT
>CAZQKI010000229.1:3340-6942 GCA_964592855.1 uncultured Lentisphaerales bacterium
CGCCCCCCTCCCTGGCTGTAAACGTCGCCGTGAAAACTCCCGAATCCGCCGGTTTCACCGGTTGAAGAACCTCTGTTCGATGCCGCTGCTGGCGATGGTATGCGGCGCCTGCTGGCTGTTGCTCCGCCACCAGGCGGGCGATACCATCGACGCTCTGCAGGCAACGGAGGCGGGAGGCGGCTTCGGCTCCATGATTTCCCAGGCGCTGCACATGACGGGACAGGCGACGATTCCCCTTTCGGCGATCATCGTGGGGTCGCGGATCGGCGAGATCCGGGGCGGTCAGATTTTCTCGAAGCTGATCGTGCTGTTGACCGTGCTGCGACTGGCGATCATTCCCGCGATCGCGACGGCGCTGATCTTCTGGCTTCCCTTTCCGGCGGCGATACGGCCGGCCCTGCTGATCGTGGCGGCCCAGCCCTGCTCGATGGCGAGCGTCATGCTCGGGGAAGCCTACCAGTGCGATGCGCGTTTGGCGGCGGCGGCGGTGCTGGTGACCCATGCGCTCTGTCTCATCACGATTCCACTCTGGCTCTCCGCGCCCTGGTGGCCTGCATGAAGCCGGCCGGGGCGCCTGCAAAGCCAAAGGTTTTGAAGGCGAAGGGTTCAGGGTTCGGGGTTCAGTGAGGCCGCTGGCCCGGCTGCGCCGGGCCAGTTGGATCGAGGCAGGAGAACAATCTTTGTCGCGAGCTTTGTCTTGAGCTTTGTCGGGGGGGGGCGAGGCCGGACAATGACCGGTGCTCATTTTTTCTTCGGTTCAAAGGCATCGCCAAAATGAACCAGGAAGAACTTCTTTTCGTTCGTCCACCAGCTCCGCTCTGCTTTCCCGAGCATCGGACGCATGCACGTCGTCATCTGCAGTGTGACGACAATGAGGATCAGCAGCCACAGCGTGATTCCACCTTGCCGTTGAAACAGGACGTTGGCCCTCAATTTCCCGACATACCGTGCGGCGAAAGCGACGGCGACAAGCCAGATCAGAAGTGTCAGCACGACAATGAACGGCAGGCTATCGGTGGACACGGCGAAGAGCCACGCCACGGGCGCCAGACCGACAAGCAGAAGTCCGACCATCGCCAGACAGGAGCAGCCGAGGGCGAAGGTTTGCGCCAGGGACAACGGGGCTCCCGCGACGCATGCGAACACGTAAAGGCTTGGGAAGCAGATCAGCAGCGAGCCAACGGCCACGAGCGGTGTCTTGATGGCATCCATGGCCGCCACCGGCCAACCGGCGAACAGCCCGATGGCCAGTCCGAACACGGCATGACTGACGACGGCGACGGCCAGGAAGCGCGATGCCGTTGCATACAGGCCCTGCTGCTGAAACGCGATGGCATCGGAGACCTTCGCGGGGGCCTTCAGCAGGGCCGTGACGACATTGGCCATGCCCAGCTCCACGCCGTCGGCGGGAAGCGGAGGCGGGGCTGCAAATCGTGAACCGTTGTTGTTATCTGCCATGGTCATCTCCTATTTTCCTCCCGTCACGAGGAACGGGAGCACTTCTGTAAACACGAACTCATAGAAATTGCGATCTAGGCAGTCGGAACGCATGAAGGCTACGGGATAGAACGGACTGCCCACAAACGGCCGGAGAATCCATGAAAACTGGCACCCGGCAAAGGCAAAGGCCGCGAGCCAGAGCAAGAACAAGGCCGGCACGGGACAGCGCGCGTTGACCACACGTCGCAATCCCTTCAGGAGGGTGGCGTTTCCGATGACGCCGGCGATGGCCAGGATGAAGATATGGGTCATCAGGATCAGGTTGTGGGAATAGCGCAGTTCGTCGTGCGTTCCGGCGTATGAAACGCCGGTGGCCAGGAAGAAGAGCGCAACCGGTACGAGGCCGAGGAGAATCCAGCACCCCATGGTCATGGAGGCAAGAACGACAAAGACGGTTGAGCGAAAAGACAACCCCGATCCCAGAATGCTGGCGGTCATCCAGTTGAACACGGCGACAATCGCTGTCGTCCCCAGAAACAACACAGGCAATTTCACGGCGACGTAGACGGAGAGGCGGGGCGATCGCCATCCGGCGAGAACGGCTCCGTACAGGCCGCAGGCAAAAACCACGAACACCGCAAGACTCAGCAAGTCCCTCCAGCCAAGCTCATGCGCACGGAGGGCCTCCCAGAAGGCATTCCGATCCCACAGCAATGTGATGGGCAGGGCTTTCATTCGCTAGCGCCGGACGAATGGCGACGCTCCACATACGCCATTACGCCCAGACGATGAAGAGAGGATTGCACAAGGGCGATGACGGCGCAAGGGAAATTCGGTCGTTGCCGCGCCCCAAGGTTCTCATGAACGTAAATGCGAAGTTACCGGGGGGTGCGATTAGAGCGCATAACCGAGGCGTTTGATTTAGTGAGTGTGAAAACCAATCAATCCGCAGGGTTCACCACGGAGACACGGAGGCACGGAGTCCGGGAGGGGAGGTTCACGCAAATTCAGGCTTGGCTGACCGGCGGTTGCCGTTGAAACAAGCAGAGTTGCTGCCAATTCTGAATTTGCGTGAACACCTGACAGGGAGCACGATCCATCCTGCATACGCGCAGATCATCCCTGCCGTCTCATAAGGGTGTTGCGTGAAGGCGCATCCGCTGCATGCCATGTGTCGTGTCAGGCCAGCATACGCCAAAAGCGGATGCGCTTTCACGCAACCTCTCCTCCAGGTCTCCGTGCCTCCGTGGTGATGTTGTCGCAAAGGCCGAGGTAATTGGCGTGCATTCACGGTTCAAGACCTGCTTTTCATGCACGTTTTCGCACACCCCGGCAACTGACCCCTTACCCCAAGGATCAAATGCCGCTTGTCACGATTTCGCAGCTGGCCTATACTTGATGCACATTTGGAGATGCAGATGATCTACGACGGTTTTCCAAGATACACGGAGTTCCATCCGATGGTTCCGGTATGGTGCGTGACTCTGGATCGGCCGGGCTGCATCCACCGCTTTTTTGACACCTCGCCAATCAGTCCCTCGGGGCGCTACCTGGCCGTCTTCCAGATGCCTTTCGAAGATCGCCAGCCGCAACCGGGAGAGTATGGCCATGTCTGCGTCATTGACCTGCATACCGGCGCGAGTCGTATCGTGGCCGAAACCTGCGGGTGGGAGCCACAGATGGGGGCGAACATCAACTGGGGCGGCACAGACCAGGAGTTGTACTTCAACGATGTGGATGTCGACACCTGGCAGCCCTTCGCCTGGAAACTTGATTTTTTGCGCGGCGCGCGGCAGCGGCTGGAGGGAACGGTGTATCAGGCCTCTCCGGACGGGCGCTGGCTGGTGTCGGCCAACATGACGACGATGCGGCTGACCCAACCGGGTTACGGCGTGCAGGTCCCCGACGACCACGTGCGGCGCAACCAGGGTCCCGTGGATGATGACGGTTTCTACCTGACGGACACCGCGACGGGCGCGCGGAAGCTTCTCCTTTCAACGCGTGCAGTGTTCACAAAATCCGATCCGCCGATCCGGTTTGCCGAGCCCGAGCGTTGTGAAGTCTATGGATTCCACAGCAAGTTCAATCCCCAAGGCACCCGCCTGATGTTAAGCGTGCGCTGGTACGAACCCAAGGGCGATCCGGTCTTCAACGCTTTCGGT
>CAZQKI010000230.1:0-6932 GCA_964592855.1 uncultured Lentisphaerales bacterium
TTGTCGCGAGCTTTGTCGACGGGTTCATCCGTTTGCCGGAGTCCCGCCTTCAGGGGCTGTTGATTTATCCATACTGCTTGTCAATCTGGAACTCAGGAACGAACTTGCGCTTGCCAACGTGGGCAGGGCAGGCTATCATGATTCACTGTCTATTTTGAGGTTCTTGCAAACCCTCTTGACGCTGGTGTGAGCCGCGCAACCCCTGCCGAGCTTTGGAAATCTTCATGGAAGAATCAGATCCCCAGAAACAAGATCCTGTTCAGAAGTCGCCCCCGCCGCTCCCCCGCAAGGAGACCGACCCGAAACCGCCGCCACGCGCCATGGTCGCCTGGCTGGTGGTCTTCTTCATGATCGGCATCATGGTGTTCGCCCTGGCCAACGGCGGCAAGAGCGGCTACAAGGAGCTGGAGAACGAAGGGATATTCCGCAAGCTGGTCGAGGCCGGCAAGATCGAGAAGTGCGAGCTGGTCCGTGAAAATTCCGGCAAGACGCTCATCCGCGGTGTACGGACCGGCGAGGAAGACGACGGGTCATCGATTCCCAAGCGTTTCACCGTCAGCGTCATGCCCGATACGGAGGAGCTGCGTCAGTACCTGCGCGAAAACAAGATCACGCCTCGGGTGAACTACGCGAACCCGATCCTGGGCGCCTTGCTCGTCCAGTTGCTCCCCATCGTCATCTTCCTGGGGCTGCTCTATTTCGTCTTCATGCGCCAGGTCCGCTCCTCGGGCATGGGGGCGATGAGCTTCGGCAAGAGCCGCGCCAAGCTGCTCAATCAGGAGAAGCGGAAGGTCACCTTCGCGAATGTCGCCGGCATCGAAGAGGCGAAGGACGAGGTCATGGAGATCATCGAATTTCTCAAGGCACCGCAGAAATTCGTCAAGCTGGGCGGACGCATTCCCAAGGGGGTGCTCCTGATGGGTCCCCCCGGAACGGGCAAGACGCTGCTCGCGAAGGCCATCGCCGGCGAGGCGGGCGTCCCCTTCTTCAGCATCAGCGGTTCCGATTTCGTGGAGATGTTCGTCGGCGTGGGCGCCTCGCGCGTCCGCGACATGTTCGAGCAGGGGAAGAAGAATGCCCCCTGCATCATCTTCATCGATGAAATCGACGCGGTGGGACGGAACCGCTTCACCGGCATCGGCGGCGGCAATGACGAGCGGGAGCAGACGCTGAATGCGCTGCTCGTCGAGATGGATGGCTTCGAAACCTCCGAAGGCGTGATCATCGTCGCGGCGACGAACCGGCCCGACGTGCTCGATTCGGCGCTGATGCGCCCGGGCCGCTTCGACCGGCAGATCGTCATCGATCTGCCGACGATGCAGGGGCGCGAGCAGATCCTCGCCATCCACGCGCAAAAGCTGAAGCTGGCGCCCGATACCCAGTTGAGCCGGATCGCCCGGGGCACACCCGGCTTCTCCGGGGCGGACCTCGCCAACCTGCTGAACGAGGCGGCGCTGCTGGCCGCACGCGAAGGCAAGGAAGGCATCGAGCAGAAGGACATGGAGGAGGCGCGCGACAAAGTCTGGTGGGGACGCGAGCGCAAAGGGCGGATGCTGGACAAGGATGAGAAGCGCCTGACGGCCTTCCACGAGGCGGGACATGCCGTCGTCATGGCGCGCGTCAAGGGCGGCGAGCCGATTCACAAGGTCACGATCATCCCGCGCGGCATGGCGCTGGGCGCCACCATGTTTCTGCCGAAGAAGGATCGCCTCCACTTCACCCGCACGCAGATGATGGCGCAGCTGGCCACGGCGATGGGCGGACGCGTCGCGGAGGAACTGTTCCTCGATGACATCAGCTCGGGCGCCAGCCAGGATCTGCATCAGGCGACCCTGCTGGCCCGCCACATGGTCTGCGACTGGGGCATGAGCGGCAAGCTCGGCCCTCGCACCTACGGCAGCCGTGGCGAGATGATGATCCAGGGGCGCGAGTTCGGCGGGACGCAGGATTTCAGCGAGTCGACGGCGCAGGCGATCGACGCCGAGGTCGATCTCCTGGTGCGCGACGCCTATCGGCAGGCGCACGACATCCTGACGGCCGACAGCGACCGCGTCAAACTGCTGGTCGATCTGCTGCTGGAGCAGGAGACGGTGGATGGCGCCGATGCCGAGGATCTGGTCCGGATGGGCCGGATCCGCACGGCTGAAGAGCGCGAAGCGGACGATCCGAAACCCAAGGCCGAAGCCGTTGTGGCGCCACCCGCGGAAGTGGTCGCAAACGAGGCGACGGCCGAAGCCTCGGCAGAGCCCCCTGCGGATTTGCCGCCGCGCGAGTCCACGGCGATCTAGGCAGGATTCCCATGCTCAAGCCAGACAGGACGTCGCATGCAGGTCCGACCGCCGAGCCGGGTGTGTGGCGGTGCAAGGACCGCGCGTTGACGCTTGCGCATCCGCTCGTGATGGGCATTCTGAACGTCACGCCCGACTCCTTCTCCGATGGCGGACGGCACAATGCCCCCAAGGCGGCCGTGGCCCACGGTCTGCAGCTTGTCGAAGCGGGTGCGGATATTCTGGATGTCGGCGGCGAGTCCACGCGGCCCGGAGCCCAGCCGGTTTCCACCGCAGAGGAGCTGGCCCGCGTGATCGACGTGGTGAAGGCGCTGGCGGAGCAGACGTCCGTGCCGATCTCCGTCGATACCCGGAATCCGGCAGTCGCCCGTGCGGCGTTGGAAGCCGGGGCGGCGATCATCAACGACGTCACCGGCCTGCGCGATCCCGCGATGTTGTCGGTTGTCCGCGAGCACGGTGCAGGCGTCGTGCTCATGCACATGCAGGGCGAACCCCGCTCCATGCAGCAGGAGCCTGTCTATGACGATGTGGTCGCAGAGGTTCAGGCGTGGCTGAAGCGGCGCGTGGATGCGGTTGTCGCGGCCGGCGTCGCGGAAGCCGCGGTGGTGATCGACCCCGGCATAGGCTTTGGCAAGACCCTTGAACACAACCTGGCCCTGCTAGGCGGCTTGCGGCGGTTTGCGGAGCTGGGGCCGCCCCTGATGGTCGGGCTTTCGCGCAAGCGTTTCATCGGCGAGGTCACCGGTGCGCCGGTCGATGACCGCCTGGCGGGAAGTCTGACGGCCATGGTCTGGTGCATCTGGCGTGGCGCCTCGATCCTCCGGGTGCACGATGTGAGCGCCTCCGTCGCGGCGGTCCGGATGGCAACCGCGCTGGCGGCGCAGTAATGTGCTTTCGCGTTCATGAAAGGGCTTGCATGCCGTTGCGGATCTACGTCGATTTCGATGATGTTTTGTGCGAGACGGCCAACCCGTTGAGCCTGCTGGCCAACCGGCTGTATGGATGCACGGTCGGCTATGCCGACATTCACACCTTCGACCTGCGTGAAGCCTTCGCTTTGGACGAGGCGCGCTACCAGCGCCTCATGAGCGTCGCGCATGAACCTGGACACCTGTTGAATCTCGAGGCGACACCCGGCGCCGTGGCGACGCTGGCGGCCTGGGCGCAGTGCGGACATGCCGTTGAAATCGTGACGGGACGCCCCTTCGCGACGCATGCGATCTCCGTCGCCTGGCTGGCGCGCCATGGGTTGTCGCAGATTCCGATCATCCATGTCGACAAATACAACCGCGAGCCTGCGCCGGTAACAGACGACGGGGCGCGTGCGCTGACGGTGGAGGAGTTCTCTCGGAAGCGATACGACCTGGCCATCGAAGACGCCCCCGTTGCATTGGCGCAACTGGCGAAGATGCCGCCGTGCAAGGTGGTGATTTTCGACCGCCCCTGGAACCGCATCCTCCCGGGCGTCACGGCGCAGTTCACCCGCTGCCCCGACTGGCGGGAGGTTGAGCGCTTCGTGGCGCACGGGCTCCTGGAGTTGCCTGAAAGCCATTCGACTTCGAACAGGAGGAGCGCGGTGACGCGGGCACGGTGACGCTCACGAACCGTCCGGTATCGGGACTCTGTTCCAGTTCCGGCGCGATTGTCCTCTCGTGGCCCGACACGTCCGACGGCGCACAGCGCCCCGACGACGGCGTGAACGTCGTCCTGCACGCATTCGCGCATCAGCTCGATAAGCTGCAGCGTGATGTCGCGCAGGGACTCCCGTCGCTGATCAGCGCCTACGGCGCCACGAAGCCGGCCGAGTTCTTCGCAGTCGTCACCGAGCTTTTCTTTGAAAAGCCGGCGGAGCTTCAGCGGGAGCACCCCGCGCTCTACGCCGAATTCAGGCAGTACTACCGTCAAGATCCTGTGCAGAGATTCACAATTAGGAAGCAATGCCAATGAAACTACGTCCCGATCTGCTGGATGACGCTTCGGCGCCTGGCATCGAAGTCTTTCAACTCACAGACGAACCGGGCATCCCCTGGTCGCACATCTACATGGAGGCGCAGGTCTTCACCCCCGACAGTCGCCGCCTCGTCGTGCACCGTTCGGCCAAGCCGCACGGCGGTCTCCAGAACGATCCGCAGCACCGCTATTTCCTGTGCGATCTGGACAACGGGGGCGCCCTCTCGCCCCTGACCGAGGAGTGCGGCGTGACCGGTCCGGCCCTCTCGCCCGACGGTCGCTGGCTCTACTATTTCCATGACGAGACCACGCTGAACGGCGGGCGCATGACGCTGAAGCGGGTCGGACTCGACGGACGCGGACGCGAAAGTCTCGTGGTGCTGGACCGGCCGGCCGAAGGGGCGGTGCGCCGGATCAGCCGCCTCTATCCACTCTCCACCATCTCCAGCGACGGACGCCGCATCGCCATCTCCGGTTTTTTCGGCGACGGCCGGCGCGAACCGCCCCCGTGGGGCCTGCTCGTCTTCGACCTCGACACCGCCTCGGCGCGTCTGGTGCTCGAGGGCCCCTCCTGGTGCAACATCCATCCGCAATACTGCCGCAGCCGCGACGAGTCCGCCGCGCACGATCTACTTGTTCAGGAGAACCATGGCAATCTGAGCGCCGCGGATGGAACCCCGCTGCGCTCGGTCAGCGGCTCCGGTTGCGACATCCATGTGATCCGCGATGACGCGACCGGCTTCCGCGACCTGCCGTGGGGGCGCAATCTGGAGGAATTCTGCGAAGGGCACCAGTGCTGGCGCGGGCGCGGGGCGACGGCGATCACCAGCGTCGGCGGTGGGCGCCTGCCGCCCGACCACATTCTGATCGAAGGGCTTCCCGCGCCGCACGACGGCCATCTCGGCGCCGCGACGGCGGGCGGACGCCGCACCGTCCTCAGCGCCTCCTGCGCCAAGCCCCGCTTCCACCATTTCGCCACCGACGCGGCGGCGCGGCGGCTGATTACCGACTACACGATCGAGGGCAAAACCACGACCGAGCTGGTTCTGGCCGAGTTCGATCCGGCGCCCGACCGTCCGCTGCGCAACTGGCGCCGCCTGCTCGATACGCGTTCGCCACGCGAGAGCGCCGCCCATACCCATCCCTTCCTCTCCCCCGACGGAACGATGGCTTTCTTCAATTCGACGGAGTCGGGCGTGCTCAACGCCTACCTGGTCCGCGGCCTGCCCCCGTCCGCCTGACCTTCCCTCCGCCTACGGCAACGCGCCCGTCCACAGCGGGCTCTTTCGGGAAGAAGCCGGCAGCTTGGTTTCTCGAAGCTGATCCCGCCTTCAGGGACTGTTGATTTATCCGAAATGCATATAATCTGGAACTCAGGAAATCAGGAAACTGGGCATCTTTTCCTGCTTTCCAGATTCAAAAAATCGTGTTGCGGTCGAATTAATCAACAGTCCCTTCAGGCGGAAGCGAGTCAGGGGCTTCAGCCCCGGCTTCACAATCAGGAACGCCTGTCTGGATTCGCCCTCGCCGCATGCACTTCTCTGAGGAGTGGAAAGATCGCGTGGATCGGAAGCCGTTGGTTGTGCGGGGCGCACGGCAGGCGGGCAAGACGTTTCTCGTGGAGGCGTTCGGCTGCCGGTGTTTCGATTCGGTCCTGACGGTCAATTTCGAACAGAAGGCGGTCTTGCATTGGTTGCGCACTTCAAGCCGCTCCTGCTGGACACCGCGCTGTGCGGCAACCTTTGCGGTCTCAGTCTGACGGACGGCACCGCGTTGCTGACCGTTCAGGAAGGGGGGCTGGCCGAGCAGTTTGTTGGCCAGGAGCTGCGCGCCATCGGCCCCTGTTTCACCGAGCACACCTTGTTCTACTGGCACCGGGAGGCGAAGAACGCGAATGCGGAGGTGGATTATCTCTGGACCCATGACGGAACCGTTATCCCTGAGGAAGTGCGGGCCGGCACTTCGGGCAGCCTCAAATCAACCCACATCTTTCTGGCGGAGAAGATGCGGCGTTTTGCGGTCCGCTTCAACCTGGATCGCCCATCCAGCGGCGACTTCACCGTTGAACTCGGCGGCAAGACCAAGGCCCAAACCGTCTCGTTCACCCTCCTGTCCCTGCCGCTTTTCCTGGCGGGCCAACTGGATCGCCTGATTCGGGTGCAGCACGTATGACAAATCCACCCCCCGTCCCCCGCCTCCGCCCGATCAACCACACGATGGAAATGCCTCGCCAAGGAGATAGCCGCCACGTCCTCCAATGTCTTGGAGACAGTTGTTGACTCGCCGTCATATTTCCGGTATATATGACGTCATGAGTGCAAAGTCATCTTATGCGAGGTTGCTGAAGGCGCCCGGGCAGAACTTCTTCCTGTTCGGCATGCGGGGTGTGGGCAAGAGCACCTGGTCGCGGCAGGCCTTTCCCGAAGCCCACCGCTTTGATCTCTTGGACGAGGGTCTGTTCCAGAGCTACCTGCGCGACGCGCGGCTGTTTGGCCGGGAGTTGCTCCGCATCCCGGCGGGCCAGACCGTGGTGGTGGACGAGGTCCAGAGGTTACCCCCACTCCTGAACGAGGTGCACCGGTTCATCGAGAGCCACGGACTGCGCTTCGTCCTCTTGGGATCGAGCGCCCGCAAACTGAAACAGGCCGGCACGAACCTGCTGGCGGGACGCGCGCTGCGCCGGGTCATGTTGCC
>CAZQKI010000231.1:0-6801 GCA_964592855.1 uncultured Lentisphaerales bacterium
ATTATTTACAGTTCGAAGTGCCCAGCGGGACGCTCCATGACGGCATCAACGCCATTGAGTTGTTCAACCGCTCCCGGGAGCGGGACATCACGGACCTGGTCTGGGCGGAAATCGACATCGATCAAGCATGACCGCATCACGCCAATGAACGTACGAAAGGAACACGTCTGATGGACCCCACCGCCATTCGCTGCGTCATCCCCTCGCGCCTCGCCGTCGGGGAGCCCTTTTCCTTCAAAATCAAGCTGCTCGGGCCGGTGCGTAAAATCCCCTGCGCCGGAAACTTCTGCGACAAGAAGCCGGCACTGAAGAGCCCCTTCAACCTGAATGTCTGCCGCAACATCCACTACCACGACAACGTCCTCCCCGAATGGTCGGGCGAACTGGCAGTGGATGCGGGTGCGGCGTTGTCGGGGCCCGGGAGCCTCGCGTTTGACGGCCGCCAGCAAGGCGTCTTTCCCGGCGACACCCGGCCCATCGGGGTCTTCGGCGGCTTTGCGATCCGCGAACCCGGCTTCCATTTCATCCGCCTGATCGACAAAAAATCGGGCATGGAAGGTTGGTCGAATCCCGTCTTCGTGACGGAGCAGCGCCCCGATAGCCGGATCTTCTGGGGCGATCCCCATTGGCAGACGTTCTTCAGCGACGGCATCCGCTGCCCCGAGGAGTTGTATGCGTTTGCGCGGGACGAGGGCTTTCTCGATTTCGGGGCGATCTCCGATCACATGGAGGCGATCACGGCGCGCCAGTGGGACTACTTCCAGGCCGTCGCCAACGACTTCAACGAACCGGGCCGCTTCGCCACCTTGATCGGCCAGGAGTGGACCCACCACAACCCGCGCGGGGGCGCCCCCGGCCATCGCAACATCTACTACGCCGGCTCCGGCGGTCCGTCGGTGAGCAGCACCGACTCCGATTGCGACACGTTGGAAAAGCTCTGGCGGAAGCTCGACACGATCCGGGACCAGGAGATCCTGGCCATCCCCCACCACACGGCCAACGCGATCATGGGCGTGGACTGGGATCAGGGCTGGAATCCCAAGTATGAACGTGCGGTGGAGATTCATTCGGTCTGGGGCAGCAGCGAAAAGCACGGCGACGACGGCAACCTCATGCCCATCCACCACTGCAAGGGGGAGATGCGCGGCCGGCATGTGGTCGATGCATTGAAGCGGGGATTCCGGTTGGGCTTTGTCGGCGGCGGCGACATTCACGACGGCCGCCCCGGCGACCCCCTGCACACCGAGAGCTACCTCTCCAACACGGGCAAGTTCTGGCCATCGGGCTACACGGCCGTACTTGTCCCCTCCCTGTCGCGCCAATCGGTCTTCGCGGCGATGCGGGACGGGAGGACGTATGCCACGACGCAGACGCGCATCTTCCTCGACGTCGCGTTCAGCGGCCGGGAGGAGCGCCGCCGCGTCGCCATCAGCGCCGCATCGGAGGAGGGCATCCGCGAAGTGGCCGTGGTCGTGAATGGCGAGGACGTGCAGACCCTGGCGCCCGAAGGCGACGGCCGCGTGCTGGTGCGCAGCGATCTGGCCGTCGCGCTGGTGCCCGGCGCCAGCGGCTATGTGCGCGTCATCACCAACCGCGGCAACATGGCCTGGTCGAGTCCCTGCTGGGCATAGCCGGTCAACATCTGCTATCCTGCATACGGCATTCAGCAATCCGGGAGTCAGGAATATGGTCTATCGCACATTGGGAAAAACGGGACTGCAGGTTTCGCAGCTGGGGTTTGGCGCCATGCGTCTGCCCATGGTCGGCGAGGGGGCCGACGCTCGGGTTGACCGCGAACAGGCCATTCCGATGATCCACCGGGCCTTCGAGGCGGGCGTGAACTACATCGACACGGCAGTGGGCTACTGCAACCAGGACAGCCAGCGGGCCGTAGGCGAAGCGCTCAAGGGATGGCGCGACCGGATCGTCCTTTCCACGAAGAACCCGAACTACGGCGACGACGAGAAGGTCTGGTGGGGGCTGCTGGAGCAGAGCCTGGAGCGGCTGCAGGTTTCCTACATCGACATCTACAACCACCATGGGGTCAACTGGGCGAACTACACCGAGCAGGTGGAGCCGCGGGTTTCCAAATGGATGCGCAAAGCGCAGCAGCAGGGGCTCATCAAGCACATTTGCTTCTCGTTTCACGACTCGAACGAAGCCCTGCTGAAGCTGGTGGCCACCGGCTATCCCGCGGTCATCACTCTCCAGTACAACCTGCTCTACCGGGAGCTGGAGGAAGGTCTTGCGGCCGCCAAAGCCGCCGGGATCGGCGTGATCGTCATGGGGCCGGTGGCCGGCGGCCGGCTTGGCGACAACAGCGCGGTGCTGAGCGGACTGGTTCCCGGCATCGAACGCGTTCCCGAACTGGCGCTGCGGTTCGTGCTGGCCAATCCGAACGTCGCCGTGGCGCTTTCCGGCATGAGCACGATGGCGATGGTCGAGGAGAACATCCGGGTCTGCGCCGATCCCATCGCGCTGTCCGACGCCGACAAGCAGGCGATCGAGGCGCATCTGGAACGTCTCAAGAAGATGGCCGAACTCTACTGCACCGGCTGCAACTACTGCATGCCCTGCCCGCAGGGGGTGGCGATTCCCCGCATCTTCGAGAGCTTCAATCGCGGACGGGTCTACGGCCTGTGGGACAATGCCAGGAAGGGCTATGCGGGGATCGGCGCGGCCGCGACGGATACGGCCAAGCGGGCCGACGCCTGCACCGGCTGTGGCGCCTGCGAGCCGAAGTGTCCGCAGCACATCAAGATCCGCGAAAACCTCAAGGAGGCAGCCGCCGCGTTGGCGGAAGGATGACCCGCCTCGGCCGCAAGCCGGGGCGACGCGCCGAACAATAACCCCTTCGTCCAATTTCCCATGTTGCCTTCTGACGACATCATTCCTGTTCCTCAGCCAATCCCCGCGGCGCTGTTTCTGCTCCTGCTGGGATTGCTGGGTGCGGGGCTGTTGATCCAAATGGCCATCCAGGCCTTTCCGCACCGTCGTCAGCTCTGGCACATGGTCCGCAACCGGATGGCATCCCTGCCGGCCGCCAGGCTTCCGATCGGACCGCTGCTGGCCGTGCTGGGGCTGGGAGCATTTCTCGGCATCGCCCGGGCCGCGGGGACGCGCCCCCTTCTCGACCGCCTGCCCACCGGGGCCGATCTCGTCGCCTCGACCCTCTTCCAGATCGGCACGATGGCGCTGGCCGTCGCCGCCTGCCTGTATCTGTCGCAAGCGGGATGGCGGAACCTCCTGGGAACGACGCCACGCAACACGGCACACCAAGCCATCGCCACGGGACTGCGGGGCGGGGTCATGATGCTCGTCCCGGTCTGGCTGCTCGCCGGACTGGGCAGCCTGGCCGTCCGGCGGCTGCATTGGCCGGAGTTGCAGCAAGAGACGCTCCAGTGGCTGGTCAACGGCCAGCTCGGAGACTTTTCACGATTCTGGCTGATCGCGGTTGCCGTCGTGGTGGCTCCGGTCGCCGAGGAACTGGTCTTCCGGGGCCTCCTGCTTCCCCACCTCGCGCAGCAGGGAACCCGGGTCGGGCGCGGCCTGCTGCTCGCGTCGCTGCTCTTTGCAGCCCTTCACCTGCACGCGCCGGGATTGCTGCCGCTTTTCGGTGTGGCACTGGCCTGTTCAGCAGGGTTTCTGGCGACGGGCAATCTGTTGACCCCCGTGGTCATGCACGCCGTATTCAACGCAATCAGCCTGCTGGTGCTCTTTGCGGCGCAGTAAGCCTACAGGCCGATAACGCGCCGTGGGTTCTCGACGGTCAGGCGCCGCACATCGGCATCCGACAACCCCAGTTGGTCGCGGAGATTCGCTGCCGTGCGCTTCATCGTCCCAGCCGAGCCGACGAGGTGCGAGCGGTCGGGAGCCCAGGCCGCAAGGTCTTCGCCGACCAGCACCTGGAACTTGCCGATGCCATACAACCCCGGACCCATGCCCGCCGCCGACATGGCGTCGGTCACCACCACGGCGTGGTCAAGGCCGCACGCCCGCAGATAGTTACCGAGCGCGAAGAACGGCACGTGTACGCCATCCGCGATGAAGCAGGGCGTGATGCGGTCATGCATGGAAAGCACGCGCTGAATGATGTTGTCGTGGCGGTGCATCTGCATCGGACAGCCATTGCCCGCATGCGTGAAGAGCGAGACACCGGCATCGGCGGCGCCCTTGAGCGTGTCCAGCGACGGATTGCAGTGGCCTGCGGCGACGACAACGCCCTGGCCGGCGAGCCAGCGCGTGGCCTGAAAGCCCGCGTCGCACTCCGGGGCCAGCGTCAGGATCCGGAGCAACCCCCCGCACGCCTCGAACAGCCGCTTCACATTGTCCAGCTCGGGCGGACAGATGGCCGCGGGGTCGTGTGCGCCACGATAGCCGGCCTCGCTGTTGAGGAACGGCCCCTCGATGTGAAAGCCCGGGATGCACGCACGGATGCGCGGGTTCGATTCGCGCGCCGCAACGACCTTCCGTAGCCGACGGACCATGTCGGGAATGGGCGCGGTGATGATCGTGGCCAGCACGCCGTCGACTCCATCCGCCTCCAGCCGCAGACACATGTTCTCGATGTCGGCGGCGGTGACGCCATCGTTGTTCAAGTCGACGCCACCATAGCCGTTGACCTGCAAATCAAAATAACCTTTGGACATGCTCTTCTCGTTTCTATCAATCCGTGAACGCTCAGTTTCCGGCAAGAGGCAGGGCTACCACTGGCCGTCGAACATGCCCAACGGCATCGGTTCGGGGCGTTCGCAGGTGCTTTCCAGGTTGACGTGCCTGCCGGTATTGGAGGCGTCGTGGAAGGCGTGCATAATGTCGAGGACATGGTAGGCCATGGCCCCGTTGGCGCGATGCGGCCGGCCGGTGCGGATCGCCTCCGCCAGGTCCGACGGGCCGATGCCGCGGCCATTGACGGGGAACCCCGACGTCAAGGGCATTTCGCGCCACTCCTTCTCCCCCTTGAGGCGCAGCCGCACCGGGCCGCCGAACCCGTTGGGATCGGGCACGGCGAGCGTACCTTCGGAGCCGAAGATCTCGATGCGCGGCGTTTCGGAGGCCCAGACATCGAAGCTGGTCGTGAGGGTGCCGATCACGCCGGAGGCGAAATCCATCACGCCGGCGATGTGGGTCGGCACATCGACGTCGATGCGCTGCCCGTTCTTCTTGGCGCTGGTGATGGTGCGCTGCGGGAAGGAGATCCGCGCGGAGCCGGTCACGCGCCGGACGGGGCCCAGCAGCGAAACGAGGGCCGTCAGGTAGTACGGGCCCATGTCGAACATGGGGCCGCCGCCTGCCTTGTAGTAGAACTCCGGATCCGGGTGCCAGCTCTCGTGTCCGTGGCAAAGCATGAAGGCCTGGGCGGCGACCGGGGCGCCGATGACCCCGTCGTCGATCAGGTGGCGGCAGGTCTGGATGCCGGCGCCGAGAAACGTATCGGGGGCGTTGCCGACCCGCACGTTCGCCTGCGCGGCGGCCTTCAGCAGCGCCTGTCCCTCCGCGCGGGTGAGGGTCAGCGGCTTCTCGCTGTGGACGTGCTTGCCGGCGGCGACGGCCTTCATGGCCACCGGATAGTGCCCTTGCGGCGTGGTCAGGTTCACGATGATGCGGATCGCCGGATCGGCGAGCATCTCGTCCAGCGTGCAGACCCGTACGCCGGGATATTCAGCCGCCTTGGCTTGCGCCCGTCCGGCGTCGAGATCGGCGCAGGCCGCGACCGTGACGTTCTTGAAGACGGTGCAGAGGTTCTTGAAGTAGATGCCGCTGATATTGCCGCATCCGACGATGCCGATCCGAGTTGTTTCCATGTCGCGCGTGTTCCGTTCCGAATGATTGGGGTGAAAAAGGAGGGGTTCTTAGCGTCTCGAAATTGTCTTTGACAGGATTACATGATTTACATGATTCAGCTATTCCGTGTAAGGACAACAATGCGACGCTTAGTCATGATCGCGTCGTGCGCGATCAGGGGGAGACGTACTCCGGCTTGATCTTTTCGCCGGCGGCCCACTGCATGCCCCGCTTGACGATCTCGAAGGCCTCGGGGACCAGGAAGTCGTCGGCGACATGGCCCAGGGCCGTGTAGAAGATGCGACCCTTGCCGAAGACGCGCTTCCAGACGTAGGGCATGACCGTTCCCTTGATCCAGGGGGCATTGCCATACCGGCCGCTGAAGGTTGTCGTGGCCAGGACCTCGTTGCCCGGATCCGTGTGCAGATAATACTGCTCGGACTTCATGCTGAAATCCTTGAGCCCCTTGACGATCGGATCCTGCGGCTTGCTGATCCTGATCCGGTGTGGGACGATGCCGCCCGGGTGGGCCACCCACTGACCGCCGGTCATGAACTGGTACTCCGTGTTCACGCGGAAGGAGTCGCACATGCCGCCATGCCAGCCCGCCACATTGGCGCCGGCCAGCACGGCGTCGCGCAGCCCTGTCCACTGCTCCTTGGAAATTTCGCCCATGGTCCAGATCGGCACGATCAGATTCACCGCGTTCATGCGCCGCTTGTTCGTGTAGATCTCAAGCGTGTCGGAGACGATCACCCGGAAACCCTTGGATTCCAGCCACGGTGCAAAAAGTTCGGCGCAGGCCTTGGGCGTATGCCCGCCCCAGCCGCCCCAGACGATCAAGGCGGTTTTCCTCCGGGCGGCTGATGATGTCGGCGTAAGCTTGGATGGGTTAGTCATTATTTTTCCTCGTGTTCGGCAATGTTCCCATAACGGGTTGAATACTGTCAAGCGGGCACGTTGAGTTAGCCATTGCATGCGATGCCCGGAAGGCATAAAATCAAGATGTCGGGCGAA
>CAZQKI010000232.1:0-6755 GCA_964592855.1 uncultured Lentisphaerales bacterium
CCCCGCACGTGGCGGAGGTTCTCCTTGATGTCGAGCACGACCGGCTTGTCCTTGAAGTTCTCGATCTCGTACTTGAGCACCACCTCGTGGTTGTAGAGGTTTCCGGCCACGCGGCGGCGTTCGCTCCGGTCGATCGTCCGCTTGACCACGATGTCCTGCGCCACGCCGAGGTAGAGCTTCATTTCATCGTCCAGCGGGGTGAACGCCCCCCAGTCCTCGCCCAGAAACGTGGCGGACATGGCCAGATCCGCGGGGTCCTTGGGCTCGATGAAGATGCGCACCTTGCCGTAGGGCAGGGGGCTGGCGCCGAGATTGCTGGCCTTGTCGTTTTTCAGCACGTAGTGCATCGGCACGCGCAGCTTGTTCTGCGCGCGGTCCAGATAGTCGAACTCGGCGGGATTGCAGGTGTAGGTCTTGCGGACGGGGACGCGGGTGAACTTCTCGACCAGCATCTCCTTGGTTTCGTTGAGGCCCACCGGACGCGTGAATCTCCGGCCCCAGCCGGCCCAGAGATTGGCGCCCTTGTCCGCGTCGAAGCTCGACAGGAACTCCTCGTTGGCGAAGTTCTGCAGCCGCATGTACTGGCTGAGGGTCAGCATCTGTTCGTCGTGGGCGGCCACGGCGCGGTAATTGAAGCTCTTGGTGAGGTTGCCCAGGATGTAGCTGATGCGCACGCGCACCGCGCCGCTCTGGCTGGCCGCCACCTGCCACACCAGCGCCTGCTCGTTCGGCGGATAGCTGACGGAGAGGACTTTGACGTCCATTTTCGCGTCGGGGCCCTCCCCGGCGGGACCGATCACCCGGAAGACGATGGTTTGCGGGTCGATGGCCGTATTGGCCCAGGAGAAGTCCACCTGGTTGGGCTCGTCGGCGCGGACGGTCTTGACCAGGGGAACGACGCGCTCCTCCTCGACCAGCGTGGCCTCGGGATGGTCGAGCTGGATCTCCACGCGTTCGCGCAACGGCAGGGTGATCAGTTTGATCCGGGCTTGGGCCGCCGCCGGCCACAGCAGGCCGGCAATCACCGTCAGCGTGAGCCAGAGGGGACACGTTGATGCGGACTGTACGCTCATGATCGGACTCCTTATCGACTTCATTCCATCACACCGGTGATGGCTGCTCTTGACCACTCGGCCATTACACCAGATCGATCGCCGAATGTCGTCAGGACCATGTAAAACTTTTGTCAAAAATATGTAAAGCAAAAACGGAAATCAAGGAAGCCCATGGTCCCCGGGGAAACAGGCGGCCTCGCCCGTTGGGGAAACGAATGAGTCTGAGTGCGTTAGCGATCACCAGTGGTCTTCACCTTTGGATCGGCCTCAAACCTTTCTATTGCCGATGGAACATCGCTTTGTTCAGTGTCTGGTTTCTAAATTGGGAGTCGTTTCATCCACTTCTCGGGGTTTTGCGAGCAATGGAAGACCGAATAATGGGTGTTTCAGTCATCGCGGTTCGAGAATGGCTCGCTTGACTTGATCCCAGCTTTCGCCGGAATCGGGATTCCGCAGGAATCGCGCTTTTCTTCGGGCAAGTTCATCTTTCTGCCACTGAGGGACGGGCAGATTTGCGTTGCTTCGCGCAATGCTGTCCCACAGGTCCTCGACGACTTGCACGCGCTCCGAGATGGACAACGTTTCCAGTTCCTGTAGTGCTGTTGTCATGTTTAGATAGTACTTCCCTTTGGCTTTGCGGGCAATCCGTAATTTTTCTTTCAGGGCGGTGCATAACGGCCGGACGGGACAGGGCAGAACGTTGACAGATAGCTCATAACTACTGTGAGCGTCGGTTGACACTTACGGCGACGCGTATGGATTACGAGGCATACCTTGTCGACAAAGCTCGCGACAAAGATGATGGGGATAACCAGACGGAAGCGGTGCGGCTACTCCGCAAAGTCTCATCCTCGCGCCAACTGGCCCGGCGCCGCCGGGCCAGCGGACTCACTGAATTCAGACAACCTGAGTAATAGAAATCCCTGTCGACCTGCGGCTAGACGATCTGCCTGGCGTTGGCGAGGGCGAAGGCCTCGACGCTCTGGATTTCGGCAAAGCCCTGCGAGCTGACGGGGTTGAGTCCGGCGCTGGCCTCCATCGAGGAGTCGGCTTCGTTGTAGAGCGAGGCCTTGCAGTCGGTGAGCGACTCGAACAGGATGTTGCCCTTGTAAAGGCCGACCGTCACCGTGCCCGACGCGAACTTCGAGAATACGCCGATCGCGGCGCGCGCCGCCTGCGTGACGGGATCGTAGTAGCGTCCGTCGTAGATCTGATCCGCCACCAGCTTCGAAAGCTGCTGGAAGAGGAGGGTTGAACGACGGTCCATCGTCGCCTGATAGACGTAGCGCAGACAGGTCCCGAGCAGTTCCATCCCCGGAGCTTCGTAGACGCCGCGGCTCTTGGTGCCGATGATGCGGTTCTCGAGGGCATGCTTCATGCCGACGCCGCAGCGTCCGCCGATGCGGTTGGCCTCGACCATCGCCTCGACCGGGGTGACGGCGCTGCCGTTGATCTCGACCGCCCGGGCGCCCTTGAAGCGGACCGTGAAGCGCTCGGTCTTGTCGGGTGCCGCCATCGGCCAGACGCCCATGGTGGGCTTGACGATCGTCATGGCGGTCTCGATGCTCTCCAGGTCCTCGGCTTCGTGCGAGAGCCCGGCGAGATTGGCGTCCGTGGAATACTTCTTCTTGCCGCCGACGGGCGCGGGGATGCCGAAGCCGGCCAGGTATTCGGCCATCTGCGTGCGTCCCGGAAACTGCTTGAGGAGGTCGGCGTCGCGCCAGGGGGCGTAGACCTTCATGTCGGGCGCCAGCACATTGGTGTAGCGCTCGAAGCGCATCTGGTCGTTGCCGCGGCCGGTTGCGCCGTGGGCGAGCACCGTGCAGCCCCGCTTGCGCAGTTCGGGGAGGAGTCCGCGTACCGTGACGGCGCGGGCGATGCCGGTCGAGTTCCAGTAGCCGCCATCGTACATGGCCTGCGTCTCGATGACTTCGAAGCAGGCTTCGGCCATGGGCTTCTTGAGATCGACGATGACCGTCTCGATGCCGCAGGGGGCCATGCGGTCGCGGACATCGCTGATGTTCGCTTCGTCGGGCTGCCCCAGGTCGGCGGTGAACCCGATGACCCGGACGCCCGAGTCGGTCAGCTTCTTGGCAATGGTCCGGCTGTCGAGCCCGCCCGAAACGCAGGCGCCCACGGTCAGTCCCTTGAGTGTTTCAATCGTCAGTGCCATCGCGTCATCCTCCGTGCGCCTAGGCTTCGGCCGTTGCTACCGCTGCGGTTTCCTCGGCTGCCTCTGCAGGCTCCGCATCCGGGCCGTAAAGCATGTCGAGGGCGTCGTCGAGCATGTCGAGCGCCTCTTCCAGTTCATCGTCCTTGACGGTCAGCGGCGGCAGGAAGCGGACGACCGACTCGCCTGCGGTGCAGCAGAGCAGGCCCAGTTCGCGGCACTTGTCCACGAGCGCCTTGGCGGGGACGTCCAGGACCAGGCCGATCATCAGGCCTTCGCCCCGGACATCCAGGACCTGGTCGTACTTCTCGACGAACTGCGCCAGCCCCTCGCGGAACAGCACGCCCGCTTCGGTTGCGCGCGCGAGGAGGTTCTCGGACTCGATGATGTCGATGGTCGCGAGCGCCGCCGCGCAGGCCAGCGGGTTGCCGCCGAAGGTGCTGGCATGACGGCCCGGCTGGAAGACATCGGCCACCTTGGGGGAGGTGATGAGTGCGCCCATCGGCACGCCGCTGGCCAGGGATTTGGCCAGGGTGAAGGCGTCGGGCAGGATGCCGTGCTTCTGCCACGCGAACCAGGTGCCGGTGCGCCCCATGCCGCATTGGACTTCGTCGCAGAGCAGCAGCAGGTTCTTCGCGTCGCAAAGCTGGCGCACTTCCTTCATGAAAGCCGTGCGCGCAGGCTGCACGCCGCCTTCGCCCTGCACCACCTCGACCATCACGGCGACGGTGCGCTCGTTGATCTGCGCCTTGATGGAGTCGATGTTGTTGAGCTCGGCAAACACGAAGCCGAGGGGGAGGGGATCGAAACCCTTCTGGATCTTGCTCTGCCCCGTCGCCGCACAGGTCGCCAGCGTCCGTCCGTGGAAGGAGTTCTGCATGCAGATGATTTCGAAGCGCCCTTCGTCATGGCCCCACAGGCGCGCCAGCTTGATCATGGCCTCGTTGGCCTCGGCGCCTGAATTGCAGAAGAAGCACTTGCCGTCCATCGAAAGACGCGACAGCCGCTGCGCCAGCAGCGCCTGGTTGGCGGTGTAGAACAGGTTGGAGCAGTGGTTCAGCGTGGCCATCTGGTCGCTCACGGCGTGCACGACCTTGGGGTGGGCGTGCCCGACGTTCTGCACGGCGATGCCCGCGGTGAAGTCGAGATAGACCATCCCGTCGGCATCCCAGACCTTGCAGCCTTGGCCGCGGACGAGCGTCACCGACGGGGTGTAGGTTTTGACCACATATTGGTCGAACAGCGCGGCAATGTCAGTATTCTTACTCATCAGCAATAATCTCCGTTCCAACACCCTTCTTCGTGAAAATCTCCAGCAGCAGCGAGTGCGGCATGCGGCCGTCGATTAAATGGACTTTCCCCACGCCGGCCCGGATGGCCGCGGCGCAACTGTCGAGCTTGGGCAGCATGCCGCCGCCGATGATCCCGTCGCGGCGGAGCGTGGCAATCTGGCCCACGGTCAGCGACGAGATGAGGGATTCGGGATCGTTGACATCGCGCAGCAGCCCGGGCACATCCGAGATGAAGGCCAGCTTGCGCGCGTGCAGGGCCTTGGCCAGGGCGGATGCGGCCGTGTCGGCGTTCACGTTGTGAAGCTGGCCGCCGGCATCGACCCCCAGCGGGGTCACCACTGGGATGACGCCCGCATCAAGCATCTCCGCGACGGTCCGGGTGTCGACGCCGACGGGATCGCCGACAAAGCCCCAGTCGATCGGGGCGCCCGTGTCGGGGTTGCTGCCGGTCTTGCGGACGACGGTGAAGATCCAGTCGCCGTGCAGCGGGCGCGCATTGGCGCCGTGGGCGCGGAGCGTCTTGACGACCATGGCATTGACCTCGGTCTTGATGACGGACTCGACGACGGAAATGGTCTTGGCGCAGGTGACGCGGAGTCCCTGGATGAACTGCGGGGCGATGCCGCTCCGCTCCATGCCGCGCGAGATCGCCTTGCCCCCACCGTGCACGAGGACGATCTTCATGCCGACAGTGGACATGAAGGCGACGTCGCTCAGCAGGCGGTCCAGGCCGGTCGGGTCTTCCATGACGCTCCCGCCGACCTTGACCACCACGGTTGCGCCGCGGAAGTTCTGGATGTAGGGGAGCGCTTCGATCAGCGCGGAGGCTTTGTCAATGAAGGCTTGCATGTTCAGGTTGTGTAGTCGGCATTGATGTTGACGTATTCCCGCGTCAGATCGCAGGTGAAGAGGGTGCAGGCGCCCGCCCCCAGTCCCAGTTCGACGAAGACATCGAAGGAGCGGTTGCGGAGCACATCCTTCAGCGCGCTGCGAGTGGCGGCATCGGCGACCCGCCCTCGGTCGAAGGCCAGGATCTCGCCGTAGCGGATCTGGACCTTGGACTCTTCGACGGCGGCGCCCGAGTAGCCCACGGCCGCGATGACCCGTCCCCAGTTGGGATCCAGGCCGAACCAGGAGGTCTTGACCAGCATCGACCGGGCGATGGCGCGCCCGGCAAGCTGGGCGTCATCGTCGCTGCGCGCCCCGGTGATGCGCAGCGTGACGAACTTGGTGACCCCTTCGCCGTCCATGACGATCTGGCGGGCGAGGTCGGTGCAGACTTCCGTCAAGGCGGCGACGAACTGCGGCCAGGCGATGTGGGCCGGGGAGAGGGCGGGCGTCTGGGATGCGCCGTTGGCCATCACGACGACCGTGTCGTTCGTGCTGCGGTCATTGTCGATCACCACGCGGTTGAAGCTGACTTCGACGGCCTGGCGGAGGGCGGCCTTCAGGTCGCCGGGAGCGACCGCGGCATCGGTGGTCAGGAAGCCCAGCAGGGTCGCCATGTAGGGCTCGATCATCCCCGCGCCCTTGCACATGCCGCCGATGGTGACGGGTCGGCCGTCGACCAGAAAGCGGACCGCGCTCTGCTTGGGGACGGTGTCGGTCGTCATGATCGCGGTTGCGGCATCGGTGGCCGCCGTGGTGCCGAGCGCGGCGGCGGCCTGCTTGACGCCGGCGGCGATGCGGTCCATCGGCAGATTCATGCCGATCACGCCCGTCGAGCAGACCAGCACCTCGCCGTCGGGAATGCCCAAGGCGTCGGAAACCAGATGCGACATCGCGCGTGCGTTGTCCATCCCCGTGTCACCCGTGCAGGCGTTCGCGAAGCCGGTATTGACGGCGATGGCGCGCAAACGTCCCCCGGCCAGGCGCTCGCGCCCCAGGCGGACCGGGGCGGCGGCAACGGAATTGGTGGTGAACATCCCGGCGGCGCTCGCGGTGCTGTCCGAGACGATCAAGGCGAAATCTTTGCGGTTGGCATATTTGACGTGCGCTTCGACACCGGCAGCACGATAGCCCCGCGCCGCAGTGATTCCGCCGTCGATTTTCTGTAGTTCGTTCATTTTGAAGCAACTAGGCGTGCAAACCCGAGTATCCGGGATTACAAGTCGTTAATTATGCCACGAAAGAACCCGCAAGTCGAGTCCAGCAATTCCAGCAATTCTCAGTATGGGGGCGACGCACGGCTTTTTCTTTTACCTCTTCTTCAACCGGAGTGATCGCGTGACGAGTGCG
>CAZQKI010000233.1:0-6749 GCA_964592855.1 uncultured Lentisphaerales bacterium
AGGCGGCGCGGAGCACCGCCCTACGGGGTTCGCACCAGAAGGCGCGGCTCCTGCCGAGCCTCGATGCATTTTATAGATCTTCCCACTTTTTACCCCATCACCATTTTCATGCGCGCATCATCGTTCTCTGAACAGAACCACCGGCCCCATCAGGCCGCCGGTTCCGAGTTCGTTGAGGTTTGTCCGCTCGCAGAGGATCGCGAACTGGTTGTCGCCGGTTTTCAGCGCATCGGTGACATCAAATTGCGCCGGCTTGCAATAGCCTGAAAAGCGGTCGATCACCTCCCCGGCCTTGTGCTGGCGCGTCTCCTCCGGCACGACGTAAGACACGTGTCTGCCGTTGACGAACAGCTTGGCGCTGCCGTCGGTCGACCCGATCCACAGGAAGGCGCGCTTGCCCGCGGGCACGGCGCCCAGGCGTTGCGCGGCGCGGTAGACCATGCGTCCCGACCGCCCCGAGGCCGCGTCGGTCATCGTGTTGTGATGGCCGATCGTGCTCCAGGTCTCGCGCACGATGTGCATCGTCGGCCAGGCGGCGTCGTCGTAATCCGGCGCGGTCCAGGGAAGCGCAGCTTCCTCCGCGTCGGGATTGTACTGCCATTTCCATTCGGTCATCGGCTTGCCGTGGCGGGCGAGCTCGCGCTCCATGCGGCTGGCGTCCACGTAGGGCGCCAGGAAGAACCATTTGACATACTCTTCGGTCAGGGTCACCCCTGCGTAGGGGAAGCCGAAGGCAAACTGCGGCCGATACTGGCGGAACAGGTGGCCCTGCGAGGCGCGCCACTGGTTCAGGTCGCGCTCCAGATGCGTCAGGCGGGCGGCGGCGAAGTCCTCGCGCATCTTCATGAACAACTCGAATTGCGCCAGCGATTCGTCGATCATCCGGACGCGGCGGTATTCGATCACGGTCTGGCATTTCGATTTCGCCTCGTCCACGTCGGCGCGCGCGCCTTGCATGACGGACGGGGTGAACATGCGCAGGTAGCCGTAGGCGCAGCCGGAATACTCCTTGGCATCGATCCAGGCGTGATCGATCCGGTGCCAGTAGCGGGCCATCGGTTCGGCCGCCGCGCCGTAGAAGCGCGTCCATAAATCCCTCAGGATGTCATCCGGTTTTTCCTGCGGATAGAAGGTCATGCGGATCGCCAGGTAGAAGCCCGGCATCATCGACTCCCAGCCGCCCATGGTCTCGGGCGCCCAGTACACGACGTTGTTCTCCATGAGAATCGGTATGTCCGTGCCCCATTTGGTGATGAACGGGTTGGGCGCGCTCAGTTCGGCCAGATTCATCCCGTAGGCGTAGTAGGCTAGGCGCGGCGCCTTGGCGCCCCACCCCTTGACCATGTCCAGCAGCCAGGTTCCGTTGGGATGATCGGGCCAGGTCATGGGATGGTGGCGGTTGAAATCGATCGGCGCGATCATCGGAATGACGTTGGGATGGACCGTTTCGCGACCCGGCGGCATGCTGTAGTTCGCATAGGCCAACACACCGAACAGCACATCGGGATACTTTCTGCCGACTTGCGCGGCCACGCGGCTGCAAAGCATCATCAGGCGGTCGGTCACCGACCAGCGACCGGCGGCCGGTTCCCAGACGCGCGGTTCGGGATCATGCTTGAGCTCTTCGGGGTCCTCCGTCGGGGCGACGTAATCGCCCGGCGCCAGCGAGACAGCGGGGGTGTAGGACGTGTCGAGCCGCGCGATGATGTTGTCCGCCACGGCACTGGCGACGTCTTCGCGCGTCCAGCGGAATTGATTGCCCCGGGGCTGGCCATCGATCTGCCGCCGCCAGCCGGGGTTCTGTTCGCGCTGTTCGGCCGTCAGCCAACCTTCCAGCGCATGCCGCGCATCGACGATATTGCCGCCCCAGTCGGTCGTGCCCAGGCGGTTGCGGCGCATGAAGTCGGCATCGGCCGTGCGCCCTTCGATCCGCCGCCATTCGGTGGCCGGGGCGAGTTTCTCGTCCATCTCCGGCACCGTCAGGTTGCGGGTTTCGGGTATGCACTCGCCCATCTCCGACGGCATGTACCAGCGGCAGCCCAGGCGGTGCAGCAGTTCGTACACGGCATAGCTCGTGCCGTAGGCCGATTCGCCATAGAGCCCGATGCCCCTTTTGTCCGCCACCAAACGGAAACCGAACTTGCCGGCCATCGAAATGCCGACCGGGCCGAAAACCGCTTCCGCGGCGCTGCCGATATAGATCGGCACGCGCCCTCCCAGGTCCGCCGGGGATTCGACAATCTCGATTTCCGTCGCGGCCATGCGCCCGAGATAGTGCGCCAGGTCGCGGATCGAATCGCGATGCAACCGCCGCAACCGTTCCGGTTCAACCTCCCTGAATCCACCCTGAAGGGGAGCGTTGTCGCCGTCCCAGATCCTGCTGCCGGACGGCGCCACGATGACGCAGCGAGCTTCACCCCGATCCGCCAGCCGGATCTCGCCGGCCACAACGGCACCCGCGGTCAGCAGGAAACACGCGCCGATACAGGCGACGAATCGGCCGCCGGATAAAGTCGCCAGGAAATATTTCATGTTGATGTTTACCTGACCATGAACAGCGTGCCGGATGGCAAGGTGGCAAAGAAGATTGAACCCTCCTGCGAAAATTCGACCGTCGTGCCAACCGTGCCATCCAGGCCGTGATCGACGGACAGCGTCAAGTCGGGCCATCGTTGCGGAGGATCGAGGATACAGGCTGTCCGCGGCGGATGTTCGTTAGCCGTCATCTCATTGAGGGCGTCATCCGCCTGATAGGGCGTCCAGACGGCAATGCGGCCCCCGCCGCCGCCACGCCCCAAAGCGGTCGCACCGCCGCCCCGGGCCAGCAGGGAACCGGCGCCAGCGAAGGCCCGCGCCGTCAGCAATATGCCGCCGCCCGCGCCGCCGCTGCCATTCGAACCCTTGAACCCCATGCCATCGGCCCGGATGCTGCCGTCAACCGTCATCTTGCCGCGCGCACCGATGCGAACCAGACCGCCCCCGTAACCGCTTTGTATTGAACTGCCGCCACTGCCAGGCTGAACGGGCGCATGGCTGCGGCCATTCGCTTTTCCAGCCTGTCCGGCAAAGCGCGTACCACCCTGGCCACCGTAACCGCCACCGCCATTCCGGGTGGCAACGCCCACCCAGGCGGGGCCGCTCCCGTAAGCGTAACCGCGCTGGTCCGCCAGGATCAAACCCTGTTCGTCAACCTGGAGAGTGCCGCAGGTCACCCAGGGCGAGCCGCCGCTCTGGACATCGGACGCGCATACGAGAACGCCGCCGCCGGCGACCCTCAGTCGTCCGCCAATATCGAACGTGAAGCCGGGCGCCACCGCCGGATCGGCGGCTGCTCCAGATAAAACGAATTCGCCTCCGGAAGAAACCGTTACGTCTCCCGTGACGCATACGGTCGCCAGAGGAGCCAGGAAGCCCAGTTTCCCGCCGACCTGCAACGTGTTCACTTCCCACCGCACGCAACCCGGTATGACCAAACGGACGTTGCACCACTGCGTGCCCAGGTTCCCGGATAGCAGCAGCGTGTCCGGAAAACTCGCCGTACCGTGCCCCGCAAGCGACGGCCAGGTGCCAGCCGTCCCCGCCGAGGCATCGAACAGCGTACCGGGATTCGGCGTCGTAAGCGCGGATTGAGCGGCGGACTCGTAAGTGACCGCCAGGCGTCCACCGCCACCGGGACCGCCCAGCGACTTGCCGCCGCCACCCTGTACCCGCAGCACCCCGCGGGCATCACCCAGCAGACGCCGGCAGCGCAGGCGGATGGAACCGCCCGCCCCGCCGCCTCCATGCGTACCGAACGTAGTGCGGCCATTGGCGCTGATCGTGCCGAACAGCACGATATCGCCTGTTGTTTCGATATCCACAACTCCGCCGCCGAAAGCACCCAGCAGGGCACTGCAGCCTCCGCTGCCCGGATGAACGGGGACGGTCGGGCTTCCGGTGATCTTGCCCGCCGCCGTCCAATCGGAATTTCCCGGTGAACCTGCTCCGCCGTGACCGGCGCCACTGGTCGAACCGGGTGTTCCGGCGCCCTTGCCGTATTCGGGCGCAAAGCCGCGTCCATCGGCGTCGATCAACCCGTTGGCGGCAAGCATCAGACTGCCGCACGTAACGCGGGGCGCCGCGCCATTGGTCGGATTGCAGGCGAGATATAACGTGCCCGTTACCGCCAGGGCGCCGCCCGCATCCAACCAGACGCCAGATTCGGAAGAAACTCCGTTTGTCGGCTGACTGTAAAGGGCGAGAGCGCCTCCCGATGCGATCGACAGGTTGTTCGTCACGTGCAAACGCCGCAGCCCGGGCAAATCGACCTTGCCGGCAACCGCAAGTGCATCCAGACTCCATTCCGTAAAGCCGGGAATATGCGCCGCCAATCCATCCCATTGTGCCGTCAAGTTGCCCGAAAGGAAAATCTGCTCCATCTCGGGTATATACAGGGTTCCCGGGCGGGCCAGAAATGGCGCGGTGCCGGCGGTCCCCGGTCCGAGGCTGAACTTGACACCGGGATTCGGCTGCGCAAGCGCGCGTTGCGCGGCCGGATCGAAAACCACGGCAATCCGTCCGCCACCTCCCGGCCCCCCAAGATTGTTGCCGCTGCCGCCACGGGCGCGTATCCATCCCGAGGCGCTGCCGCGGAACGTATGGCACGCCAAGCTGATCGCCCCGCCGGAACCACCGCCATGGTGGATTGTCGGCGCCGCCGGCGCATCGGCGCTGACCAGTCCGTGGACGGCAATCGCTCCCGACGCCTCGATCCATATGGCCCCGCCGCCGGCACTGCCGCCCGTGGTGCCGCCGCCGCTGCCGGGTTGTACGGGCGAGAGCACATCGTCATAGACAATCCCGGCGGAAGCCCAGCCCAGTTGGCCTGACGAGCCCGCCCCACCATGTCCGGCCCCGCCGTTGGCACCGCCCTTGCCGGGGCCCTGACCGCTGGCATAGCCCCGGCTGTCCGTATCGATCTTCGCGTTAACCCCGAGCGTCAGGTTCGAGCATGCGATCCAGACGCGGTTGGACATCTGGATTTCAGTGAAGGCCGGCGGCAGGGTGAGAATCGCGTTGTTGGTGATGACGACTTCGGTCGCCCGCAGCCGCGTCATCCAGTTCGCAAAGGTCAGAGTGCCGCCGGTCATCGTGAAGGAGGCCAGCGCGGAAGTCTCGTTGGCCAGCTGGATCGATCCTGCGGTCACGGTCACCGCGTGCCCCGTGCCGGGCACGCCTGCCGACCAGTTGAGACTGTCGGACCAGTTTGCGCCATCGCCGCCGCCGGCGGCGCCGACCCAGTTGTTCGTGGTCGCGAACGCGACCGGCGCCGCCGTCAGCACGGCGGCGAGGGCGCCGCACAGGGCGCCTTGCATGACACGATGACTTTGTGACTTCATGACTCTCCTATTTTTGCATTGTTGGGCGTTCCGGAACTACATCACCATCGGTTGATAGGTATCCTCATAGCAGTATTCCCTGGTTTCATTGCGAAACAATCCGCCGCCCATGCGACGCTCGCTTGACCAGCTTCGGCTGAATCATGACCGTCACCGGCTCCTTGAGCCGGCCCTGCCGACGTTTCTGCAGGAGATCGAGTGCGGCGTAGCCCATGTCGGCATCGCATGGATCGTGCGTGGTCAGCGCCGGCGTTGACAGTGCGGTTTCGGGGGAGTTGCCGAAGGCCGTCACGGAGAGCGCTTCCGGCACACGGATATCTCTTTTGCGGCAGAAGGAGAGGACGTTCAACGCCCGCAACTCGTTGGCGCAGACCACCGCCGTCGGCGGTTCGGTCAGCGCCAGCAGCCGCTCCATGACCGCATCGTCCGCGTTCGCGTCGATGCCGTCGGTCAGACCGACCAACGTTGGATCGAACGGCAGTTCCTGCCGTTGGAGTCCGTCGAGATAGCCGTCGAAACGCGAGCGGAACCAGAGGCTGGCGGCATCGCCGCCGAGATAGGCGATCCGGCGGTGCCCCTGGTCGTGCAGGAGGCCGACCATCGCGGCGATCGCGCCGCGCATGTCGCATCCGACCTCGGTGAATTCAGGGAGGGCGATGCATGTCTGAAAGACCACCGGATTGAACCGCTCACGCACGGCGTCGGCTCGCTGCCGGTTCAACCGCGCCAAGCTGTTGCCATAGACCTCGAACATCGCGCCCTGAAGCACGATCATGGGCGCATCGACGAACGCATCGGGATGGGCCAGGCAGAAGTCGAGCGACACGGGTTTGACGCGGAAGGCGGCGGCAAGCGGCTGACGCTGAAATCCCTCCATGACCGCGCAGAGGAAGCGGGAGGAACTGCCGGCATCGACCAGATCCGTTTGCAAGGCCAGGTAGACGGTCTCGCGCTTGACCCCGGCCATCACAAACGCCCCCTGGCGGCCGTTGGTCCGGAGCAGACCGCGCGTCTTCAGCTTGTCGAAGACGCGAGAGGCCGTAATGTTGCTGCAGCCGAAGCGTTCGCAAAGCTGCTTGATCGTGTAAAAAGGGCTTTGCGGTGGAAACACACCCGATTCGATCTCGCGTGTCACCACCTCCAGCGCATCCTGCCATTTGGTCTTGGAAGGCGTTTTCATCTATATCCTATTCGCTTGAAACGTTTAGAGCATAGACCAAGATGGTTGCGCCGTCAAGGGCCACGATTTTTCATTTACCCTCCTTTTGATCCTTTTGATCGCGTCACGAGCGTCACGAGCGAGAGCGCCGACGCACGGTTTACGGGTTGCATACTCTCTAAAAACAAGTATAATTGATTTGATCTATTTCA
>CAZQKI010000234.1:0-6734 GCA_964592855.1 uncultured Lentisphaerales bacterium
TCCACTTCCGCAAACGTCGCCTGGGCGCCGGTCCGATCACCCGCCGCCAACTGCGCCCGCGCGACCAGCCGCCGCACGCCAACCGCATACGCCTCGGACATGCCATCGAGCTGCAAACCCTGCACGCGCGCCAAGACGTCCTGGCCCCGTCCCAGATCGAGAAGGGCCCGCGCATACCAGAAGTCCAATCCACCCTCGGCACGCCCGGCTTCAACGATGGCGGGATTCGCATCGAGGACGTTGAGCAGCTCGACGGGGCGGCCCTGCGCGGCAAGCGCTTGACAAAGCCAGATCAACGCCGGGACGCAATCAGCCGGACGCCCGCGGTTCTGCTCCAGAAAACGCACCAGCTGGCGCTCCGCCACCGTGTAGAGCCCGTCGGTCATCGCGGCCTGCGCCGCCAGCAAATCATCCGCGTCACTCCCGCACAGGACCGCGGGCAGCAGCCAAACGGCCAGCAGCAAGCAAAGCAACGGCTGGCCCGCCGATCTCAAGCGGGGGATGCCGGCTGTGCCGGAACGCATTTTACCTGTCCAAAGCACCATATTTCCCAAGGTTCATACTATCTGTTATAACCCGGCTTTGCGCAACACAAAACCTACAGCAGGCCGCGCAGAAAATGCCCGGTGTGCGACTCCGGACAGGCGGCCACCGTCTCGGGCGTCCCCGCCACGACCAGCCGACCGCCCGCATCGCCTCCCTCGGGGCCGAGGTCCACGATGTAGTCGGCGCACCGGATGATGTCGAGATTGTGCTCGATCACCAGCACGCTGTTGCCCGCGTCGCGCAGTCGCAGCAGCACGTCGAGCAGCTTGTGCACGTCGGCGAAATGCAGCCCGGTGGTCGGCTCGTCCAGCAGATACAGGGTGTGGCCCGTGGCCGGCCGGCTCAGCTCGGCCGCCAGCTTGATCCGCTGCGCCTCCCCGCCCGAGAGCGTCGTCGCCGCCTGCCCCAGCTGGACATACCCGAGGCCGACTTCCGACAAGGTGCGGAACTTGGAGGCGATCTTGTTCACCGGCTGGAACACCTCCAGCGCCTCGTCCACCGTCATCGCCAGCACCTCGGCGATGTTCCGGCCCGCATAGTGCACCTGCAGCGTCTCGCGGTTGTACCGCAGGCCCCCGCATTGCTCGCACGTGACGTAGACGTCGGGCAGGAAGTGCATCTCCATGCACAGCGAACCATCCCCCTTGCAGGTTTCGCAGCGCCCCCCCTTGACGTTGAAGCTGAAGCGCCCCGGCCCATAGCCCCGGACCTTGGAGGCGGGCGTGGCCGCGAAGAGGTTGCGGATCGGCGTGAAGGCGTCGGTGTAGGTCGCGGGATTGCTCCGCGGCGTCCGCCCGATCGGACTCTGGTCAATCTCGATCACCTTGTCCAGATGCTCGATCCCCGTGATCCGGCGGCAGTTCCCCGGGCGCTCCTTGGCCCCGTGGAAATGGTGCGCCAGATGCTTGCGCAGGATCTCGTCGACCAGCGTGCTCTTGCCCGATCCCGAAACGCCCGTCACGCAGACGAAGCAGCCGAGGGGAAAGGTGACGTCGATGTTGCGCAGGTTGTTCGCGCTCGCCCCTTCGATCGTCATCCACTGCTTGCCCGGCTTGACGCGGCCGGCGTCGGCCCCGATGCGCTTCGCCCCCGTCAGGTAGGCGGCCGTCAGGGAATCCGGCTGGGCCAGCAGCCCCTTGCAGGTGCCCTGGTAGACCAGCTCGCCGCCGTGGCGTCCGGCGCCGGGTCCCAGATCGATGATGTGGTCCGCCATGCGGATCATCGCCGCATCGTGCTCGACGACGACCACCGTGTTGCCGCGCGCCTGTAGCTGGCGGAGCATCGCAATCAGCCGCTCGTTGTCGCGCGCATGCAGGCCGATGGTCGGCTCGTCCAGCACATAGAGCACGCCGACCAGCCCCGAGCCGATCTGCGTCGCCAGCCGGATCCGCTGCATCTCCCCCCCCGAGAGGGTCGCGCTCTCGCGGTCGAGCGTCAGATAGTCCAGCCCCACATCGACCAGGAACTGCAGGCGGCGCCGGATCTCCTTCAGCACCTCGCCGGAAATCCGCAGCTCCTGCGCGGAAAGCGTGAGCGGATCGAAAAACCGGCACGCCGCGCGGATGGTCATCGCCATGACCGCGACGATCGACTGACCGCCCACGGTGACGGCACGCGCCTCGGGACGCAGCCGCGCCCCCTTGCAGGTCGGACACTGCTCGCGGGTCATGTATTGCCGCAGCCGCTCCCGGACCTCCTCGATCTCCGTCTCGGTGTAGTTGCGGAGCAGCGCGGGGAGGACGCCTTCGAAGGGCTTCAGCTGCTTGTGCGTCACCCCCCGCATCCGGAACCGGATCTCGATTTCCGCCGTCCCCGACCCGTGCATCAGGATGCTCCGGATATCGGCCGGCAGCTCGCGGTACGGCGTCGACAGGTCGAAGCCGTACGCCCGCGCCACCTCCTTGAGCAGGTGGCGGTGGTAGAGGATCATCCGGTAGCCGCCCCGGCGCCACGCCTGCACCGCGCCGTCCGCCAGGCTCAGCGCCGGATCGGGCACCACCCGGTCCTCGGAAAAGATCAGCTGCGTGCCCAGCCCGGCGCAGGTCGGACAGGCGCCGTGCGGACTGTTGAAGGAGAAGTTGCGCGGCTTGAGCTCCTCGAAGCTCAGCTGGCAGTGCGGACAGGCGTTGCGCTCGGAAAAGAGCGTCTCCGATTCGGCCCCCTGCGGCGCCACGCCCAGCACGATCACCAGGCCGCCGCCCCGCTTGAGGGCCAGCTCGACCGAGTCGGCCAGACGGGCGCGGAGACCGTCCGCGACGACCAGGCGGTCCACCACCACCTCCACCGTGTGGTTGCGCTTCTTGTCCAGCGGCGGCACCTCGTCGAGGGCGTGCATCGCACCGTCCACGCGGACGCGGGCGAAGCCTTCGCGCCGCAGCTCGTCGAACAGCTCCTCCTGCGCCCCCTTGCGTCCCCGAACCACCGGCGCCAGCAGCGTCAGCTTCGTCCGATCCGGTCGGGTCAGCAACTGGTCGACGATCTGCTCGGCATGCTGGCGCTCGACGGGACGGCCGCACTCCGGACAGTGGGCCTGGCCGATGTTGCCGTAGAGCAGGCGCAGGTAGTCGTGGATCTCCGTGGTGGTCGCGACGATCGAACGGGGGTTGTTGCCGGCCGTCCGCTGCTCGATGGCGATGGCGGGCGAAAGTCCGACGATCTTGT
This sequence comes from uncultured Lentisphaerales bacterium, assembly GCA_964592855.1. Lineage (GTDB taxonomy): Bacteria > Verrucomicrobiota > Kiritimatiellia > RFP12 > JAAYLN01 > JAAYLN01. The sequence continues at coordinate 3,208 of CAZQKI010000234.1, forward strand.
CGACCTCCGGCTTCTGCAACTGTCCCAGAAACTGCCGGGCGTAGGCGGAGAGGCTCTCGACGTAGCGGCGCTGCCCCTCGGCATAGAGGGTGTCGAAGGCCAGCGACGACTTGCCCGAACCGCTCAGCCCCGTGATGACGGTGAGCTTGTTGCGCGGTATCCGGACATCGATGTTCTTGAGGTTGTGCTCCCGCGCGCCAAAGATGAGGATATCGTCTTGCATGGGCCGACATTATAGCGGATGACGCGCCCCATTTCGAGCGCGTCCTGCCGGGCGTCGTCATGGGGGGTCGCATGGCAGTTCCGATGATGCCTGAGCTTCATAATCGTAATCTTAATCGTAATCTTAATCGCTCCTTTAGGCGCCCAGCGCATCCAACGGGCTTTGCGCCGTACTGTCCAACCCTCGGATGACATGCGTGTAGATCATGGTCGTCTCGACGCTGGCATGCCCCAGATACTGTTGCACCTCGCGGATGTTCACGCCGCACAGCAGGAGGCTTGTCGCAAACGAATGACGCAAGGTATGCACATGCGATTTTGCTGGGCGAAGGCCGCCAGGGCATCGTTCGGGGCGAGACGTCCAGTGCCCCACGGCCACGTCAAGAACTGCTGGAGCCAGCGGAGATAGTACGGACGGTGCCTGTCGTCCACCAGATTCCGGCTTTTCCAATAGGCATCAACATCATGCAGATCAACGAATTGCGTCGAATTCATATCGTTTCTCCCGTGGATTGCGTCTGGCCGTTATGTACCGCTAGGGCGGGCAATTGCTTCATGAAGACAGCCGGAATTATACTAGAACAAAGGTTCCATGTCCACAAAAACCGTCTGGCCGTTATGTACAGCCTAGCCGGACATAACGTCAAAACCCGAAACCTGCGACATTCTGTCATGCATCGGTGCTCTTCGGAGATTTACGCGCGCAGAATATTGATTTACCAAACATATATAAAAAACCTGAAGGGGGATTGACATCGTTCCGCCGTCCGGCTACATTCGTTTCCACATGGGCAGTGTGTGCCACTTAGCGCCTGGAACCAGCGGATCCCGTCTGGACGGCTATTTCATGTTCGACATGAGGAGAAAGGATGAAGATAGCAAGGCTGCAGTTCATTGTGTGTGTCCTTGGTGCGGGATTGCTTAACGCGTACGCAGACACGAATACGTGGGGTACCATCCTCTATACGCGCTACCAATCCTCGAAGGTGTATCATACGCCGCTGACCGCAGCGGCGGTCCGCGGGACTCTCGCTGCAAATGAAACGGTCAAGGCGGACTTCAAGCAAGGCAACTGGTATGCGGTCTTCAGGCCATCCGAGGCAGTACGGAGCATAACCAACGCCGTCGGTTACATGGAGGAAGAGGATCTTTTTCCGGAGCCCCTGCCGCCGGGACCAATCGCCGGGGGTGTGGGCGATTCGCCAGCAGTCTCTCTCTCCATCGAGAAGATCCGCTCGATTCCACCGGCAAGCAAACACACGTCATACGTACGTAGCACCTCTTCTCAGCAGCAGTCCCCTGCGGTCAGCCAACCGCAACGAGCACCTGCCGAAACGTATGTGCCGACGTCTGCTATCAGTTGGCGCGAGATTGACGAAATCTATAGTCTGAAGAGTGAGCAAACTGACCTCCGCAAGGATGAACTGTGGAAGCAGTACAAAGGGAAGAAGATCGAGTGGACAGGAAATGTCACAGCGGTTGCCGACAGTTGGGGAAGTCTGACCATGCAGATAAAGATGAATGCGGACACTTGGACTTCCGACCTCATCATTACGCTCAAGAAAACAGAGAAGGACAAAGCCATTCGATTCAAGGAAGGCGATACGGTCACATTCAGGGGAGTGCTCAACCGTTGGGGAACCGTGATGCCAATTAGTCTGAACGAGGGAGAGATAGTCAGTAGCTACTCTGCCCCGCAAACAGCCACCACGCAGAAGCCCGAAGGATCGTTCTCTCAGCAATTCAAGGCAGAGATGAGCAAAACCATGGAAGACATCAATAGCACAGCGGAGGAGGAGATGCGCCGTATCGAGCGTAGTGTGGCAGAAGACGCTGTAAAGCAATACGAGATAGCAAAGCGAAGCGGTTCCGCCATGGATGCCTATGTCCACGCTGGTTTCGTTGCAGCAGCCTATCTTCAAGCGAAAGACGAAGCCAACTATAAGAAATGGAAAGAGATAGAGAGAAAAGAAGGCATCCGGGCCGGAATGCCGCAATGACAGGGGCTGTGTTTTGTCGAACAAAGCCTCGGAGGCGACTTCGGAACCCGCGCCGAGCGCGGCTTCCTCATCGCCTCAAGGTTGACGTTGGCCCTGAAAATAGACCATTGACATCTATACGCCATTGGCGTACATTGCGGGCGTGATGGTATTCAAAGAAACCAGTGTTTTCACTCGACAGATCGGCAGGCTGATTTCGGATGAAGCCTATCGTGAGTTCCAGCAGGAATTGATCTTCAATCCTGCCGCTGGCGATCTGATCAAGGGAAGCGGCGGCCTTCGGAAGATTCGTTGGCGCTCCGCATCAGGCGGGAAGCGCGGTGGCATCAGAGTGATATACTACTGGTACATGGCCGATAGCGAGATCTTTCTACTCCTGGCCTACGGCAAGACCGAGAAAGCGGATCTATCGGCCAAGGAGATCAAGATTCTGAAAGCCTTGGTTGAGGAGAATATGTGATGAAGAAAGAATTGTTTGACGAATTGGTTGAGAGTATTGAGGAATCCGGAAAGATACGGAAAGGCTTAGCCAAGCCTTCCCGCGTCTTTCGATTTCGTCCCGTGGATGTAAAACGCATGCGCAACAGGCTCAATGTATCACAATCTCAGTTCTCCCTCATGATTGGCGTCAGCAAGTCAACCCTGCAAAACTGGGAACAGGGGCGAAGAGAGCCCGAAGGCCCGGCAAAGGCTCTTCTGCGTGTCGTTGAAAAGCGACCGGAAGCAGTCCTTGAAGCTTTGCAGGCATGAAACAGTTGGGCCAACAAGAGGCTTGTGGGTATCGTCGCTAGCAGCCTGTCGGACTTAGACGGGAATGCAACGAAAACGCCGAAACCATGGCAAACAACTGGGCCAGAAATCGATTCTTCGGCGGTGCGTGACCGATTGCCGGCGTGTTTTCGATTCCTGGCCCAGTTGTTTTCCTAAGTCCGACAGGCTGCTAGCGCGCCAAACCCACAGCCTCGACGTTGGGCGGCATACAAGCCGATGACAAAACGACGCAAAGGCATATTGGTCGGCGCGGGAATCATCATCACTTGGTGGGTGCTTCAAATGATCTTCCCCATCATGAAATGCTACGATGGGTGCTCATGCGGTTACCCGATTTAACTGCCCTCACTGCGGGCAATCCCTGATTGCCCCTTCGGACATGGCCGATGATCAACTTGCCTGCCCCGGTTGCAGCAGACCAATTCAGATACCAATCTTATCGGCTGCAAGACAGCCCGTCGGCGGCGACGTGTCGGGAGCCAATCCTGAAGGTGAATAAACGCAAGGCGGACGGCGTCCTAGTATCGAAACCAA
>CAZQKI010000235.1:0-6673 GCA_964592855.1 uncultured Lentisphaerales bacterium
CAAATGCGGAGCGATATGTCAAACCCAGCCAACACACCAGCAACTCCACATAATTCGGACACGTTAAGTCAGAGCGTTATCCGTCTGTCCGCCATTTTCTTGGCGGCGCATGCCGCCATATGCCCTCCGTCTGCCCTTGCTAACGTGCCGGACCTCGGCGGCGATCTTCAACACCACGGCGACCGCTCATCGGACCAGACAGGAGAATCGTCCGCGCAGGGTTAGCGCCGCCTTTATTCGCTCTTCAACCGTCAACCGCTGGAGGCGTTCCAGTTCGGCAGCAAGGGACTGCACGGCACATGCGCTTCGCCGCAGTCGTGGCATGGATTCAAGGCTGTTACACTGATCGTTCATGTATTGCTAGTACTCGGCAGAAACTCTACTCTACACCCAAGAATGCAGCAACGAAAAACGGCTATCCAAGGTAATGGGTCGGTGACATAGGTATCCTGCAGGAAGTTGAAGATGATGCGGCAATGGGCGCGTGCTTCGTTCTTATCGGGCGCGTCTGTGTTTCTTGATCGCTACGCATGCGGCGCGGTCCGATACGTCCCGCGCCCCCCTCGATCCGCGTCGTGAGCTGGGCGAGACGTATCGGACCGCCCCGCGACAGCAGCCGACGAATCTCGACTACCCGTGCTCAAAGGAGCGTAATGACGACCCGCATCTGTATGCTCTACACGTGCTTCCCGACGATCCGGCGCATTGGGTCGCCCACCACGTCGGCCGCTCCCTTTTCAGCTTCTTCGCCGACACCCCATGTCACTGTCACTGATTCGTTACCATCCTCCCGCCTTTCCATTTGAATGCCAGCCGGGAAAAATGATAAGATCCGCACACATGAAGGAAGCGTCGCATAAGCCATATCCGAAAGGCGGCAAGCGGCCTGTATCCCGTTGGCCCGATGTGCTGGCGTTCGCACAGGCTAATCGTCAACGCGCATTATTCGATTGCGACATTCCGGATTGGCTCCGCGAGAATATCGACACCTACCTGCCTGAAATCAAGAAGGCCGGATATCGGCTGCTTTCGGCCGAAACCCATCCCGACCTGCTGGTTCAAGGCCAGTTCATGTTCTGGCCAGTCAGTCAGGGAAATCCGGTGCTGGTACCGCCTGGGGAGCGTCCTTTTCTTCAAGTCGCAGACAACCGCCCCATCGGGATCGATCTGTTTGCGGGAGCCGGCGGACTCTCCATGGGCTTCGAGCAGGCGGGTTTCGATATCGCCGCCTGCGTGGAGATCGACCCCATTCACTGTGCAACCCACGAATACAATTTTCCCTATGCGTCCTCCATCTGCGCCAGCGTAACGGCTTTGACAGGGGACGCCATTAGGCGCAAGAGCGGCATTGGAAAGCGCGATATCGACGTTGTGTTCGGTGGCGCGCCGTGCCAAGGGTTCTCGATGATCGGCAAGCGGGCGCTGGATGACCCCCGCAACAGGCTGGTGTTCCATTACGTTCGCCTGGTCAAGGAACTGCGCCCCAAGTACTGTGTGTTTGAGAACGTGAAGGGATTGACAGTCGGCAAACAGGTTCAGTTTCTGAAAGAGTTGATCGCCGCGCTGGAGGAGTCCGGGTACCGGGTTGTCCTGCCCTATCAAGTCTTGAATGCCGCGAGCTATGGCGTTCCCCAGAACCGCTTCCGTCTGTTTCTCTTGGCCTACCGCGACGGCCAAACCGCACCGGATTATCCGCTGCCGCATGCCGGACGGGTTACCGTTGCAGAGGCGATCAGCGACTTGCCGGATGCCGATCATTTCGGCGCCTTGCTGCAGATGGATGACGTTCCCGTCTGTTGGCAGACTGTGGCAGCCTATGCGCGAAAACTGCGGCTCCAAATGGAGGATCCGCTTGATTGCAGCCATCCCCGCCAATTCAACCGCGATGAACTCACGTGCAGTCTCCGGACCATCCACACCGCAAAATCAATGGAGCGCTTCACCGCGACGAAACCGGGGACAACCGAACCGATCAGCCGCTTTTTCAAATTGCCGCTGGACGGGCAGTGCAACACCCTCCGCGCGGGCACGGACAGCGCCCGAGGCGCTTTCACATCGCCACGCCCCATCCATCCCCTTCTGCCCCGTGTCATCACTGTGCGCGAGGCCGCACGCCTGCACTCCTACCCCGACTGGTTTCGCTTTCATGCCACCAAATGGCATGGGTTTCGACAAATCGGAAACAGCGTTCCTCCGCTGCTCGGACGTGCGGTTGCGGGCCGGATCATGAAGGCGCTCGGCCTACACCCCACCAAACCGACTGTTTTGCTCAGCCCGGGTGATCGCGCCCTGTTGAGTTTCAACATGCGCCAGGCCGCCGACCATTTCGGCGTGTCCACCTTGGTCATCGGGCAGCGAACACGGAAGAAGGATGGGGAGCTGAAATGCGTAAACCGCTAAACCGCTACGCAGCACTGATCGAACAGATATTTCTCGCGCACTATCGTCAAGGACTGGATGCCTTCGGTTTTGAACGCGAGGAACTGTCCTCGACAGCCAAGACGCTTGGCATTGATCTACCCAAGAATCTGGGCGATGTGCTCTACTCGTTTCGCTATCGCGTGGCACTGCCAGAATCGATCACGCGTACTGCACGGGAGGGAATGGTTTGGATTATCAAGGGCGCAGGAACCGGACGCTATCTTTTCCAGCAGGCAAGATTGAGCCGCATCGAACCTGATGAATCGATGCTTCCCATCAAAGTGCCCAACGCAACACCCGAGATTCTGCTGCAGAATGCGTTTGACGATGAACAAGCTTTGTTGGCAAAAGTCCGGTACAACCGTTTGGTCGACCTTTTCCTCGGCATATCTGCCCATTCGCTGCAGAACCATCTACGGACAAATGTAAGAACCATCGGGCAAATCGAAATCGACGAGCTTTATGTCGGTCTGAATCGCCGGGGCAGCCAGTTCATCGTGCCTGTCCAGGCCAAGGTGGGGCGCGATCAACATGGCGTGATCCAGACGGGACAGGATCTCGCCTTCTGCGAAGAACGGTTCCCTAACCTGATCTGCCGTCCGGTTTCCGTGCATGCCCTCGGCAACAGTCGGATCGCCATGTTTGAACTGGCGTTGAACGACGGCGATGTAAGCATTGTCGATCAGAAACACTACACGTTGGTTCCGGCTGCAGACATTACGGCTGAGGATCTGCGAAACTACGGCATGCGCGAGTGAGACCGCATGTCACGGGAAACTGGACCCGGCGGTCCTCCGCCGTTGTGAAAGCTTACTTCCCGCAGTATTTCCTGAAGATTTCGAAGATTCCCGGGGCGAGCATGTCGGCGCCGCTGCAGACCATGAGCGTGTCGCCCCCGGCTTCGAGAATGGTCTGAAGCTCTTTTTCGAGCGTCGCGGCGTCCTTGACCCAGAGGCTGCCCGGCTTCGTGTTGAGACCGACAAACGGAATGCCCTGAACCTCCGGGTGATACTTCCGCGCCTCGCCGACCGTGATCCGGGTATAGCGCCCGATCTTCTCCCGCTCCCAGGGAAAATACCAGGCGACCGTCTGGCCGCAGAAATCGGCTTTCGTCCGGTTGCCGTACAGGGGCTCCGGCAGGAACGTCGGATAGACATGGACCACCACCTTGAAATCGGGATGCTTGCCTTTCACGTAGTCGATCATGTCGTTGTAGTAGTTGACGAGCTTGTCGCGATAGAACCGGTCCCGGTTGCCCGGAGTGTCACCCAGATCCTGTTCGGCAAGATAGTTCGTGCAGGCGTTGAGGCACACCCCGCAGGTGCAGCCCCTGAAGTTGGTGTAACCCAGATAATCAAAGTAGATTCCCTTGACGCCCGGGACGCGGGCACAGATATCATTGATCGCTTTTTTGGACCGCTCGTAGCCTGCATCGCTCAGAAAACAGTCGATGCGGGCGTCGTTGAGCGTGTCCAGTGCGGCGTCCGGCTCGCCGCCGTAGCGATGCTTCAGCTCGGTCCTCCGCTGATCCCGTGCCGTTTTCTTTTCGGGCGCCGGTGCCGACTTGAGGTCGTGGCCGTTGATATAGGCCCAATGCTTCTCCTCCTCCACGCTCATGACCTGGGCGTGTTCTCCGCGCGGACCAAAAGTGCCGCAGTACGGGGTCATGCCGTACTTCAGAGCCAGGCCAAGCTGCTGCTCATTATTCACGCGGATATCGGTGACGCCGATCTCGCTGTATTTCCGCGTGGTCTCCTCGTCGGTCGGGAGACCCCAGCAGAAGACACGGTTGAATTTCCGCTCCGGTCCGCGGCTATCCGTTGACGCCGACCGGCAGCCGCTGAACAGCGCGCCCAGGAGCAACACGGGAAGCATGACAACAGCGGCCTTCATTATTTATACCTTTGACGGGGTGCTGATCTTCGCCCGCAGTTCGGCCTCGGTCATCAGGGGTACGCCCAGTTGTCCGGCACGGGCAACCTTGGAGGCGCCGGGGGATTCACCGGCCAGCAGATAGCGGGTGGCCTTCGAAACGGCGTCGGCCACCTTGCCGCCCGCGAGGCGCACCAGCTCCGCCATCTCCTCACGCGACTGGCTCATCGTCCCGGTGATGACAAAGGTCAGTCCCGACAAGGGACCTTCCACCACATCGATCGGCGGAGTCCCCTGCGGATTGATTCCCAGCGCTTCGAGCCGGGCGGCCGTGCGCCGGCCCCAGTCCGACTCCGCAAAGGCGATCAGTTCGCGCGCCGCTTCGACCTTGATCTCGCAGATGTACTTGGGCGGTTTCGCGTCCGCCTTGCACGACAGCCGCGCCAAACCCCGCGCCGCGAGGCCGTCGCCGATGCGCGCCACCTCGGTGCAGCACGTCTCAAAACGCTCCGCCGCGTCGCCGATGTCTCCATCGCCGCGCCGGCTCCGCGACCGCGGATTCAGCAGGGCCGCCTGTTCCGTCAGTTCGGCAAGCTGGATCACGGCCCGGAGAATCTCCGAAGCCAGCAGCGCCTTGAAATCGGCATGCGCCGCCGCCACCTGTACCGCGACGGTCTCGCCGATTCCGGGAATGCCCAGCGCAACCAGCCAGCGCGACAACGGCAGCGTGCGCGCCGTCTGCAGCGCCTTCACGATCTTCTCCGCCTGCTTGCCTCCCAGCAGCCGCGGACCGTCCCCCTCGCCCAGATTCACTTTTGCGAGGTCATAGACGGGCCAGTCGTACAAATCCAGCGGATCGGCCAGCTTGCCCGTCGCCACCAACGCCTCGGCGACCTTGCCCCCCAGTCCTTCAATGTCCAATGCGCCGCGGGTCGAGAAATACTCCAGCCGCGCGACCAGCCGCGCGGGGCAGGCGGGATTCTGGCAGCGATGTGCAACCTCTTCTTCCAGACGCGTCACGGGCTGGCCGCAGGCCGGGCAGGCGGCGGGCATCGCGAAGATCCGCTCCGCGCCGGTCCGCTTCCCGGCGATGACGCTTTCGACGGCGGGAATCACATCGCCGGCCTTGACGATCCAGACGGCATCGCCGATGCGGATATCCTTCCGCGCAATTTCATCGGCGTTGTGAAGCGTGGCGCGGGCGATCACCGAACCGGCCAGCGGCACGGGCTCCAGCTCGGCCACGGGCGTCAGAACGCCGCTGCGGCCCACCTGTACCGTGATGGACCGGACCACCGTCTCGGCACGCTCGGGTTCGAATTTGAAGGCGCGTGCGTGGCGCGGACTCTTGGCGGTGCTGCCGAGCGGCGCATGCCAGCGCCGCTCGTTGACCTTCAGCACGGCGCCGTCCATCTCAAAGGGAAAATCGTGGCGGAGCGTCTCCAGTTCGTCCAGTGCCTGCATGACGTCCGCCATGCCGGCGCACGGCCAGGCGCGCGGCGCGACGGGCAGGCCCCACTTGCGGAACTGCGCGGTCATCTCCTGCTGGGTTTCAAACTCGATACCCTCGAGCGCGCCCGTTCCGTAGAAGATCGCGCTGAGCGGACGTTTGGCGACCTCCCGCGGATCGAGAAGCTTGAGCGAGCCCGCGGCCGCGTTGCGCGGGTTGGCGAAGGGCGGGAGCCCCTCCGCCTCCTGACGGCCCGTCATTTCGGCGAAAGCCGCCTTGGGCAGGTAGGCTTCGCCCCGGACTTCGACCACGGCGGCCGTTGTCTCGATGCGGAGCGGAATGGTGCGGATGGTCTTGACGTTGGCCGTGATGTCGTCGCCGACCTCGCCGTCCCCGCGCGTCGCGGCGCGCACCAGCAGGCCCTGCTCGTAGCGGAGGCTCAGCGCGACGCCGTCGATCTTCGGCTCGACGACAAAGGTGCAGGCGATGTCGGGTATCTGGCGGCGGAGGAAGGTCTCGAAATCGGCGAGGTCGCCGCGGGAGTGAACCTTGTCCAGGCTCATCATCGGCGGATCGTGGCGGACCTGCGCAAAGGCGGTCGCCGGCGCCCCGCCGACCCGGCGCGTCGGGGAGTCGGCCTGCGCCAGTTCCGGATGGTCGCGCTCCAGCGCTTCGAGCTCACGGTACAAGGCATCGTAATCGGCATCGCCGATTTCGGGGCGCGCCTCGACGAAATAGAGGCGGTCGTGCCGGGCGATCTCCTGCCGAAGAAAGGCGGCACGCTGCACGGGATCGGCGGAGGCAAAGAGGTCCAACTGCTCCATCACTTAACCGGCAGGGTGGGTGCCAGATTCTTCAAGTCGGTCCAGAGGGTTCCCTCGCCCGCGTGCATGATGCGGATGCTGATGGCGGGGTTCAGCTTGTCCACGA
>CAZQKI010000236.1:0-6588 GCA_964592855.1 uncultured Lentisphaerales bacterium
TCCCCGTCGCGCAGCGCGAACTCCAGGCTCATCGGTTCGCCTGCGGGCCAGGCCGGGTCGCCACGCCAACCGATCCGGTGCGTCAGCGAGTCGCCCCGAACGGGAATGCAGTCCTGCCAGTCGAAGCCCGACGGAACGCGGCCCCGCCTGTCCGCCAGGCGGACGCTCAACTCGCCGCGGACGACCGCGTTTACCGTCATGCCCGATCCGGGCAGAATCGCGGGAGGCGTCGTCAGAACGCCGCCCTCTGGCCCGGCATCGCGCGAGACAAACCCGTCCTTGCGCAGCATCGCCAGACCGACGTTCCGGTCGCCGCGCGCCGCTCGCACCTTGTGCCCCGCCCGGTAGCCGCCGTAGTAAATGTACTCCTTCCCGCCGACGCCAATGCTGTCGCCAAACCAGGCCATGGCATGGTCCCAGCCGTCCTCGTTCGGATCGCGGGCCAGGAAGGGCTCCTGGTAGCGGGTCCAGTTCCTGCCGTCGCGGCTGCTCATCAGTTCAGTCCAGCCGATGCCTTCGACAGGACCGCCCGGGGTGGCGGGCAGATCGTCGCGCAGCACTCTGAGAAACCCGATGTAGAGGTTCCCGCGCACCACCGGCTTGAAGCCGTAGAATTCCTCCAGCCCGTTGTGCGGATCGGGCGCGACGATGAGTTCGGGGCGGGACCAGGTGACGAAATCCCGGCTCGCACTCCACCCCACGCAACGCCGCCGGCCTGCCTCGATGTGATGCGGCTGGCCGGGAAACCCGTCCCTGGCGATCTTGCACACCAGCAGGTATTCCCGCTTCAGCGGATCGAAACAGATGTCGAGAATATCGCCGATGTTGTTGGCGTCCGAACCCGGCAGGGTCGTCGGAATCACCGGGTTTCCGTCGTGCTTCCGGAAACGCAGGCCATCGGGCGAGAACGCCACGCACATGCCGCGGGGATGTTCGTACCAGGCGATCTTGTACCGCCGGCTCGCATCCGCGGACCGCGGGCCGTCGTCCACCAGCGAAAACCCCCAATACCCGAACGGAAGACCGAGGTAGTTTCCCAATCCTTCGCCGAGATCGGGAAGCGTCCACGTGATGCCATCCCGCGATTCCGCATACGCGAAACCGTGCTGCGGCGCCATCGCCCCGTACCACATGCGATAGCGCTTCAGCGCGTCATCGTAGCGCACGGACAGATAGGGCGAGGGGCGGTCATGTTCGAGCACCGGATCGGGCCGCCTTTCCGGCTGGTGTGTCGTGCGCTTCAGCCCGCGGCTTGCCGCGATCAGGTAATCGTCGATGAACAGGTTCGGACCGACGCGGAGATCCACGGCGTTCGGGGACGTTTCCCGCGGGCAGCAGGCCTTGCCGTCAGGTCCCATCCGCGGCGAGAGGGTTCGTCTGTCCGGTTTCATCGGCCCGCCGTTCTCATCGTTCGATCGTCACGCGCGCCATCCGCACGCCCTGCACGGGATGGCTGTTCCAGTGTTCCCGGAACTGCTGCACGTCGTAGGTGACGAGCAGCACGTCGTCCTCCGTCTCGTTGAGCGAGAGGTACTCCCACGAGTTGCTCTCCCGCACATTCGTGTCGTCCTGCACCCGCAGCCGTTCGCCCGCCGGCACGCCCATGCGCGCCTGCTGCTCGACCTCGATGGCGTGCAGGTCGATCCGTCCCTGCCAGGCCCGTCCGGTTCCGGTCGGATCGACCATGACGAACTTGCCGCAATGGCCGTAATGCTCGGCCACGTAATCGAATGCCTGCGCCTGTTCGATGGAGGTGAACGTCGACTTGGGCCGTCCGTAGCTGCACACCAGCCCGCCGCGGCGCAGGCGGCGGATGACCGGCCAGACGCCGGTGATGTATTCGCCCGTGTCGGCGAGCTGCACCGGTTCGGCCGCCGACCACGTCCGGCCGAGGTCGGCCGAACGCACCTGCAGCAGCAGCGAGCCGGTGCGGGCCATGGCGTAGAGTTCCCCGCTGTCGAGCCGCACCATCGCGGTCTCATCGGCGCCCTCCGGCGTCTCCTCCGCCGAAAGGATCAGGTTCCGCTCAAGCCAGGTGCGTCCGCCGTCCGTCGATTCGAAAAGCATGACAGCGCTTTTCTGAAACCCCTTGAACCGGTGGTAGCCCGGCGCCAGCAGGTGGCGGGGCGATTCCAGTTCGACCACGCTGGTGAGGACCGCGCCCCCGAGCAGGACGGAGTCGAGCGAGACCGCAGGGTTGGCCGCGTTGGCCCGGTTGATCCGGTCGAACCAGGGATTCTGCGGCTGGCCGTACTGCCGCATGGCGCGCAGCGTGACGGGGATCGCGCTGGGCGAATAGAGGCGGACATCCTCCCGCCGGAAGTTCCGCTCGCCGTCGGAGAAGCCGCCGTTGCCCAGGTACCAGCCGGGGTTGCCGAACTCCTGGAACCAATAGTCGTCCACCTCGTAGTAGGAGCCGTCGCTGAGCACCTCGCTCCATTCGATGCGGGGGCAGAGGTTCTCGACGTTCATCCAGGTCTTGCCGCCGTCGTGGGAATGGTACGACGCGCACGGCGTGAAGTTGGCATCCGGTCCGATGCCGATGTTGAGACGCAGCAGTCCGCCCGGAAAGCGGGCGACGTGCGGGATGTAGCGCCGGTCGATCCGGTCGGCCAGGAGGGTCACGGGTTGCGAGGAGATCAGTTTCATGGGTTTGGGCACTGATGGAGGCGTCCGCGTCGTCATGCGGCAGAGCATAGATTATCCAGGCCGGGGAATCAAGGCGCATGGTAATCGGTCATTTTCTGGGGTAGCGCGATTTGAGTGCATTGGGGTAACTCCTCATGGACGGGTCGGTTGACGCTTACGGCGACGCTTACGGACGACGAAAAAAGGCCGTTTCACGCGTCCACCGTACGCGTCGCCGCAAGCGTCGACCGTTTCCCGGCGTTGCTGCGTTGGCATTTGAGTCGTTGCGCACGGGGAGCTATCGTCCGGCAACCGCGGGTTGTTTCCATATTTTTCATCTCTGTATTTTGCGCTTGCATGGCGGTGCATGCATGTGCGCCCGGACTTCGTCCCCGTGCTTCGCCAAGCGATCGAGCATGGGCGCAAGCTTGAGGCTGACGGTGGAGGTCAAGCGGTTCAAGGACAAGATCCGGCACCAGGAGCGCACCGCTGACACGGACGAAGCGCTGCCCGCGCCGGCGGCCTGTCCGGACTGCGGCTGCGTGCTGGAGGACTGGGGGGCGCGCGAACGCACGGTGTACGACTGCGAGCCCGTGCGTCGCAGGACGCGGCTGGTGCTCGTCGGCGAGGGAAGCATGCGGACGCTCGCGGACAGCTGCCGTCCAGCCTCGGATCGGCTCGTGGAACAGTACCGCGCGGCCCCGGTCAAGCACGCCGACGAGACGGGCTGGCGTTGCGACGGGGCCAACGGCTACGCCTGGGGCTTCTTCACACCCGAAACCAGCATCTTCCGCTGCCGCGGCACGCGATCCGGCGACGAGGACTTCCGCGCCGCCTTCACCGCCATGCTCAACGCCCCAGAAACTGCCCGATTACCAGCGCTTGCAAGTGGCCGTCCATACGGCTATTCTATGCTCGTATATTGGCAGGTATGGCCGTATGAAAATCATCCCAAGGCGCGCCGTCAAGGAAATCCTGCGGAGTGTTCGAGAACCAGTGAGTGCGTGAAGAACAAGCGACCGAAAGCGAGCAAGACAATCAACGGATGAAACTAAAAATTAAATCACGGAATCGGGTCGCTTGTGCTGCGCTGCTCGCATGCCTGGCGGCGCGTGCCGATGCCAGAGACGTAACACTTGCGGAGAGCGGCCAGGCGCGCAGCGTGATCGTGGCGCCCGCGGGCTGGACGAATGACCTGGCCCTGCCGCCGGAACTCCCGGCCCCGGCGGCGGCGCTGTTGCGGGCGCGTCGCGAGCTGCTCCGCGAATCGGTGAAGGATCTGGCGCTTTACCTGGGCCGAATGAGCGGAACCGAAATCAAGATCGTCGAAGGTCTGCCGGATCGTGACCGGCGGACACCGATCTACATCGGGGCCGCCGCCGCGGCGGTCTTCGGCCCGGTGGGCATCTCGAAAGCCGGACTGTACGGATTCCGCGTGGTGACGGACCGCCGGCGCGGGATCGGCCTTTACGGCGAGTCGGAGGTCGGTACGAGTTACGCGATCTACGAGTTGCTGGACCGCCTGGGCTGCCGCTGGTACATGCCCACGGAACTCGGCGCGGTTGTACCCAAGCTGCCGACGCTGACGGTGGCGGAGATGGACGCGAAGCTCGCGCCGGCCACCGAAAGCCGCGGCATGTGGCAGGGCGGAGCCGATTTCCTGCGTCGAAACCGGATGGGGACAACCGGGAATACCGTGTGGCTCGTCCTCGGCGACGGATCGCTCGATCGGTTCTTCACGGCGCAGGACCGCGAAGCGCACCCGGAATGGCGGGCGCACCAGGCGGATGGCAAGCCCCATCCCGCCGCGCTGCGCCTGACCCATCCGGGCGTGGCCGAGCATGTGTCCAGCAATATCCTCGCCCAACTCGAAACGGTCTACGAACCCCTGCGGAAGGCGGGGCTGCGGCCGGGCTACTCGCTGACGCCCGGCGACTTCCAGATGCCCACGGAAGACCCGTACGAGCGGCCTTACGATCCCGATCCGCGCATCTGGGAACCGGCGGCTGGCCGCTGGTCGGTGACCGACCGCTGCATGGTGCTGCTCAACCGCGTCGCGGGACGCGTCCGCGCGAAGTATCCGGATGTCGCGTTGGGCGACTACATCTATGTGAACAAGACGATGCCGCCGGCCAGGCAGCCCGTTCCCAGGGACTTCCGCGCCATGCTCGCGCCGATCGATTTCAACCGGCATCATCCCATGACCTGGCCGGATCACCCGAACGAGTTCTGGCTGCTCGAGATCGTGCGCGGCTGGAACCAGGCCGGCGCGCGCATGGCGTTCCGCGGGTACGGCATCAATCTGGCGGAACTGAGCGCACCCTGCCCGTTCATCGCCAAGTGGGGCACGGACATCGCGATCCTGCTCGAGAACAACCTGCAGGACTGGGTGCCCGAGACGATGAACGGATGGGACTCGATGCTGCCGGGATACTGGCTGGCCATTCGGATGACCTTTTATCCCCAGGAGAAGCCCGACGCCATCCTGCAGGACCTCTGGACGAAGTTCTACGGCGCGGCGGCCGAGCCGATGGCCCGCTACTGGACGGGGATCGACCGGGCCTACCTGGAGGCGCGCGAGTATGCCGGAAGCCCCTTCGGCTACCTGAAGATCTTCACCCCGGGGGTGATGCAAGCGGCCCGCGCAGCCCTCGATGATGCCTTGAAAACACGCGGCACGCCCCAGGAGACCCGGCGCGTCAAGCTGATCGACGAATCCTTCAGCCTGTTCGAACGGTACATGCGGATGCGCAACGACTGGGCTGCCGGCAATCTGGGCTCGCTGGAGGTCGATTACGGCGTCTGGCGCCAGGGGATCCTCGACATGGTGAGTCGCTACAAGGACCCGGCGGATTCCACCTACGTCCAGGGCCGGCATGGGAATCCGAGCTGGAGCGATCAGTTCGTCGCCGCAGGCTACAAGGACGGATCCCGCATGGAGCAGGACTTCGCCCGCCACGGTGCGCCGATGCTGGAATGGAAGTGGCGGCACAACCCCGGCCCAGAGGCCGACTCGTTGCCGTGGACGAAGCCGGAGTTTGACGACAAGGACTGGCAGACGACGCACGTGGTCCGCGACACCTGGTCGTCCCTCGGCCACCATGCCAGCCTGACCGACGCGGCCTCGGGCCGTTCCGGGCGGATGGCCTACCGTACCCGCCAGAAATTTCCGTCCGTTCCGGCGGGCAAGAAAGTCTTCCTGTGGATCGGCTCCACGGACGGCCGCGCAAAGGTTTTCGTGAACGGCACGCCTATTCCCTGCGTCACGCCGGACAACGGCGAGACCCGCGAGGCGTTCGACGGCTACTGTCGGGCCACTGGCGCCGGTTTCGACATCACCGCCGCGCTGAATGCGGGCGACAACCAGTTCGCGATCCTATGCGAGCGCCACCACCTCAACGAGCTGGGCACCGGCGGAATCATGGGGCCGGTGGTTATTTACCGGGAAAAGTAGGCGGAAATAATGCGGCTCTTCCATAAAACGACATGGGCCCGCTTCGCGGTTCCGGTTGTGAAAGGACCAACCCGATGAACTCTCGCGAACGCGTCATGGCGACGCTGAATTTTCAGTCGACCGACCGCGTGCCGTGCGACCTGGCCGGCATGCGCTCCACCGGGATCAGTTGTTTCGCGTACCCGAACCTCGTGGCGGCGCTCGGTCTTCCGCCGCGTCGGCCGAAGGTCTACGATACCGGCCAGATGCTGGCGCTGCCGGACCGGGACGTGCTCGATGCGCTGGGTATCGACGTGATCACCGTCGAGGGGACGCTGACCAACGCATTCGAGCAGCCGGAGCGGTGGGACCCCTACGATTTCAACGGCCGTCTCGATGCGCTCGTGCCGAAGGGCATCGACTGGAAGGTCCAGCCGGACGGCACCATCGTGCAGAACGGGGACAGCCTGATGCCGCCCGGCGCGCACGTGTTTGACGTCGAACATGCGGGACAGCCGCTCGTTCTC
>CAZQKI010000237.1:0-6577 GCA_964592855.1 uncultured Lentisphaerales bacterium
CACCGAAAAGTGACGATTAATAGCGCCCTTCAGGCTTCCATGCGGTGCGGTCCGAAGTAGGACGGTGCTCCCGCGCCGTCCTGTCTCTGCGCACCTGCCGGGACGGCCCGGAGGACCGTCCTACGTCGAGCGATCCCCCGATTCCTCGTTCCCTGCGGGCGAACCGCCACCCCCTACTCGTACACCTACTCGTACACTCAAATCTTGCCTTATCTCGGGAGATTCGCGTGTACGAGTAGGTGTACGAGTACGTGTGGTGGGACCATCCACCGTCGGGTGCGTCTGCGCGGTCCGATACGTTCCGCGCTACTTTGCGGACGCATCGATCGAGCAGGAGACTGGCGGAGCAGCCGCGCCCTTGCCGCCAGGGTTTCCCAAAAATCTTTGTCGCAAGCTTTGTCGCGAGCTTTGTCGGATGCTCGAGATTCGGCAATGGCATGCCGACTGTATCCATGAAGCGCATAGCCTCCCAAGGCGCAGGGGGCGCAAGCCTGTAACGGTCCCCTTCATAGTGCCCCCGACTCGGCGTCTGAAGCCGCGCTGGACCCCCCGTTCCCGGCGGTAGGCGAAAATGCAAGACGCTACGACGTCCTTTTCACTATGGGCGAGGACGCCCGACTCCAGATCACCTTTGCGCGAGACGGATAACGTTCCGGCGTCATGGGGGCGAGCTTGCGGGCCAACCCTGAACACCATCGTTCGGCCCTTTCTCGGTCAGTATCGAGGGCTCCGGATCGTTGTCCCGATCCTTGTCTTGATCCTTGTCGTTTCACTATCGTCGTCTCGATCCTTGTTCCGATCATTGTCGACCGACAAAAGATCGGGATGAGGATCAGGACATAGATTCAGATCGACGAAGATCGCGACAATGATCGCGACAAAGATCAAGCTGAACCGGCTTCTTTTCTCTGATCAGGTTCTCCCACCGAACAGCGCCCATCTAGCAGCTAGGCGGCGCGGTCCGATACGTCCCGTTCTACCGGCCGGTCCCCTTAATCGGCCGGACTGGACGCACGCTTGCGGCACGCGGCCATCACGCGCATCACCTCGCGCGTCGACTTGATCGGAACGAACGGCGTCTCGCCCCGCGCATAGAATGCATAACACGCTTCGTAGAAGTCGATCGCCGCCGTCGCCGCAACCGGGAAGGCCGCATCCTGCCAGGGGATCGACTCGCCGCTGCCGTAGCGGCGTTCCGCCGCCGCAAGCCCCGCCTGCGTGTGCAGTTCCGGCAGCGCTCCTGGCGCGAAGAATCGGGCGATCCAGGCCTTTTGCGCCCGGTCGTAGGTCAGGCTTCCCCGCTCGCCCGCAACGAACCACTCCTGGATCGGTAGCGCGGCGGCCATGTTGATGTCGATGTCCAGTATCACGTCGTTTTCCGTTTCGATCACGGCCTTCACGACATCGTCGGCATCGCCCAGACTCGCAATCGTCTTCAGCAGGCACGATACACGCGCCGCCTTGGATTGGGTCAGGTAGAGAAGCTGATCGATCATGTGCGCGCCGTAGTTGTTCAGCATGCCGCCGCCATTCTTCGTAAAAGCCTGCCAGTCGTTGCGCCGCGTGTATTGCGACAACGCCCGCTTGATCAGATACACCCGGCCGATCAGATCCCGCGACAGGAGGTCGCGCAGCGTCTGGACTTCCGCGTTCGCCCGGTGCGGCTGATAGACCATCAGCTTGCGTCCGCAGGCCTTCATTCCGGCGATCATCCGGTCCGACTCCTCCAGATTCATCGCCATGGGCTTGTCGCAGAGAACGTCCAACCCGTGCGCGAAGGCCGTCAGCGTCTGAGCCGCATGAAACGGCGTCGGTGAGGCCACCACCACCAGGTCGAGATCCCGACGCGCCTGAAGCAACCCGTCAAGATCCGCGTAGGCTTCGCACCCGTGGGCAGCGATCGCCTCCGCGCGCCGCTCGGCCAGGGGGTCGACAACCGCCGCCAACTGAAACCCCGCATGCCGCTTGATTTCCGGGATGTGTAATTGCCAGGCAATTCGTCCGAGTCCGAGCACGGCCGTGTTGAGGGTCTTCCTCCGTTGATTCTCTGTGATGGTCTGCCCGATCGTCTGATGGTACGGAGGGGGCGGCTCCAGGAGCGTCCGGGTCTCGTGGCTGAACGCCACTTCCGGCTGCGTGGCGGGAACGGCGCGCGCAGACGCGGCAAGCAACGCCTGCTTTTCCGCAAAGCGCCGGCGAATGACCTCCACGACCAGCTTCGGGCGCCGGATCTCGTCGACGGCTCCCTTGTTGTTCATTGTGCGTGGTCGGTTCATGGCGACTGCCTCATCCACACGCACGTCGCAAAACTGCCAGATGAAGGCGCCCGTCACCCGCGGATGGTTCAGAATCGCGTCGAGCTGGGCATCCAGAATGTCACACTGGCGCTCCTCGCTCCACTTGGGACGCCGCACGGGATCGCGAAATCCCGGAATCGCCCCCGCGCCGAATTCGCTGATGATCAGGGGCTTGTTTTTCATTCCCTCCCGCTCGCGCCGGGTAATGAGGTCGTGGAGCGTCTCGAGAACGGGCGTGTTGTGGTACCATAACGGGTAGATGTTCCAGCCGGCAATATCCACCAGGCCCTGGCAGCGGTCCTCGGCATGGCGACAGGAGGCGAAGGTCACGGGGCGCGAGGGGTCCATGGCGCGAATCTGCTCGAACTGCTCACGGTACAGGGCCGCGCCCGTATCGGTTTCCGATGCGCATTCGTTCAAGATTCCCCAGACGAAGATGGCGGGATGGTTGAAATGCTGCGCGACCATTTCGGCGTTGCAGGCGGCGCACTGTTCGCGGAAGCGGGGATGGAGCATCTTTTCCTGGTTCAGGCCCCGGGCATGGTTCTCCTCCCAGACCAGGAACCCCATCTCGTCGCAAAGATCGAGGAAACGCGGATCATTCGGATAATGACTGGTGCGCACGGCATTGGCGTTCATCTCCCGCATGGCCTCCAGGTCCGCCCGCATCACGTTAACCGGAATCGCACACCCGTAAAGCGCATGATCCTCGTGACGGTTGAATCCCATCGGGAAAACCTTTTCCCCATTGAGCAAAATTTTATCACCATCCACGATGATGGTCCTGAACCCGATGCGCTCGGTCAGGTCGTCCAGGGGCCTGCCGTTGTCCAGCAGGACTGTTTCCAGCAGGTAAAGCGCGGGATTTTCCGGGCTCCAGCTCTGCACGCCAGGGCAGGACATGTCCCATTCATGAATGCTGGAGCCGGGAGCGGCGGTGATTTTCTGTTCGCATCCCTTTCCGGCAAGCGTTGCTTTCAGAATCAACGTGCGGGGAACCGTTGAGAAATTAACGACCTGTGCGCGGCAGACCGCCATCCATTCTTCCCCTTCGGGTATTGTCTGGGCATGCACATGATCGATCACGACGTCATTCGCCACAAACTGAATTTCAACCGGACGACTGATACCACCATAGTTGTAATAATCGTTGGGAATGTGCAGGGCGGATAGTTCCCCGTGCTCGTTCGAGATGTGCACGAGCAGTTCGTGCTCGCCCGCCCTGACGTTCCCGGCATCGAGGGTGAAGGCGGTAAACGCGTTGTGATGTCCGCCGAGTTCACGCCCATCGAGAAACACGCGCGCCGTATGACTTACACCCTCGAACACCAGTCTGATCCGGGTGTCATCAGGAAGGGAAATGATTATCCTGGCCACGGCCTGCCCGCGGTAGGTCTTGCGTGCATTAAGCATCTCCCAGACGGATGGCACCTCCATCTTTTCACACACCCCTTTTTTCCAGGCATGCGGTTCGATCACCGTCCCGGTTGCTGGAAAATATAACTCCCAAGTGCCGTCGAGGCTGACGGTATTTCGGATCTGATGCCGTTCAAACATGCGCGTCATGTGCGGTCTCCTTCACTTTACTTCCGTCGCGCTGTTCAGGGTTGGCGCCGAGCCAATCCGTCGCGCGCGAATCGCGGCGCCGCCGTTGCGGCTGAATGTGTCAATCGCTCCCACATTCCCCTCGACCACCCAATAATTGATATCGGCAATCCCGAGATTATCGGGGTCGTTGAGGTCGTGGATCAGGGTCTGCCAGTCGTTCTGGGGGTTGGTCTGTCCCGGCCCCGGCTGTTCCGTGTTCAACTGTTCGATCGAGAAGCCGTGCCTGCCCGAGACGGTGATGTGATGCGCGTTGCGGTACGCGCCCACGCGCGCAAATCGCGAGGCATGATGGGCGAAAACAAACTCCAGGCCGTTGATGTTGGAGGCCACCACGATGTTGTCGCCATCGGTATGCTCGTTGACCCGGATGCCGGTATGGAAACCGGTGACGATCACATTGCGCAATATTGTCAGTGCTCCGTTATTGCACGCCGGAGTTATTAGACCGATCGCGCCGTGGGTGGGCCTGGAAGCCTGCACATTGTAAACGCCCGTGTTGACGAACACATTCTCGATCCGGCACTGCGACGCCCACTCAAGATCAATGCCGCCGATCACGGGGTCGTCGCAAGTTCTCATGTCCAGGTCTCTCAGCACCACATGAACCCTGGAGAAATGTCCCGGCGCGAGACCGGCGGAATCGGCGCTGATGACCGCCGGGCCCGATGTGGCCAGGCATTTGACGATGCTATTGGGGCTGGGCAGTTCATTGCAGCCGATCGTGCCGAAAAGCGTCCCGGGCTGGCTTTCGCCGACAATTTCCAGCGCGATCCAGTCGGGCTTTGAAATGACGGGGATGATGAACCGTCCGAGATAGACTCCGGCCGGCACATAAATCCGGCCGCCGCCGGCTTCGATCACCGCGTTCAGACAGGCCGAGAACGCCGCCGTATTGTCCGTCTTGTCATCGCCCACGGCACCGTAGGCATGAACATTGAACAGCCGCATTTTGATGTCGCTCATATTTTCACTCATCGTCCATCTTTCTCCCTGTCCAACGATTGCGCTCTGGCCCAATACGGGGCCACCCGTTGCTCAAAATCTTTGCACACCCCGGCCATTACAACCGGGCGCTTCCAGAGTTCGCCGTTCCAGAAATGCTCCCAGCGTTTGCCGGCCTCATCCCAATCGGGTTTGCATGTCAACATTGGCGTGAACTCCTGAACCATTCGTTTCCCATTGATTCTCTGCCTCAGCCGGCCGAGCCGTCATGGTCGTAATACGACGGCAATCTCGGGCTCGGAACCGGCGGTTTCTCGGGCGAATACTCTGCCGCGGGATCAAACCAGTCGGGCAGGATCACGTTGTGGCAATCGCGCATCTGGATCGGTGGGCCGCCCTCGCAAGCAACCGGCCGCAATCCGCGCAAGTCCCAGTTTTGCGCGTTGACCAGTCGCAGTCCTGACCTGCCGGCGAGAGCGACATTCTCGAACAGGACATTCTCGAACATCCGGTCGGCATAGGCCGTCATGCGCAGGCACTCGTCCGCGCCGGTGGCCGTGAAGTTTCGCAGGACAATGTTCCGGAAATGCGGCACCCCGGCCGGCCCCGCCACATAGCCCGCCGGCACTTCCGCGCCATCCGAATAATAATTCCGCAGGCGAAAGGTGATCGGAACCATCACCGACGCGCAGGTTACATCCTCGATCAGAATGTTTTCAATGGCGCCGCCGTTGCCGATGTTGCTCTTGAAGCGTATCCCCATGTGGGTCCCCTCGGCACGGCAGTTGCGCATGACGATGTTGCGCAGGCCGCCGGCAAACTCGGTGCCCAGTCCAAGCAGGCTATGCCCCTCGCGGGCGATGCAGTCGTGGATCAGCACGTTCTCCGTCGGCCTATTGACCGCGGCCCCCTGCGATCCCCGCCCGCTCTTCATGCAGAAGTTGTCGTCATGGCACGAGACGTCGCAGTGGTGGATGTGGACATTGCGGCACGAGTCAATATCAACGCCGTCCGAGCTGGGCGCGTGGGTGCCGAACCTTGAACTCGTGCAGATGGTGACGTGCCGGATCTCGATGTCCTCGCACCAGAGGGTGTGCACGGTCCAGGAGGGGGAATCGACGATACGGACCCCCTCGATCAGGACATCGCGGCATCCGGTGACCAGGATCGGTTGGGGTTTGACGGCCGGCGTCAGCAACCGCCGGCTCAGCTCGGATTGCGGTTCTTCCTCAAGAACCCGCCGCAGCGCCGGGTCCATCTTTCGCAGGTTGCCGGCCTGCGCCCAGTGGGCATTCCACCAGATGGCGCCATCGCCTTGGATGACGCCCTCACCCGAAATGCGAACGCCATGACGGCCGATGGCATTGATCAGCCCGGCGGTCTCCGCGGCCTCCTCATTATACCACCGTGAGCGAACCCGGGTGTAAGCCTGCGGATCGGTGGTGCCTTTCAACACGGCTCCCGCATCAATGACCAGAGCGGTATAGGGTTTCAGGAAGAGGCTGGCGGAAAGGAAGCATCCGCCGCGCAACACCACGCGTCCTCCCTTGCGGGCCGAAGCCTGATCGATCGCCGCCTGGATCGCCGCCGTGTCGAACTCACGGCCGTCGGCCTTCGCCCCGTATTCACGGGGATCAATCTCCGGCCAGTCCTGCCAACCGATGGCTGTGGATACACCGTCATGGACCACATTATGCAACGCCTGTTCCATATCATCCTTTCGTGCGATT
>CAZQKI010000238.1:0-6549 GCA_964592855.1 uncultured Lentisphaerales bacterium
AATTTCTTCCTTGCATAGTCCGGCGATTCAGTTGATTCTCTCTGCTGTCCGACAATCAAGCGCACTGGTCTCACGACAGGGCTGCGCGTAAACCCGAAAATACCCGTCCGGCCCGCAAAGGGAAGAAGAGATCGCCCATGAAATACACTGTGTCCGCCATATTGATCGGGTTGGCATGCTGTGCCGGCTGCATTACCCAAACGGTCACCAGAGGAAAGGGGTTGGGGCAATCTGGGGGCAAAGTGCTTCGCTCACGCACGATCTGGATCTGGCAGAGGGATTTCTGGGGACATAGGGACTAGCGGCGAATTCGGAAGGGGCCGAAAATGGTAAGGAAACACAACCTGCCGATTCTGGCGGTGGGCATCCTGGCGTCAGCATGCTGCTGCACGGCCGACACGACGGTGAAACTCCTTTCCGCGCCCCCGGAGCAGGACATTGTCCGGGAGAACGGAATGATCTCCCTCCCGGAGAAGACCAAGTCCCCGGGGTTGCTGCTCGCGCCGGAAGGCGGCTTTGAACCGGGCCGGAGCTACGAGGTCCGGTTCAAGCTTGCGCCGATGAAGCAGGTCGCCGTTCGAACGGGCCGTGAATTCACCTATCTGTCGAAGAACCGGGATGGCTCGGTCCGCACGAATCAAGTTGCCGAATCGGTAGCCTTCGGCCCGGCCATCGGCCGCGAATCCAAGATCCTCTACGGCATCCAGGCGGTTGAAACGACGCCGCAGGTGCATGCGATGCAGCCCAAGGTGCTGACGTTGAACTACCTCATGCCGGAGAAGACGTTCGGCACGATGGACAACGTCGCGCGCTGGCAGGAAAACGAGGCGCTGCGGTTGAACCGCGACCTGACGAAGGAATTCGGCAGCGTCATGATCGCCGTCCGACATGCCGAAATCCAGCTCTATGCGAATGGCGTTTTCATGAGCAAGATCCTCCGCGAGGGAGGGGACGCCGGTGCGCTGAGAATCCAGGTGCAGCCGGGGACGTTCGTCTCTGCAGACTGCGTGGTGAAGAAACTTGAGGATGGCTTTCTCCCGCTGGATCTTTCGGAGCGGGCGAACGCGGAGGGACTCGATGGCAAACGGATGACAGGCTTTCCGAAGGAGACGCGGGAGATCGCGGTTAACGGGGTGCCGTTCCGGCTGTCGGAAAACCCGAAGTTCGACAATGTTGCCCTTTCCATGAGCTGGATGGAAACGGCGATGCGGACGGGCAATGATCCCACGTCCCCTTCGGTGCGGTGGCGCGCGGGCCGCGAGAAAGTTCCGCTCCGCTATCAGTTCAGTGTTCCCTACGATGCGTACGATGCGCTTTATGTGCTGGCGGCTTCGAACGGCAAGCCGGACACCATTCCGCGGTTCACCGCGCAATTCTATATCCGGGGACGTACGCATACCGGAGGGCGCCCAATCGGCTTCGCCTCGCCGGCGGTGCCGGTCTTCATGGCGGAGGCGACTGTGGCGAACGCCTATCCGGTGACCAGCGGCACGGGGAAGACGGGGAGTCTGCATCTGGTGGAAATCAAGCTGGAACCCGGCTTGTTCCGTCAATACAGCGAAAGCCAGTCGTTCGAAATGGAACTGACGAAGGACGTCCAGCCGTACCGCTCCTATCCCGACCCGATCCATCACAGCCTCCACGGGGCGGGCCTGCCCAGTGCCGTGCAGGTCTTCGGCATCACGTTCGGCCGGTCCCCGCTGAAGACGACCTTCGATCCCGATGCGCTCGGGAACGTCTGGCATGAAGGGGAAAAGGCGTCGTACACGGTCAAGTTGGAAAACGCCACGAAGGCGCCGCGTCAGGCGAAGCTTGCGTTCACGGCCGTGAGTCACGACCGCGCGGACACCCACGCGCAAAGCGAAAGCGTCGGCGTCCAACCGGGAGAAACGAAGGAGATCCGTTTTGCGTTCACGCCGAAGCGTTTCGGCCATTACGACGTGACCCTGGTGAAGGAGGATTCCGGCGAAAAGAAGACGTTCACCCGGACGCTGGCGCATCTGCGCAAACGCGACCACAAGCCGCGCGGCTTCTACGACAAGGGGATGTTCTACGGGAGCTGGATGATCTCCAGTGCCACGGATGCGAAACTGGCCGCCCTGATGGGGTTGGATTCCTTCGACCGGCTGCTTCCCGCCGACGACCCGGCGCGCGCCATGATGGAACAGTACGGGATGAAGGGGTTCATGGACGGGCATACCCTCCGCGCCCACGGCGTGATCAAGCCCGACAAGACGGATTCGGAGAACAGGGATGCGCTCATGCAGACTCTGCCCGATCTCTTCGGCCCGCGTTCCGCGATTCACGAGCCGGTTTTCTCGGCGATCCTCTGCGAGCCCGGCGGGGTCGGAAACGGCAATGCCGGATTCGGGGAATACTACGGGGCTGAGCCCTACGACTACGCCAAGCTTACCGGACGAGCGCTGGAGCGCTATGCGCTCTACAAGAAGCTCTTTCTGATGGTCCGGCAGGGCATTCTGCAGGTCAGTCCCAAGACGAAGATCATGCTGCCGAACGGGCACTGGACCTTTGCGATTCCGTTCCTGCAGGACCCGGAGACGCGCGACCTCTTCGACGGCGTGAAAATGGACTACCAGTTCTACCAGCGCCTGCCGGAGCAGCAGATGCACCAGTGCAGCATCCATTCGATGTTCTACTTCTGGAATGCCTGGAACCGTTACCGGAAAACGCCGCCGGTGCTGTCGCTGGGCGAAGGCCCCGGAATATCGCAGATCTATCCCGGCGCCAACGATGCAGAAACCGCGGCGGCGCTCCAGATCCGCGCTGCCCTGCTGATGGCGGGTTACGGCGTCCAGCATCAGCACGCCGTGGCCTACCGCCTGATCGACAGCGGCGAGAATCACTGCAGCGGTGGATTCCTGGACAATGAGGTCACGCTCAATCCGCATCTCTCCTATTCGACCTTTGCCGCGTTCTCGCGGCACACGCGGCACGCCCTGTTCGAGTCGTACACGAATCCCGGGTCGTTCTCCGCCTACTGCGCGAATTTCCGCGACAGTCCAAGCGGAAAATTCTTCCGGGTCATCTGGAGCATCCGCGGCACGCGGGAGTTCATCTTCAATGCACCCCCGGAGAAACTCGCGGTCTACGACCCCATGGACAACCTCGTAAAGCCGGAAGCGCGTGACGGCAAGAGCGTGGTGAGGGTGGGGCAGATCCCCGTCTACGTCTACGGGACGGACGAGACGACCGCCGTCACGCTCGGTGCGATTGACCACGATGACTCCCGCCCGGGCCAATGGGCCGTGAAGATCGGCACCGCAGCCGACCTCTTTGCGGAGCAGACGGACGATGCCGACCCGCACTACGTGGAGTTCCATCCTGAGCAGATCAAGCGCTTCCCCGCAAAAATGGAGGTCGCCACTGTGCCGGCGGGAGAAGCGTACGGATCGAAGGTGCTGTCCGTGACGTTGCCGAAGCAGGATGTCGACCGGAACCTGATGCCGTACTTCACCTGCCTGAAGCCCCGCAAGCCGATTCCAATCGACGGGAAAGCCTCGCACATCCTGATCTGGGTGAACGCGAATTCCGACTGGGGCCGGGTGGTCTACGTGCTGCGCGATGCCAAGGACAGGCTGTGGTACAGCGTCGGTTTCGCGGGGAGCTGGAATAGCGACGACATGCCGGGCGACAGCGTGTTCTGCTTCGATGGGTGGCGCCTGCTGCGCTACGAGTTGCCTGCGCATGCGCCGTGGGACAGCTTTCGCGAACTCGGCATGACGCGCTGGGGCAGCGACAGCCAGGATGGGATCGCGGAGCTGCCCCTGGCGTTGGAGAAAATCTTCGTCGAGCGTCGTTCAAGCGTCATGTACGGCAACGGTGCACACACGATCACCGACGGGCAACCGGTGCTGCTGGGCGACCTTTACGTGGATTATGTCAATGAATCCGACAGGAGCGCCGAGGCGGTCCGCCTTTCGAGTATCCGCGCGCCGCAGGTCCCCGTCGCTTCGCTTCCGAATCCGATTGCGGACCTGAAGAAGTCGGCCACGCTGCCGGCGGGCAGGATCACGAAGGTGGAGGATCCCGACACCTGGTTCGATGGTACGCGCGGCGTGTTCTCCTTCGAAATGCCGACCAATGCCGTCGGCGCCAGCATCTGGATGAGCCTGACGGCCGATGGCCGGGGCGCGCTCAAACCGGGGAAAGACCTCAAGCAGTCCCCGGCTCAGATCGGCGGCTTCCTGGCCGACACCGAGTTTTATGCGTTCCTGGTCTGGACGGACCAGGACGGCCGGACGTCCACCCCTTCGGAGCCGTTCAAGTTCAAGCTGCAGGATCATTTCCAGCATCAATAGGGCTGGTGAATTTTCTCCGCTTGCGCAGTCGGGTTGTTTCTGTGTATAGTAACTCCACGATGTGACTTCGGAATGTCAAGAACCGGAGGTGCGGCCTTGGCGGGCGGCGCATCGGCTGGCGGAACATGCAGGGGGAAAAACTCATGATTTTCGGTATTCAGGACGTGTGGGTGGTGCTTGCCTATCTGCTCGCGTTTGGCGGGATGGTGATGTGCGTGGTATACGGCATCTCGCACTGGAACAAGGGCGACGAGCCGGTCAAGCTGGAAGACGTGCAGTGGGCCAAGGAAGAAAAAGAGAAAATTGAAAAGGCGCTTTGACGGCGTTTTGGATAATCTAAGGAGTTCGGCATGGAAATCTTCACTTTTATCGTCGTGATCGTCTATCTGCTCGCGATCGGGTATCTCGGCTACCTCGGTTATCGTCAGACCAAAACCGCCTCGGACTATCTGGTGGCCGGTCGCAATGCCAACCCGGTGGTCATGGCGCTCTCCTATGGCGCCACCTTCATCAGCACCTCCGCCATCGTCGGCTTCGGCGGCGTGGCGGCCAATCTGGGCATGGGGTTGCTCTGGCTGACGGTGTTCAACATCTGGATGGGCATCTTCGTCGCCTTCGTGGTCTTCGGGAACCCCACGCGCCGGATGGGACACCATCTGGATGCGCATACCTTCCCGGAACTACTGGGCAAGCGCTTCAACAGCCGCTTCGTGCAGGTCCTCTGCGGTGTCATCATCTTCTGCTTCATGCCGCTGTACGCCATGGCGGTCATCATCGGCGGCGCCGAGTTCATCGGCCCGATCTTCCACATCTCCTATGAGGCTGCGCTCTATCTGTTTGTCGCCATTGTGGCGGCCTATGTGATCGCGGGCGGCATCAAGGGGGTCATGCTGACGGACGCCCTGCAGGGGATGATCATGCTGGTCGGCATGGTGGCGCTGATGATCATCACCTATGTCAAGCTGGGCGGCTTCGTCGCCGCGCACCGGATGCTGACCGATATGGCGCCGATGGTGCCCCCGTCGCTTGCCGGGCTTGGGCATCAGGGGTGGACCTCCATGCCGGTCTTCGGCTGGGCCAAGCCGGGAACGTCTCCGGAGGCGGCCGCCAAGTTCAGCCTCTGGTGGACGATGGTCTCCACAATCGTCATGGGCGTGGGCATCGGCGTTCTGGCCCAGCCCCAGCTCATCGTCCGCTTCATGACCGTCAAGTCCAAGCAGGCGCTCAGCCGCGGCGTCGCGGCCGGCGGCGTGTTCATCTTCTTCATGACCGGCGTGGCCTTCGTGGTCGGCGCACTCTCCAACGCCTACTTCGCCAAGCAGGAGAGCATCCGCTGCCAGATTGTGGAGGAGAAAGTCATGCTCGACCCGGGTGCGGATGGCAAGGGTGTGCTCACCCTGGTGCTGCCCAACGCCGCCCCCGAGGTTGTTGCCCGTGCCAAGCCCTTTATCGCCTACAAGCTCCCCGGCGACCGGGCCGACCAGTCGCTGAACTACCTCATCAGCACGCCTGCCGTCAAGATCACGCATGGTGAAGGCGGCGCGCTCGACATCATCCGTCCCGGCATGATTGCGATCGGCCGCACGGTCACCCTCGGAACCACGCTGAAGGGCAACAGCGACACCATCATCCCCCGCTACATCAACAGCGCCTTTCCGAAGTGGTTCGGCGTGCTGTTCCTCATGACCCTCCTTTCGGCGGCGATGAGCACGCTCTCCAGCCAGTTCCACACCATGGGGACGGCCATTGGACGGGATGTCTTCGGACCCTTGGCCCGCGGGAACACATCCCGTTCGGTGCAGATCACGCGGATCGGCATCGTCGCGGGTCTCGTGGCCGCACTCATCCTGGGGAAGATGGTCCGCGGCAACATCATCGCCCTGGCCACCGCCATCTTCTTCGGCGTCTGCGCGGCATCCTTCCTCCCGACGTTTGCCGGCAGCCTCTTCTGGAAACGCATGACGCGTCCGGGCGCGATCGCATCGATCCTGGTCGGGTTGTTGGCCAGCGTCTTCTGGACGGTCTGCATCAACGCCAAGACCGCCATGGGCCTGGGCATCTGCCAGGCGCTCTTCGGCAAGCCCACCCTGCTTTCCGCCGCCTTCAGCCCGACCTGGGCCGTGGTGGATCCGATTCTGGTGGCGCTCCCCTTGTCGGCGTTTGTCGCCGTGGTCGTCAGCCTGGCGACCAAGCCCATGCCCCGGGATCACGTGAACTATGTCTTCGGCGG
>CAZQKI010000239.1:0-6520 GCA_964592855.1 uncultured Lentisphaerales bacterium
GAGCTTTGTCGACAAAGTTCGCGACAAAGCTCGCGACAAAGATGCTATGCATGTGAATATCGGTATACAGCTCCGAATGTCGGCGATCCGGTTTCTCGTAATCGGCTGGAGCGCTGTCGCGGCCTGGGGCGGCGAGCAACCGGGTGAAGAGCGGTTGCTGCTGTTGCGTAACGTGCGCGCCGTTCTCGGGGTCTGGCTCGAAGCCGGAGGCCGCGTGGCGGTGTACCGGGCGAACGACGGTCGCAATGTGCTTTACGGCGATCCCGATCAGTGGTCGCGGCCAGAGGCCATTCCCCCGCCAGGGCACGCGTGTCACTTCGTGCCCTACCACGGACACGTTGTCTGGTTGAGTCCGCAGTCGCTGTGGTGGTCGCAACAAACCGTCAATGCGTCGCGTCGCGAGCGGAAAGCCATTTGGCCGCCCGATCCGTATCTGGATCGAGGCGCCTACCGGGTTACGGAACGCGACGCCACTTCCGTCACGCTGGTCAGTCCGGAAAGTCCGGTGTCCGGCGTCTGCCTGACCAAGCGCTACCAGTTGCATGACGATGGTTCCGTGGCGCTGTCTTACACCCTGCGGAACATCCGCAACGAACCGGTATCCTGGGGGCTCTGGTCCAATACCCGCGTCGCGGGAACACAATATGCCTACGTGCCCGTGACGGAAACGGGCTTGTGCCCGAGGGTCGAGGGCCATCTTCCCCTGCGCCAGCGCGAGGGCTTCGTCTATCTGGACGCCGCGACGTCGGTCCCGGATGGGCAAGACGACGTGAGCGGCAAACTTTTCCTTCAGCCACGCGCGGGTGTCGTGGCCACGTTCGGACGCGGCCACTGCTTTCTAAAAGCTGCGCCGCTGCCCGCCCCCGGGGAGGTGCATCCCGACCACGAATTTGTTGAAATCTATCAGAGACTCCATCGCCGGGAAAACGACAGTCTTTTGGAACTCGAGATGCAGGGTGTCTATCGGACACTGAAACCGGGCGAATCCTTGAGCTTCAGCGAAACCTGGCGCTTGTTGCCCTATGACGGCACAAACGAACCGGCCGCGCATCTCCGTTTTCTGCAACCGATCCTTTCACCGCACCCTCGGTGAGTCCGCGAACGAAGCGTTTCATGGAGAAGATGAACAACAGGTCGATCTCGCAAGCACGCCAGCCGTCGCCTTCGAGCGCGACGCCGGGCGTGTGGAATCCCTTGCCACGGGCGTCTACCCGCGCGAAGTTGATCGAGCAGGGGTAACCTTGCGGGTCGAACGGCGGGGTCCAGTTCTTTCCATCGGGTTCCTCCGCAGTTACCCGAGTGTTTGATCGCGGCGCAGTCGCGCGGACGGCTCACGGCTTTCCGCTTACGGCTGACCCCGGTCCGGCTACTTGATGCGTGTCAGGATATTCTCGTCGGGACTCAGCGAGTCGGGCATGCCGGCAATGCGGACCATCCGGCCGATCAGTTCGTCGAGGTGCCGGCTGCTTTCGGCGGCCATCTCGAGGATGGGCGCCTGCTCCTGCGCGACTGGCCCGAAATAGCGGCCCAGGAGCATGTCGATCGCTCCGGTGATGACGGTCAGGGGCTGGCGCAGCTCCTGGCCCAACTCCGCCATCAGGATCAGCAGTTGGCGGCGCGACAGGTCGGCATTGTCCGGTCGCCCGGCGGGAATCATGATGATCCGCTTCAGCGTGGCCATCTGCGCTTCGGCGTGCACCGCCGTCTGCTGCAGAGCCTTGTTCATCTCGGCGAGGATGTTTTCGACGAGGCGGGGGAGTTCACCGTCGCCCGGCGAGGTCTCCCGAAGTTGCGTCAGCAGGCCGCTCAAGGAGGATTCGGGCGGCAGGGGCGCCTCAGCCTGCTCCACGGCCGGT
This sequence comes from uncultured Lentisphaerales bacterium, assembly GCA_964592855.1. Lineage (GTDB taxonomy): Bacteria > Verrucomicrobiota > Kiritimatiellia > RFP12 > JAAYLN01 > JAAYLN01. Next base: position 1,857 of record CAZQKI010000239.1, read on the forward strand.
TCGGCGGCGGCTAAGCCTCCGCCCCCCGGCCCCGCCCCCCGGCCCGCGCCCGCCGCGCCGCCGCCGGGTCCCGCCGCGGCACCTGGCCCCGCTGCGCCGCCGCCGCTCTTTTCACCAAAGGCGCCCGCGCTGAGATTTTCCAGAATATCGGCGGGGATTCCGATCCCCTTGAGCCGGCTCTTCACCCCTTCGGGATCATCGCTGCGCCGCTCGGCTCGCTGGATGTGCCGCCTCAGCTTGTTCTCCTTCTCCGTGATTTCGCTGCGCAACTTCATGTACTGTGCGACCAGGCCATCCACGGCGAGCTCTTCGACAAGCTCCTTCACCCGCAAGGCCAGCATTTCGACGGCTTGAATGTCGGAGCCGAGACGTTGCAGGCGCTCGGCGACATTGGTTTCGACGTTCTTGATCAGCTTCCGGATGGCCTTGCGCCCCTTCTGGGTGCGGTTGGCCGGGGTTTCCAGCAGGCTGTCGCTGATCCGCTGCAGGCGCTCGATGGTCTGCGTGGTGAGTTCCGCCGGTCCCAGGAGATCGGCATCGTCCGGGGGTGCGGCGAGCCTGGACAGCTCCTCGAGCACGGCGTCGTTGCCCAGATCCGCCTGTTGCAGGACGACGGCATCGCCCGGCCCCGCTTCGCGGTTGTTCAGCAGATTCCCGATCGCCAACGCCGCCGAGGCGTCGAGCCCGGCCGCAGGCGTGATGGACTTATCGACGACCGCTTCATGCTCCGTCACGCGCTGATACGAATAGCCCGACGTGTGGATGCTGGTGAGGCCCGAGGTTGTCAAAAGATTGGCAAACCCGTTGGCCTGCGTGAGCTGCTCGTCCTTCATGAAGAGCAGGTTGGCAAAAGACTGCACCTCCTCTGCGGAGATGCCGGCCTGGAAGGAGAGATCCTGGGCGTTGAGCCTGGCCAGGCCTCTGGCGAGCGCGATGGTGCTCGGGATGGGGGTGCCCAGCGAGACCCCCTCGATTTGGAAGTCATCGTCCACGACCGCGAAACTCAGGTCGCCGTGGCGTTGCTGGAAGGCCTGAAGCGCCGCGGTGGCGTCGGCTACCGATTGCCGGGTGATTTTATGGTCAAGGCCGTAGACCCGTCCATTCGCAAAAATAAAGGCGAACCAGCGAACGAGGGTGAAGGCGTCCGCCCGTTTGGAGGGGCTTTCGGTTGTCGGATCATTCATGTTCACGATCCTCCGGGGCGGGGAAGGCGACGCTACTTCAGGGATTGACGGATGGCCGGGGCGTAGCGACGCGTATAAGCATAGATGGAGAAGAAGTTGATGGCCAGGCCGAAGCACTCGAGGGCGATCATCGCGCCGCGCGGCACGACGGCATAGGCGATGTGGAGGTAGAGCAGGCAGCCGATGGGAAAGCTGATGGCGGTGCGGAGCTTGCCTACCCAGTTGGCGCGCATGTCGGCCGCCTGGCTTGCCGCAAGTGCGCGCATGAAGGAGACCCACTGGTCGCGGAGGAGGTAGAAGACGGTGAAGGCCAGCATGACGAGGGCATGCACAGCCTGAGCGCCGCCTAGCTTGGCGAGCATGAAGGTCAGCGTCGGAAAGACGACGATGTAGAAGACCTTGTCTGTGAGCGGATCGGCCAGGGCGCCGAACCGGGAGGTCACCTGCCACTTCCGGGCCAGCATGCCGTCGAAGAGGTCCGTCAGCGAGGCGAGCACCAGCAGCAGGAGATTGGCGGGGGGCAGCCAGGCGGCCGGGTGGCTCAGGCTCGCGACGGCACCCAGCATGAAAAGCAGAACGAACGGGACGCGCGCCAAGGTCAACGCGGTCACGATCGCCAGGGCAAGCTTGCGGTTGATCACTGGGTTTTGTTCCGACATGCCCAAAGCCTACCACACCCCGCGGGCCTGGCACAAGTGTTTCGTGCCGTTTTCGGGTTTTTTTGGGAGTGGAAACGCGCGCGCGCTTATGGTACTTTTACAAACATGAAAGGCGTTCCGGCGGGTTCACGCAGAGAGTCGGCGTTTGAACGGGAACATAAGGGCAAACATCATGGCTGAGAGCGTTTCAACAAAGATCAACGGGCCTTCCAAGGCATACAAGGGGAAGAAATTCCGTGTGGCGATCATCGGCTGCGGCGGCATTGCGCAGACGCATCTGACCGCCTACAAGAGCATTCCCGAAGTCGAGATCGTCGCCGGTGTCGATATCAAGCGGGATCGCCTCGACATCATGAAGAACACCTGGGGTCTTCCCGAAGAGGCGTTGTTCACCGACTGGAACGAGATGCTCCAGAAGATCAAGCCCGACGCCGTCGACGTCTGCACCCCGAACGGCGTGCACTGCGCGCCGGTCGTCGACGCCTGCAAGGCCGGCTGCCATGCCTTTGTCGAGAAGCCGATGGCCATGAATCCTGCCGAATGCGAGCAGATGATCGCCGCCGCCAATAAGTCCAAGGTCAAGCTCAGCGTCGGTTTCCAGTGGCGCTATCACCCGAAAACCACGGCGTTGATCAATGCCCGCAACAAGGGACAGTTCGGCAAGATCATGTTCGTCAAGTGCCAGGCGCTGCGTCGCCGCGGCATTCCCAACTGGGGCGTCTTCGGGCAGAAGGCCCTGCAGGGCGGCGGACCGATGATCGACATCGGCGTCCATATCCTCGAGTGCGCCTACGCCTTCATGGGGTCGCCTAAGCCGGTCGCCGCCAGCGGCAACATCTGGACCTATCTGGGCGACAAGCCCACGAAGACCCGCAGCTCCTGGCCGGGATGGGACTACAAGACCTACACGGTCGAAGATCTCGCCATCGGCCAGATCCGTTTCGAAAACGGCGCCATCCTCCAGATCGAATCGTCGTTTGCCGCGCACATCGAGAAGGAAGTGATGAACTTCACGGCGATGGGCGAGACGGCCGGCTGCTCGTGGGAGACCGCCACGATCTACACCGACCTCAACGACCTCATGGTCAACGCCGTTCCCGCCTTCATCGAAGACGGCGGCTGGGCCGTCTTGTTCCAGACCAAGCTCCAGAACTGGGTCGACGGCTGCCGCAAGGGCGCCAAGCTGACCGCGTCGGGCGAAGACGGCCTGGCCGTGCAGAAGATGCTCGACGGCATCTACCGCTCGGCGGAAGCCGGCAAGGAAGTCACCATCAAGTAAGGCGCGGCGTCGGCGCCTGGCGGCGGAGCACGCCGCCGGAACGCAGACCGGCGCCCCCTGGGTGCCGGTCGGCTCCTTTTCCCGTCAGCGACGCGATAGATCCCGCCATGATCGCCATCATCGACTACCAGGCCGGCAATCTGACGAGCGTCAAGCTCGCCCTGGATGCGCTGGGCGCGGCGAGCGTCATCACCGCCGCGCCGGAGGTCATCCGCGCCGCGGGCCGCGTGATCTTTCCCGGCGTGGGCGCCGCCGGCGCCGCCATGCGGACGCTGCGCGCGGCGGGCCTCGATCACGTGATCCGCGCGGTCGTGGCCGCCGGCACCCCCTTCATCGGCATCTGCCTCGGCACGCAGATCCTCTTTGAATTTTCGGAAGAGGATGGCGGCGTTCCCATGCTCGGGCTGCTCCCGGGCCGGGTGCGGCGCTTCCAGCCCGCCGACCCGCGCGCCAAGGTTCCGCACATGGGCTGGAATCAGATGCGGCAGGTGCGCCCCCATCCGCTCCTGGCGGGCGTCGCGGACGAGAGCGACTTCTACTTTGTCCACAGCTACCATCCCGATCCCGCCGATCCCGCCGATTGCATCGGGACGACCGACTTCGCCGGGTGCCGCTTCGCCTCGATGGTCGGACGCGGCAACCTCGCCGCCACGCAGTTCCATATCGAAAAATCGGGGCCCGTCGGCCTGCAGGTGCTGCGCAACTTCCTCCAGTGGCAGCCCGCCGGCGACCCTCGTCTCCAACCCGCGTGACCCCCATGCTGACCTTCCGCATCATCCCCTGCCTGGACATCATCAACCGACGCGTCACCAAGGGCGTCAAGTTCAAGAACAACATCGACCTGGGCGACCCCGTCGAACTCGCGGCGCGCTATTACGCCGACGGGTGCGACGAACTGGTCTTCTACGACATCACCGCCTCGGCGGAGCAGCGGCCCATCGACATCGAGATGGTCCGCGAGGTCGCGCGCGCCGTGCGGATCCCCTTCGCCGTGGGCGGCGGACTCGCCACGCTGGAGGACATGTCGCGCGTGCTGTGGGCGGGGGCCGAGAAGGTCTCCGTCAATTCGCTGGCCGTCGCCCGTCCCGAGGTGATCGCCGAGGGGGCGCGCGCCTTCGGCTCCCAGTGCATCGTGCTGGGGATGGACCCCGTGGCCAATCCCGACCGGGAAAAATTTCCGTCGGGCTACGAGATCACAACCCGCGGCTTCCGCGTCCGCACCGGCCTGGACGCCGTGGCCTGGGCGCGCCGGGCGGCCGACCTCGGGGTGGGGGAGATCGTCGTCAATTCCGTCGACGCCGACGGCACGCGCGCGGGCTTCGACCTCGCGCTGACGCGCCGGATCGCCGACGCCGTCAAGGTGCCGGTCGTCGCTTCGGGCGGCGCCGGCAACGCCGAACATTTGCGCGCCGTCTATGTCGACGGCCATGCCGACGCCGCAATCATCGCGGGCATGATCCACACCGGCGACACCACGATCCCCAAAATCAAGGCGGAACTGACCGCGGCGGGTGTCCCCGTCCGCAGGGGATAGCGCGGGCG
>CAZQKI010000240.1:0-6496 GCA_964592855.1 uncultured Lentisphaerales bacterium
CATGCGGTTCAAGGTGCAACCGTAGTGGTTGTCCGCGGTCCGGATCTCCTTCCAGGCGGGAGGATTGCCGATAAAGAAAGGCTTGCCCTCGCTCCCGTCAATGGGGATTCGTCCTTCGATCGCTTGATCTGCGGCGGCCAGGATCCGACCTCTCATCGAGGGCTCGTGTTGATTGATCCATCCCGCGGCAGATAGCAGTATCTGGTGGCGGAAGGACAAACGATGTCGCAGAGATTCGGCGGCATCGTCAGAAGTGACCGGATGATCCATAGGGGGTGACAATGCCTCCATTGAGTGCCATGGCGCCTATTCTGTTAGCACCACAGCCATGAATCCCCAAGCCCGACCGCTGTTGGTGGATATGGCGATGACCACCTCGTTCCGGCCCTGTTGCCAGCTCACTTTAAGTGTCTGCAATTGCGCCACAATCGGATTGGCCGCCCGCGGCCTACAGGCAATTTCCTTGCGGTTGAGGAAAACCTTGAACGGGCCGTCCGCTCCGATGCGCAAATTGCCTGCACCAGCGTGCTTGGCTGTGAAGAAGCCACGGGCATACACCAGCCCTTCCCTCGGCTTGCCTTGATAGCACGGACGAATATCCTCGAAGTTTCCCTCATCATTGTGCGGCAACGGCGTGAACTTGACGGTTCTGGCGGGGTACCCGACATCTGCGATCGCAGGCTTGTCCTTCAGAAGGGCCGCCCCCGTGATGTTTTGCAGTGCGGACTGGCCTTTGTCTCCGTACTTCCGCTTGAGCATCGCCACCTCACGTTTCAGTGCCGGCAGGAATTCAGGCGCAAGCACCGTCTTTTCCTCACCCACGGCCAGCATTTCGGCCAGGACCCGCGCGCCGTCAGACCTGGGATGGGCGCTGACGATCTCCCGGGCGTCGCGATAGGCGGCCACCAGCTTGTCGTAGGCGTTGTAAAGCTTCGTAGCGATGGGGAGGAAGTCGGCCGGAAACGACAGCGCTGAGCTGACTTTCTTCCAGTCCGCATAGGCGCGATACAGCGGTGCATAGACGATGATCTCCTTCATCGTGGCCGTGAAGTTGGCGGCCTTGCCTCTGATTGCGGCGCCCGCAAACACCCCGCGCCGGACATCGTAGGGGCACTGCTGGAAATTGTCGTTGCGGTAGCGGTCGCGATCAGCCTTTTTGCGGAAGTCGGGCACTTCCATGGGCGTGCCGCCTTCCCGCGAACTGCGTAGCGCCTGGATGCCGGGGATGGTGACATCGCACCCGCCGTAGATATCGAACGGCCCTTTTTCACCGGTGAAGATTTCGCGGGCGAAATAGTACAGCACCCAGAAATCGCCGCCGCCATGGCCAGTCTGGGCGGCGAGTTCACCCAAGCCTTCCCAGTGCGGATTCACATTGAGCATGGGCGAAACGCCGGAGGCGCCCAGGCGCAACAACAAGCCACTGCGGCCGATTTCAGATGCCCCCAGCGTGCCCCAGATGCGCTGTTGATGACTATCGCTCGTACTGCCGCCGATCAGGTTGCGAACCAAGCCGCCGTTGTTCATCTGGATGAAGGATGGGGTCATGGCGCCGTTGCCGTCGCCGGTCAGGTACCCGGCGAGCTGCGGCCGGCAGGGAAGGGCTTCCACCAGGGTCGGCCGCGTTCCAGTGATGAACATGACCGGCCCGAGAGAATGGGTGCAGTAATAGTGATAACTCATCCAACTCCGCCAATTATGCACCGTGTGCCCGGGCGTGACTGGAGTGCCGTTCAGATAGGTGTAGGAGAGCATGCGGAGTTCGTGGACATACTCGTATTCGGCATACATGAGTTCGCCGAAGAGCCCTTCCTTCCAGCGGTTGGCCAGCCACATGTTTGCCGCGCTGAATGGATAATTTTCCGCCAGGTTGTAGACGAGTTTGCGTTTTTCCACCTCCTCAACCAGCTTCACGCCATCGGCCATGGAGAAGAACGCCGTCACTTCAGAAAGCACATGCTTGCCGGCCTGCAGGCATTTAATCGCGTGCTGGGCGTGGGCCGGGCAGAATGTGGCGAGCAGAACCGCATCGAAATCCTGCCTCAGAAACTCGTCCTCATCCGTGGTCACGAACGCCGTTGGGCACTGGTTCAGGAAGTGGGTGCGCAGTTGTTCGTTGAAGTCGCAGCCGGCAACCACATCAATGTTCAGCAGATTGCAGGCGTTGAAGAAGCTCATGCCCCGCCCCAACCCCCAGATGCCCAGGCGAATGCGTTTGTCCGTGTCAAAAACACGGGGACCATTCTTTGTCTTTGCCGTGTTTGTGCTCATTCGCTCCAAGCTCCCTAAACCTGTTCGCGCCTATCGGATCGTGATGATCGTGCTGGCCTCCGGCAACACGCACCACTGCACGTCGCCATCGGTGGCCGGAAATCCGACTTTAAACTTGGTTCCGGCGGCGGCGGATGTGTCGCCGCTGAACAGGTGTTGCCGCCGCCAGACGGCAATCCGGCCCCCGCCGCCCGGCCCGCCGCTTTCCGTGTTGTAGCCGTTGCCGCCCTTGGCCCAGATCTTGCCGGAGGCCGCGCCCAGCAGGCGGTAGCACTGCACGTAGATGCCGCCGCCGGAGCCGCCGCCGGCGTAGTACCCGGCATTGCCTCCGTTGGCGCGCAGTTCGCCATCGAGCGTCAGAGCGCCGCGCACATCCAGTCGGATCAGTCCGCCGCCGGTGCCGCCGTGATAAAAGAAGTTTGCGCTGTTACCCGAGCCGCCGCCGCTGCCCGGCTGGAACGGGCGGGTGGGATCTCCCGTGCCATAGAGCGGGCCAGGCGCTCTACCGCCGCCCGATCCGCCATAGCTACCCCCCGACCCGGATCCACCCTTGCCCGGTCCATACTGGGCGCCGGCATTCGCGGTGCCCCCGCGACCGAGGAACCCCGCCCGGTCGGCATTGAACCCGCCGCCCGCGGCGATCGTTGTAGCCTGCATGAGCACAAACCGCGGCGAACCGCCGTTCGTCGGGTGCGACATGGGATAGATCCAGGCACTCGATCCGAGGGTGGTCTTGCCGCCGACGGTCACCACCGCGCCATCGGGGGTCACGTTGTTCGTCGGTCCGGCAAAGATGCGCAGGCTGGTGCCGTTAGCCAGCGCGAGGTTGCCATTGCATGTCAATTTCGGCGAAAACGTGCTGAACCGCGCACGGGTGGGAGTGTATACATCGATAAGGGCGATAACCGGGTAATTCGTGATCAGTTCGGCGCCGCCGAGTTCCAGCGCGGCACCCGTTCCGGTCAGGGTCAGGTTGCCTCCCACGGTAAGGCTTTGCAGGTTGGGAAACCGGATCCGCCCGCCGTTGATCGTCAGCGAGGCCGGCGACCAGTTCGTAAACCCTGGAGCCATCCACTGACCGGCGTGGCGCAGGTTGGTCGAAAGCAACTGGTTGTCGCTGAAATACAGGGTGCCGATATCGCTGCGATAGGAGGAATTTGTGCCGGGCATGGCTTCGAAGAGCGCCGTCACCGGCGCGGCCAGCGCTTGCTTTGCGGGATCATACAGAATGGCAATGCGTCCACCACCGCCGGTGCCGGCGGAAGTGCTGGTAATGTTTCCGCCATTGGCGGTATTGGTGCCCGAACCCGCAAAGACCCCGCAGGTTATCCAAATGCTACCGCCGGCGCCGCCGCCGGTGTCGCCGATGGTGGGCTTGGGGGCGTTGGCCCGGACGATGCCGTTGATTTCAACCCGTCCCGCGCCGGCGTCAATGCGCACCACGCCGCCGCCCCATCCGCCGGCGTTGACACTATAGGACCCGCCACCTCCGCTGCCCGGCAGGTCGGGTGCGGCGGCGTTGCCGTAGGGTGAGCTGCCGGTTACTTCTTGGCCGTACAGACCGCCGGCTCCGCCGTAGCCGGCCCCGTAGCGAGTGAAGACCCCCGCCCCGTAGCCATAGCCGCGGTTCAAGGTAGTGCTGCTTCCCCACCCGCGGCCGTTGGCATCGAGAATCGCACCGCCACCGAGCACGAAATTGGTGCAGACGAAATGAATACGGCCATCCACTGGCCAGACACCGCCCACGGCGGCGGTGGCCGTGTTGGCCGTATGCTCAACCCGCACGCCCGCGCCGCTGATGCCGATTTCATTCGCGGTCACCCGCGCAACGGCCCCGGTAAAGATCAGTTTGCCCGAACCGCTGATCGTCAGCCCCGCCAATGGGGCCGTGGCCGTGGCCACGGTCACCGCGCCTGCGGTGATGGTAGCCGTATCGCCCGCCTCGGGGACTGTGCCGCCCCAGGCCGCCGCGTTTGTCCAGACGCCGACGCTGCCGTTCCACGTACGCGGCGCGGCGCTACCGATTGACGCTCCCACGAGAGCCAGAACCAGGGCGAATACCCAGAAACGATGGTTTCCGTTGAATAGCCGTGCTGCGTTCATGAATGCCTCCGCTAGATGCTACTGTCCGTTGTCGATCTGCCTATGGAGCCATTCACATAGACAGCAATCGTATGGTGTGACCATGATACTATCCCCCGCGTGTGACGAGAATGGATATTTGTGCGAACTTATGGTATAATTCTGCCGGTCTGAAATGAGTGAGTCTGAAACCAATAGGCTTAATTTTTCTCTCGGCCACCACTGGCGGCGGCGGCCCCCGGCGCCACCCGTGCCGGTCATCGGCGGCGAAACCGCCCTGAAAGCCGGGGTTTACCGGCACATCAAGACGGTTTTCTGGACACTCGATTACACCTTTACAGACTGCGGCCGTTACCGGATCGGCAACTCCGGTATGCCCTGGCGGGTGCGGGAGGCTCACACCTCGCACTTATATGCCCCAGGCACGATCGTTTGGGAGGACACTCGCGGCGTTCACCGGCGGCCGTTTCATTTCGCCTACGTGTCATTCCGGGGGGAAGACACGTTTCTGCGCCGCCTGATTGACAACCGCCGAGGCTACGCCCGCTTTCTGGATCCAGAGGGGCGCATAGGCGCAATCCTGTCGGCCATCGCGGGATTTGCCGGCCGCCTGCGCGACGATGGCTTTTGGCAGGGGCAGGGCAGGTTATGTGAGGCGTTGCATCTGCTTCGCCGCGCCGAGGCGGTGGAGGAAGAGACTTACAGATTTGCGGAGGATGAGCCCATATCGGCATGCTCGGAACTGGCCCGCGCCGTGGACGACTATCTGCGCCACAATCCCCAGGAACGGCCGTCGGTCCCGACTTTGGCCCGCGCGTTGCACATGGGGGTCTCCACCTTGCTTCATCGGTACCGTCGGGAAACCGGCAGCCCGCTCATGCAGCACGTCATGCGCCAACGCATTGCGCTTGCCCGCGAACTCTTGCTTCAGGGGCACTCCGGAAAATCCGTTGCCCTGCAACTCGGGTTCTGTGATGACTCCCATTTCTCAAAAACGTTTCGCCGAATCGAGGGCTGTTCTCCCTCGGATTTTGTCCGGGCGCCACGCGAAGGCTGGCTAGTGGCTCCCGACTCACGGACATAAACGTGGCAGGGCTATAACCTTCAGCCCGTGAAACTCCCATTTCAAATATAAGGACTATTCAGGGCGCGACACCCGGCGGGAGGATTCGGCGAAACGCCAGATGAGGGCGGTGCCCAGGGTGATGCTGTGATTCCGGTCCACGAGCGGGCTGTCGTCGAAAACGGCACCCCCGAGATAGTCCCATCTGGCGTAGAGGCCGCCGCTCAGGTTCTTCCGCAGCTTGCGCGTCACGAAAAGCGAGAGGCCGCACCCCCCGTAGCCGCCCTTGGCGTTGTAAGCGGGGCGGACCTCGGTGGCGTACGGTTCGGGAACGTCGTAGAAGTAGCCGTGATAGTCGTGGTCCCCCGCATAGAGGGAAAGGGACGTGCCCGTCCGCCAGCGCCCGTCGGCGAATGCGTGGCTGTAGTGCAGCGAGAGCTCGCCGCGGAGCCCCTCGTGGGCCAGGTCGAAATGGTCGTCGACATCGATCGATGCCGTGGTGCGTCCGGCCAGTTGCGCGAAGAAGGCGGCCGCCTCCCGCTTGCCCAGAGGCCACCACTTGATGGCCGGTCCGGCCTCGATCAACGGGGAGAGCTCCGGCATCCCGTCCCGCGTGGTGTCGTCGCCGTCCACCGGCGGATGTCCCGAGAGGGAGATGATCGACTCGAAGCGGAGGTTCTTGAAGAAGACGCCCCGCACCCCTTCGCGGTCAGACTGGATCCAGTCGCCGCGGTAGATGAAAAACGGTATGGGCAGAACGTAGCTGTCGTAGTGGTCGGATCCTTTATAATGCGGCAGCCGTGTGGCTCCCACAAAGAGCCCCGCCTCCCACTTGGGCTGGCCGCCGGATCCGGCAGGAGCGTTGGTTTCCGCCAGCAGCGCCGCCTGCAGGCCGAGAACCGCAGCCATCGCCGGAAATAACGGGCTCCGCCACAGGCGACGTTTTGCGAGTGCTACTGTTTCAGAACAGGTCAATGCCGTTGTCCCTTGAATGAACGTGAGGATAGGCGCTCCAAATATCCATGTCAACCGTATTCCGGGTGCGCGGCAACTTCGTTGCCGCGCACCGAGGGTTCAGGA
>CAZQKI010000241.1:0-6454 GCA_964592855.1 uncultured Lentisphaerales bacterium
ACTAGAACGTCGCCAGCGCCTGTTGCGCGATTCTTTTCCGGTTGCATTGGTTGGTCAGCACATTGAGCGGCGTATGAATTGGGAAAAATGCCCTGCCTATTCCTTCTGTCTGCTCGTGTCGTATTCGAAGAGTAACAAAGAGTGGATGCGTCTGGCCTGTCCCGACTACCAAGAGCAGGGTGTGCTCTTCGAACATGTGACAACAGACGCTCTGCGTGAGACACTGAATACATGGGAAGTGGATCGGCTCGGATGGTGCGCAGAGGATCCCCAAAATCTTTGTTCCCACATCGACACGATTTGCACGAGATTGGGAGAGCTTAAGGGAAATGATGCGCCCCGTCCTGCTGATAAGGACGGTGGAGTAGACGTCATGTGCTATCGCGCCTTTCCAGACTGCCGCGGAGACTATCCCGTCTTTTTTGTTCAGTGCTCAACCGGCGTTGACTGGATCAATAAACGCGGGCAGAACGCGCTCAACTTGTGGACGAACTGGATCAACTTCAGGGCTCCGCAATTGCTATCCCGTGTGTTCGCGGTGCCGTTCTCTCTTTGTGATGACGCCTTTGTGCAGACGCAGATGCGGGTCAACGGATTGATCTTGGACAGAATCAGGCTGTTTTCCTCGGCCCGACCCGAAGAGCAGTGGCTGGCCGCTGGCACTCGGCTTAGGATCGGTGGCTGGCTGAAGGGTAAACTGGAAACGTTGGATGGAGCGTCCGAAGCCACGTGAAGCCCCAACCGCCATTCACTTTCATCGACCTTTTCGCGGGGTTGGGCGGCTTCCATCTGGCGGCGGGCAAACTAGGCGGCCGTTGCGTTTTCGCCTCCGAGATCAACCCTGTCCTGCAGACAACGTATGAGCGCAATTTCGGGATGAAGCCAGCGGGTGACATCCGACTCGTCGAAGCCACCGAGATCCCGGTTCATCATCTGCTGTGCGCCGGCTTTCCGTGCCAGCCCTTTTCCAAGGCCGGGGCGCAAGAGGGATTGGATGATGGCGACAGAGGTCAGGTCTTTTTCGAAGTTCTCCGGTTGATCGATACGCACCACCCCACCTTCGTGCTGTTTGAAAACGTGGCGAACTTCGTACGTCACGACAAGGGCAACACCTACCAGCGTATTCGCGGCGAATTGGAGACGCGGGGCTATACCGTTGACTACCGCCAGTATTCACCGCACCAGTTCGGCATTCCTCAGATTCGCGAGCGCATTTACATGGTCGGCTCCCGGCACGGTCTTAAAGGATTCCAGTGGCCTAACGTTCCAGACAATCCTCCGCCCTTGAGCCTCCGCAGTCTGCTGGCGAAGAACCTGCGTCAGTTCAAGCCGTTGACCCCTTCCGTGGTCCGGTGCGTCGAGTCTTGGCAAAAGATTGTCCAAGCGGTGCCTGCCGAGGCCCCGCTCCCTTCCTTTCCAATTTGGGCCATGGAATTCGGAGCAACATATCCGTTTCACCACGATTCCCTTTGGACCTGTCCATTGTCCGAACTCAGGGCTTCATACGGCCCGTTCGGGTGTTCCCTTGCCGGACTGACGCGAAAAAAAATCCTCTCACTGCTGCCAAGTTATGCGACCTATCGGACGAGCAGTTTCCCCGGTTGGAAGCGTGCGTTCATCCGCCAGAACAGGGAGTTCTATGCGCAGCACCGTGAAGCGCTCGACCCCGTCCTTGACCCGCTCAAGGAGTTTCCGCCCAGCCTTCAAAAACTCGAGTGGAACTGCCAGGGAGAACCCCGCGACCTGTGGCAGTATGTCCTGCAGTTCCGCGCGTCGGGACTGCGTGTCAAACGCGCCACGACCGCGCCTTCGCTTGTGGCCATGACCACAACGCAGATTCCGATCATCGGGTGGCAGAGACGTTACATGACTGCGAGGGAATGCGCTCGGCTGCAGTCAATGGGCAAGCTTCGACACTTGCCCGAGGGCGGAGCTGCGTTCAAGGCTTTGGGCAACGCCGTCAACGTCGACGTGGCGCATGCCATACTGCGCCGCTTGCTCGCGGACACGGTCACGTGACCTGAGGGGATTTTGGGACGAAGCATGAAGGCTGAGAAATATGACGACCTGAGCCGCGAGGAACTGGTGCGGCTGCTGGAGCGGCGCGAGCGGGAGCCGCAGCAACGCTTCGGCCTGGTCTGGGAGCAGGACGACTTCGAACGCGAGGCCGCGCTGAATGCCGATTTCGTCGCGCTGGAGCCAGACGGCAATCTTTCGTGCGGCGAGGCGCCGTACCGCAACCTGCTGATCGAGGGCGACAATTTCGACGCGCTGCGCTACCTTCGCATGACCCACGCCGGCCGGGTCAAGTGCATCCTCATCGACCCGCCCTACAACACCGGCAACCGCGACTTCATCTACAACGACCGCTTCCTCGACAAGGACGACGCCTTCCGCCACTCGAAATGGCTGGAGTTCATGTACCGCCGCCTCGCCCTCGCCCGCGACCTGCTGGCCGACGACGGCGTGATCTTCATCCACATCGGCGAAGAGGAGATGGCCCACCTCGCCTGCCTCATGGACCAGCTCTTCCCCGACATGAAGGTCGGCACCTTCGTCTGGAAGACGCGCAGCGGCGCAAACGACTCCAAGCAATTCTTCTTCTCGCAGGACCACGAGTACGTGCTGTGCTATGCCGGCCCCGCCTTCTCCTTCGAGGGCGACCTGAAAGACACGACCGCCTACAAGAACCCGGACAACGATCCGCGCGGGCCGTGGATCAACGATAACTTGGTAACAAATAAAAGCCTTGTTGAACGCCCGAATGCTTATTACCCAGTTCAAAATCCAATGACTGGAGTTTGGTTCGCTTGTGATCCCGATAATACTTGGCGATTTGCTTCGGAAACGAAGCTGAAGCCAGGACAGAAGATCCGTACCGTGACGATGGAGCAACTGATCTCGGCCAAGAAGATCCTCTGGCCGAAAGAACCGGCAACCGTTTCGTACGCTTCGATGGATGAACTGCTGGCCGCGATTGATGCCGGCACCGCGCCGCGCAATCTGCGCCGCGATACCCCGGACTTGGCGTTTTGGGTCCGCAAGACCATCGGCTATGGGAAACCGCGTTATAAGCGACATCTTTCAGAGGTGAGGCGTTCCGAGAAGCCGCTCTCCTCATGGGTGATACCCAATGCATCGAAGAAAGAAGAGTTGGCGGCGCAGACGGATGATGTGGCCGAATCGCTCCGGTCAGGCTACACGTCGGATGGAACCTCGCTGGTGCAGGACATGCTGAACAACAAGGATTTTCCCTATCCCAAACCGCTTTCGCTGGTGCAGGCGCTGCTGACGCAGGCCACGGGACCGGGGGACCTGGTGGTCGATTTCTTCGCGGGCAGCGGCACGACGGGCCATGCGGTACTGGCGCTGAACGCCGAGGACGGCGGCGACCGGCGCTTCATCCTCGTCTCCTGCACCGAGGCGACTGCGGCGGAGCCGGACAAGAACGTCTGCCGCGACACCACGCAGCGCCGACTGGCGGCGGCGGTCAACGGCTACACGGTCCACACCAAGAAGGGGTTCAAGCCGGTCGAGGGGCTGGGCGGCGGCTTCGCGTACTTGCGGGCGCGTCGCGTCGGCATCGGCGAACTGGGCGCGCTGAAGGCGCAGCAGGTGTGGCTGGCGGTGGCCCTCTTCCACTTCGGCGAGGTCCCCGCGAACGTATCGGGCAGCGACGACTGGTTCGCGGCGGGAACGGAGGACGCCTGCGTGGCCTATCTGCCGCGCGTCGACGGCGGGACGGTTCAGGCGCTTCTTGCGCTGTTGCAGCGGGCGGATGTCCCGGCGACGGTCTATGCGCATCAGGTGTCGGCCCTGCGCCAGCGTCTGGGACTGCCGGATGTCGAGATCCTGCCGGTTCCCGAGACGATTCTGAAACGCTTCGGCCTGGAGGAGACGCCATGATCGCGCTCAAGCGTCATCAGAATGCCGTGGTTCAGCGAGTCCACTCGCGGTTTCAGGAGGTGCGCGCCCTGCTGGGGCTGGCGTCGACGGTGGCGGACCGCGAAACGGCGCGGCGGTCGGGGTGCGTGATGCTCGAAGCGCCGACCGGCGCGGGCAAGACCGTGATGGCGGGGACGCTGGCCGAGCGCTTCAGCGGCGTGGAGAACGTGGTGTGGTTCTGGTTCGCGCCGTTCAACGGCATCGTCGATCAGACACGCGATTTCCTGCGGGGCCAGTTCAAGGGGCTGCGCGTGCGCAACCTGCGGGCGGACCGGCACCCCGGACAGACGCGCGGCGGCGACGTGTATGTGACGACGTGGGCCTCGGTGGCGGCGTCGAACGCCGAGGGGCGCAAGATCCGGCAGCGGCGCGAGTCGCTGCTGTCGCTGGATGAGTTCGTGCCCGCGCTGCGGGCGCGGGGGCTGCGCATCGGCGTGGTGGTGGACGAGGCGCACCACGGCTTCAAGCGGCAGACGCAGGCGCTGGAGCTTTTCAAGAACGTGCTCGCGCCGGAATACACGCTGCTGGTCTCGGCCACGCCGGACGACAAGGAGTTGGCGGAGTTCGCGCGCGAATTGGGCGTGGATCATCCGGGACGCGAGGTGCTGACCCGCGAGCAGGCGGTCGAGATGGGGCTGGTCAAGCGCGGTATCAAGGCGGTGGCCTACATCGCCGACGCCTCGGTCGCGCAGATCGTCGACCACGAGATGACAGCCCTGACGGACGGCTGGCGGCTGCACAACGAAATCCGAGCCGCGTTGGCGGCGGCGGGAATTCCGCTGGTGCCGCTCATGCTGGTGCAGGTGGAGTCCGCAGGCAAGGGGCATGACGAGAAGCGCGTGAAGGAGAAGCTGCTGTCGCTCGGCGTGCCGGAGACGGTCATCGCGGTGCATACGGCGAACGAGCCGGACCCGGACGTGCTGGCGGTGGCCAACGACGAGAGCAAAGAGGTGCTGATTTTCAAAATGGCGGTGGCGCTGGGGTTCGATGCGCCGCGGGCCTTCGTGCTGGTGTCGAGCCGCTCCTCGCGCAAGGCGGACTTCGGCATTCAGGTGTGCGGACGCATCATGCGGATCCACCGCCGCGTGCAAGGTCGCAAGGAGTTACCCGCACTGCTCGATTACGGCTACGTGCTTCTGGCCGACCCGGAGAGCCAGGAAGGGTTCGTCCAAGCGGCGCAGAAAATCGACCAGATTTGCTTGGAGATGGGGTCGGTGCAGACCCCGACCGTGATCGCGGTGCGCGTGGGCGACCGGATGACGATCCAGCAGGTGGGGCCGGAAGGTCCATCGCTCCTGCATGGGATCGAAGGTGCCGAGCCCACAACAGCATCAGTCTCAGCCTGGTTGACCGGCCGCAAAACAGAAGCTGAGCAGGTCAGCCAAACCGAACTGGAAGGGCTCTTCTCGTCTAAAGGCGCCTGCCCGGTGACGAAAGAAACGGAGTTCTCAAACGTCATCATCAAGCCGACCGCGACGACGGCCTATCCTCTCGGCCAACCGCAGAAGACGTACCGTTACGCCTTGCGCCCCGATGTGCCGAGGTTCCTGAAGACGCATGTGCTGCCAACCGAGTATGATGGACTGGCCGAGGATGTGGTGAACACGTTCTACTTCAGCGAACCCATGCTGCTGGCCGGTCAGCGCGATGTGGTGCAGGTCACGCGCAAGACCACGGAGGTCTTTTCAGGAGACACGCAACGAGAGCGGATACAGGCGCACCTCTCGCATCAACAGATCGCACGGCTCGGCCAGGAGCTGTTATTTACCTTGGACGGGCCAAACCATGAGGTGATTCGCAAAGGGTTGCGCGATAAACTGAGAGAGGCCTATCGCAGCCAGGGCATCGAGGCGCTGTCCACCGAATCCGAACTGCTCGACCATGCGCTCTGGCTGATTCTGGCGACATTCCCGCAGGCACTCCGGTCTGCCATGAAGCAATGCCTGAACCGATATGCGCCGGTCGAGAACACCTTCGGCCCCTTGTCGGAGGAACTGTTGTGCAGCGAGCGACAAGTGACGTCCGAACGCAATGCGTATCGTTTCACCCCGCCGGATCTCAATTCTTGGGAAAAGCAGTTTGCCTGTCTGCTCGATGACGATGCGACGGGGGTGGTGAAATGGTGGCACCGGAACAAGCCTTGGGTTCGCGAATCGGTTTGCGTGCCGCTGCCCAGCGGAAAGGCCTACTTCCCTGATTTTGTCGTCTGCCTGGCGGGACGGAAGAAGGGCGACGGCATTCTGCTGGTGGAAACCAAGGAACGCATCTACGATCCGCTGGCTGAGGAGAAGGTGGATGCGGAGCATAAAGCCTATGGACGTCCGCTGATGGTGACGCTCGAAAACGAACGCTTCATGTCCGTCCGGTTCAACCTCCAGCAGCGGCGCAATGAAATCGACCGCGTCTTCGCGTTCGATTGGGCGATGAATTACGAGTAGCACTGGCCGCTTTGCCATGAACCACGACTTTGAACTGGTAGCCCCCTATACGCCCACCGGCGATCAGCCCC
>CAZQKI010000242.1:0-6426 GCA_964592855.1 uncultured Lentisphaerales bacterium
GCCGCAGGCGGAAGAGGTCCGCCGCCCTGTAGCGCCGCAGGCGGAAGAGGTCCGCCTCCCCGTGGAGACGCCGGCGGATGAGGTCAACCTCCCCGTGGTGACGCAGGCGGATGAAGTCAGCCCCGTGGCGGATGAAAGGCCGGCGTTGACCTTGGAAGCCGCCGACGATCCACAGTCCGACCCGGCAGAGGAGATGGCGGGGGACGACCTTTTTGCTACGCATGCCTCGCGCGCCAGGCCGGCTTCCGGCCGCGTGCCGGCCGCCGGCGCAGCGGCACGGGCAGGCGCGGACCTTCAATCGTCCAGCCTTCGCGACGATCCGTTTGAGTCCTTCGAGGAACCGAGAGCCCCCTGGACGGACGGGCTGGAGTCGCGCGGACGGAACATGCTCGCCGCGCTCGCGCGCGGATGGAGCCGGTTGTGCCGTCCACTTGCCGCGAAGCTTCCCGCCGGATGGCCCGCCGGTCCCGTCCTGCTGGGCTCTGTCGCCACACTGGCCGTGATCGTGGCCGGTGTCCTTTTCCTGGTCCACGGCACCCCGCGGGAAACACCGGCGCAGGCGCCCGCGGCCGATGCGGCGGTGGCAGCCCCGCTGGTCATCTCCACCGTGCTTCCCCCGCCGGAGCCCTATGTTGACTGAAGCCCCGCTTTCCGTTGGACTGATCAGCCTGGGCTGCGCCAAGAATCTGGTCGACACGCAGGTCATGTCGGGCGTGCTGCTGACCGAGGGGCTGACCCTCGCCCACGATGCCAACCACGCCGACGTAGTGCTCATCAACACCTGCGCCTTCATTCAATCGGCGCGCGACGAGGCCGCCGCTGTCATCAACGAGATGTGCGCGCACAAGGCGGCGGGAGGCTGCCGGGCCATCGTCGTCGCCGGATGCCTGCCGCAACGCTACCGCAACCGCCTGATCCTGCAGTTCCCCGGAGTGGATGCGTGGATCGGCGTCGATGAACTCGAGTCGATCGCCGATGTCGTGTTGCGCGCCGTCGCCGCCACGCAGGTGAAGGACTCACGTCCGATTGTCGCGGTCACGGCGCAGCCGACCGCCCTGTTCGCTCCGCGCCTGCCGACACTGGCCTTCGCCAATCCCTCCTGCGCCTATCTGAAGATCGCCGAGGGCTGCAACCACGCCTGCGCCTTCTGCGCGATACCCGGCATCCGCGGACGCTTCCGCTCCCGTCCGCTTCCCGAACTGGTCGCCGAGGCCCGCGCGCTGCTGAAGGACAACCGCCGCGAGCTGAACCTGATTGCTCAGGATACGTCCAGCTACGGGCGCGACCGGCGCGGCGGGCCGCGCCTGGCCGACTTGATCCAGTCGCTGGACAGCATCCGCGGCAAGTTCTGGCTGCGTCTCCTCTATGCCTATCCCTCGCGCATGACGGACGAGTTCCTGGCGGTCCTGGCCGGAGCCCGCCACGTCGTTCCCTACCTCGACCTGCCGATTCAGCACAGCCACCCCGACGTGCTCCGGGCGATGCAGCGCGCCGACACCGTCAAAATGATGCCGGACCTCGTGGCGCGCCTCCGGACCGCCGTTCCGAAGCTGGCCCTGCGCACGACCTGCCTGGTCGGCTTCCCCGGCGAGACCGAGGCGCATTTCGCGCATCTGGTCGACTTCGTGAAACAGGCGCGGTTCGACCATCTGGGCGTCTTCGCCTTCTCGCCCGAAGCGGGGACGCCGGCGGCATCCCTGCCCGATCCCGTCCCTGCGGCCGTGGCCGAGGCGCGCCGCGCGACGCTGATGGAGGTCCAGCAGACGATTGTCGCGGCACACAACCGGGCCCGCATCGGCACCGCAACGGAGGTTCTCCTGCAGCAGCCTCCCGCCGCGGGGCGTCGCGGACGCTGGGTCGCCCGGACCGCCTGGCAGGCGCCAGACGTCGATGGCGTGACCGTCGTTTCCGGTCTTCCCGCGAACGTCGGGATCGGCGACTTCGTGAAGGTCCGGATCACCGGCATCGACGGCTACGACCTCGTCGCCACGGCCGGCCTGCGGAAACGGTAGCCGGTTCCGCTGTCGTTCCTGGCCGATGGATGAAGGCAAAATCACAACATGTCCAACAGTTCGCCAGTGACGGATGCCGCGCACGCCGCCCCTCCCCCGGGCTCCGGCCCGCGTCCCGGCCTGCCGCTGGATGATGCGGGTTGGCGGTGGACGGCGGGCCGGGTCGCGCCGTCAAAGCCCGGCGGGGCCTGCAGCGGAATCGCCGTCAGGCTCCCCCACTGCTGGAATGCCCATGAGGAGTTCATCCGGGGGGTGGTGCCGCAGCGCGGCTGGGCCACCTATCAACTGGATGTCGAGCTTCCCAGGCGTGAGCCGGACCGGGAATGGCGGCTCTGCTGCGAGGGCTTCTATGGATTCGGACGCGCCTGGGTCAACGCGCGCCCGGCGGGCGCCTTCAACGGGGACTACCTCGGACTCGACCTGGACCTGTCGGACACGGCGCGGGAGGGATGGAACCGCATCACGCTTCACGTCTGCAATCGCTATTCCCGCGGAATCCTCCCCGGAATTTCCGATCCCGATTTCCACCTCTACGGGGGAATGGGAGGCGGGATGACGTGTGTCTCCCTGCCGCGGGTCCGGCTGGTCCGCGATGCTTGCCGGATCATCGTCGACGAAGCAGATCCCGATGGCGTGGTCGCGGAACTCGAGCTGGAGAACCGCAGTGGACGCACGGCTGTCGTGTCGCTGCAAATCGACATTCGCGATCCTTCCGGCGCACTGGCGTCGACGGCCGAGTCCGCCGACATCGCCCTGCTCCCGGGCGGAAAAGCAAGCCGCCTGATCCGATGCCCGATTCGGGCTCCCCGGCTCTGGAGCCCGGACTCGCCCAGCCTCTACTCCGTCGAGGCAACGATCCGGGACGCGGCGCAAATGCGGGATCGGCTCGCCTGGACCTTCGGCATCCGCACCGTGCGTTTCGACCCGGCGACCGGGTTCACGCTCAACGGACGGGCGATCCCGTTGCGGGGCGTGAACCGCCACGAGAACCTCCCCGGATTCGGCGGGGCGCTCCCCCGTCCGCTGCATCTTGCCGATGCCTGCCGCATCAAGGAGATGGGGCTCAATTTCGTCCGGTTGTCGCATTATCCCCAGTCGCCAGCCTTTCTCGATGCCTGCGACCGTCTGGGCCTGCTGGTCTACGCCGAGCTCTGCTCCTGGAAGCAGATCGGGGGCGGCCGCTGGCTGGCCGCAGCCGAGGTGCAGTTCGAACGGATGATCCGCCGCGACCGCCACCATCCGTCGATCATCCTCTGGGGGCTGGGCAACGAAGGCCGCCATCGGCGGGCGTTCCAGCGCTTGCAGTCGCTCGCCCGGTCGCTGGATCCGTCCCGCGCCACCATCTACGCCGAGAACCATGCCCATCGCGCACGACGGAAGAAGACGGTCGGCCTCACGGACGTGTGGGGCCTCAACTATGAGATCGAGGCCATGGATTTTGCCCGCCGCACGGCTCCGACAGGGTGCGTCCTGGTTTCGGAATGCGCCAATCTGCCCTACGCCAGCCGGGGCCATTGGTCCTCCGAGGCCCAGCAGACGATCCTGATCCGGGATGCCGTTGCGCGTGTCGAGGGCGCCGGCCCGGGAGCGATCGGCTGGACGCTCTGGTGCCTGACGGACTATGCCACCCCGCGGCGGCAGCGCTGGTTCCGCGAGTGCGGGGTGCTGGATGGATGGCGCGCCGCCAAGATGGCCGCCGACTGGATCAGGAGCCGCTACGGGGCCTCCCCGTTCATCAGCATCCGGGGCGACTGGTCGTCCGCCTCCGGCCCCCGGCGGCACCTGTATCTGATCACGAACTGTCCGGAGGTTCAGATGCTCCGCGCCGACGGAAGTGGTCGACGGCTGGCCACCCCCGTTCCCGATCTGTACGAGTTGGATCTGCTCTTCGACGGCGGGCCGATCCGCTTCGTCGGACACGGGTCGGGCGGCACGGCCGAGGCGCACCTCGATCCGTGGGACGCGCCGGTTGGTTTTGCGTTGTGTGCGGATCCACCGCTGGCGGATGAAAGACCGAACGCCTCGCCGGTTCTTCGATGCAGGCTTCAGGTGCTTGACGGGCAGGGCGCCGCGGTGATGGGCTACGAGGGCGAGGCCCGGATCAGCCTCCCGGAAGGGATCCGGGCGTCGCTGATCGGCGGCGACCGACTCCCCGTCCATGGCGGCCAGGCCACGTTCTATGTCGAAGCCCCCCTCCCCGCAGCGGAAGTGCCGCTGGGTTGCACCTTGGACGACTTCCCGCCGGCCACGCTCCGCCTGTTCCCCCGCGAAATCCCCGACCGCAACGGATGACTCCATGAGCGCGAATACCGACTTCAACCCCCTGGCCCAGCGCGTCGCGCATCTGCATGCCCGTCTGGAATGGGACGCGGACGCGGACCGGCTGCTGGCGCTCATGCGCCGGATGAACGCGCGCGGAGTCTTCACGGTGCTGGTCGCCCCCGCAGCCGGCCTGCTGGCCCGCCGCGCCCGCCAGGCGGGACTTCGCGTCATCGACCTCGAATCCAGCTGGTCGGGGCGCCGCCGGCTGGTTCCAACCCTGTTCGAATTCCACCTGACCCATCTGCATGCACCCGATCCATCCGCCGCATCGCTCGGGCAACGGCTGCGGCGTCGGCTGAAGCTGCCGCTCATCCTGCCCGGTTCCGACACTGCTTCCCTTTTTTCTTCGCCAACGGAAGGCAATCCGACCCGAAGCGCTCAGCCTCCGCGGGAGGTGCCGCCCGGATAGCCGGGCGGCGGCGGGCCGGCAAGCTGGCCCGAGTCGTGGAAGTACTTCCAGAGCACCAGCAGCGCGATGCGGAGCTCCCGTACGGGATCCTGGAACTGCTCCACCCAGCGGTTGGCCGCGTGAATGATTTCGACGGCTTCGGCCGCGTGCGTGGCATAGTGGTCCATCGTCTCGATCAGGTCCGAGTAGTCGTCGCGGAGCTGCACGAAGTGCTGTCCGGCGACCAGGCGTCCCTCCATGAACCACGTCTCGTAACGCGGTTTCGCCATCAGGCACAGCGAGTTGGACGACAGCACCCACTTGAGGTTCGAGGCCACGTCGTAGCCCTCGATGCCGAGGACAAACTTGTACTGGAGCTGTTCGGCAAGGGTGAGGTAGGGGCGGGTCAGGTCGGTGTCGTGGCGGCGATGGCAGTGCCCGACGTCGCACCGCGGGTGCGCGTAGTAGTTCCGGAGGAACGCCTTGCGGTGCTCCTGACAGGCGCGACCGCGCCACACCACCTTGTCCAGCTTGTTCGCGAACGGCTGCCGGTCCGCGACGAAGAGAAAGTGACGGAGTCGGTTCAGCTTGAGCAGCACCCCGTTCTGGTTGTCGTCTCGAATGGGGCGCGACTTGACCAGCGTGGGTGTCTCCGGGACCTCGGTCACGTCGCCGAATCGGAACGCCACCCGGAACTGCGGGTCAAAGTAACGGAGGGGTTCGGCCAGATCGAGGGAGTAGAGACTCCGGCCCTTCAGCACGCTCATCCGGAACGGCTGCGCGTCGGCGGCCAGGTCGAAGGGCTGGGTGATGCGGTTATAGTAGGCCATGCGGGCATACAGGACGGCGGCCTCGCGGTCGCCGAGGTTGCGCAGCAGGGCGTCCAGCCGGCGACGGAATAACACGGCCGGAACGCACGCGCGGATGCCGTGGCGCACGTAGTAGAGCAGACGCGATTCCTTGTTCAGCAGGACCTGCAAAATATGCCTCCCGGCTAGGATAGCGGATGCAACAACGCGGAGCCCCACCGGACCAGCCCCGTCCCCGTCCAGTGGCCGAACGAGGAGAGGTCGAGCTTGGGCTTGTCAAGCTCCCGCCAGAACCGCAGCATGTTCCTGTCGCGGATGTCGTCGAAAACGACCCAGGGGGCCTTTTCAAAGGCGATCGTGTTCAGATTCGCGGCAAAAGCCGGCTCGAACTTGTTGTCCATCCCCGCCAGGAGGCGATAGTGCTCCCCCAGCCAGGTGCCCGGGCTCCAGTTCGCATGCGGCATCCGCTCGCAGACGCTGGCGACATCCACATCCAGGGTGCGCCGGACGGCGTCGAGCGCAAACTCGATGACCGCGCGGCTGGGTTGCGAGGCCTCGTCTTCGGGGCTGGCCACGAACGTGCGCTTGTAATGCCGTGCATTGAAAGGTGGCGGATTGAAGAGATTCGATAATATCATGAAGACCTTAAATGCAGGGTACGCATCGGAGAAAATATAACAGGGAGCCCCCGGACGAACCAGCAGAAACGCCGCGGCGGGTGCGCATCAACTTCGTTGCCGCGCCCCGAGGGTTCAGAAAACAGGGTTCAGGGTTCAGTGAGGCCGCTGGCCCGGCGGCGCCGGGCCAGTTGGATCGAGTAGGAGACTTGCCGCATCGTCCTCGTCCTCGTCCTCGTTCTCGAAATTTTGCATCGAGGACGAGGACGACGACGAGG
>CAZQKI010000243.1:0-6417 GCA_964592855.1 uncultured Lentisphaerales bacterium
GCGAGATCGCCGACAACCACTTCACCAACCCATGCATCCCCATCGGATGCAACGCCCAAATTCAATAGAACCCCCATGAACACTTATACTTTGCCGCGCTCCGTATCCGTCTTTCCAGGCGGAGATTGTCATTCGAAATGTTTCCAGCATGCCGTGCGGGAGTTGCTGCGGCTGCTGCGGAAGATGGGCATCGAAGTGGAGGCGCACCCCCCCCTTGCATGCGCCGACGCCTGCTTTCTTCAGATTGGGCGGCGAGGCACCGCGGTTGCGGCGGGCACGCTGCCGGATCATGATGGGTTCAAGCTTTCGGTAACGAAGGATGGTGTCGGTATCGTCGCTGCGACCGCCAAGGGCGTGTTGAACGGGGTCTACCATCTGGCGGAGCAGCTGGGTTACCTGTTTCTGCTGCCCGGCGAATCGGGAGAGTGGCCCCCGGAGCAGGTGCGCGAGGTGCCGCTCGGCGACTCCCTCATGCAACCGCGCTTCGCCCACCGCGGCGTATTCTGGGAGTCGCTTTCCACCCAGGACTACAGCATCGAGGAGTGGTTGCGCTTCTATGCCAAGCTGAAGTTCAATGCCGTGTCGCACGTGATTGGGGATCTTCCGCTCGCGGAGGAACTCGGAATCCGGCTTGAGATCGGAGGCCACGGGCTTGCCCGCCTGCTTCCCAGAGAGCTCTTCGCCTCGGCCCCTCATCTGTTCCGCATGTTCCAGCCTGAGGATTTCCGGGGCCAGCGCGTCAGCGACTCCAACTTCTGCGTCACCCATCCCGAGGCCAGAACGCTCGTCAAGGAGGCCTTCACGCGGGAGTTGAAAGCCGCCCACGGCGTCTATGGCTTCCATGCGTGGGCGGACGATCTTCCTGCCGGGGGATGGTGCCTCTGTCCGACCTGCCGGTCGTTCAGTCCGGCCGACCAATCGATGCTGGCCATGAACCTCCTGGCCGAAGCGGCCAGGGAATGCGGAAGCGAAGCCCGGATCGCCTCCATCGCCTACCATGACACGATGTTCCCGGGCGTCAATATCACTCCCGACGAGCGCTGCTTCCTGCTCTTCGCGCCGCGCGAACGGTGCTACGGACATGCGCTCGATGATCCGCGGTGCAAGCGGAATCGCCACTATCTGGAGGCCCTGAACGCCTGGCAGGCGAAATGCGAGACGGTGCCCGACAGTCATACCTTCGAGTACTATTTTGATCAGATCCTGTTTCGCGGCATGTACCCATTTCTGCCGGATGTGATTCTGTCCGACATGTCGACTTACGCAGCGCACGGCATCGCGACCCACCTTTCGCTCCAAGTGGCGGGACCGGCCTTGGCCCCGGAGTTCAACATGCTCGTCTTCGCCGCAGCCCACTGGGACGACCGCCTGACGTCGGAGGGCTTCAGCAGCCGCCTTGCGGCGCAACTGGCCGACGGGGGATCGGCCGCCTGGGCCGACTACCTTCGGGCGCGTGCCGCCGTGTTCGCCGATGCGCTGCGGATGTGCGGTCACGACGTGCGCATCTATCTGGACTACCGCTGGTTGCCCGAGACGACGGCGCCCTTTGGCCGGGAGATGGCGGTCGTCTACGCGGAAGCCTCCCGGAAACTCCGGAATGCCGCGGACCAGTTGGCGGCTGCAACCGGATCGCGTATGCCGGAGCGCCTGGAGCGGCTGACACGCAGGGAAATCGCGCGGGCCCGTTTCGAGGCCGACGAGCTGATGGTCATGCACCACCAGCAAGGCGCCGTGAATCACTTCGCCGACTATCTCAATACCGGAGACCGCGATGCGGCCGGTGCGGGGTGCACGCAGATGACGCAGGCCATCGCCGCGCTGCGTGTTGCCAGGGCACAGGCCCAGGAGTTCGGCTTGTCGGAGGAGAGCTGGTACTGCCGCAACATCAACGATTGGCTGGCGGGGGAATTTGAGCGAAAACGCGAGAAATTCAAGCCGGTGTCGCCAGTGCGCACGGAGACGCCGGAATCGGAGGAACGGCATTGAACCCTGAAAGTGAAGCACAACGCGATCAGCGAATGGCCTGGTGGCGGGACGCCACGTTCGGGATGTTCATCCATTGGGGACTCTACTCCATTCCCGGACGCGGCGAATGGGTGATGAACCGCGAGAACATCCCTGCGGACGAGTATGCCGGGCTCGCGGCTCAGTTCAATCCGCACCTCTACGATCCTCGGTGCTGGGCGCATCTGGCGCGGCAGTCCGGAATGAAGTACATGGTGCTGACGACCAAACACCACGACGGGTTCTGCCTGTGGGATTCCAAGCTGACCGGGTTCACATCGGTCAGGACCGCGGCACGGCGCGACTTGGTGCGGGAGTACGTTGACGCCTGCCGCGCCGAAGGCCTGCATGTCGGGTTCTACTTCTCGCTGATGGACTGGCATCACCCCGACGGCGACGGACGCGGACTGACCAACCCGGAGGCACGGACCCGCTTCGTTGAGTATGTCCATGGACAGGTTCGCGAACTGATGACGCACTACGGACGCATCGACATCCTCTGGTACGACGTCCCGTGGCCGTACGATGCCGCAGGCTGGCGTGCAACCGAGTTGAACGCCATGGCGCGCGCGTTGCAGCCGCACCTGATCATCAACAACCGCAGCGGCCTGCCCGAGGATTTCGGAACGCCCGAAGGGCACGTCAAGGCCGAGGCCGCAGGCCGCGATTGGGAAGCGTGCATGACGCTCAACGACAACTGGGGCTTTCATCGCGGCGATGCCCACTGGAAGACCCCGCACGAAGTGATTCGGCATCTGGCGACCTGCGCCCACGGGGGCGGGAATTTTCTGCTCAATGTCGGGCCGGACAGCGACGGGCTGATTCCCGCCCCGTGCCGGGTGGTCCTCCTGCAGGTCGGTGAATGGCTCATGCGCAACGGCGCGGCGATCTACGGCGGGCAACGGGCGAACGTCGGCTGGGGAGACTTCGGCCTGATGACGGTGAAGGGAACAACGTTGTATCTGCTGGTCGACAAGTGGGCCGGGCACGACTTCACGTTGGGCCGGGTGACCGGCAACGCCAGGTCGGCGCGCCTCCTCGCGACGGGCACGCCCCTGGCCTTGCGGCAGGAGGGTCCCCGCCTCTTGCTCTCCGGCCTGCCGGAGGATGCGCCGGACAGTCCCTTCAGCGTCATCGCGGTCGACTTCGAGGGCGAGCCCAGGCATTCCTCGGGGCCCAGCACCCTCAATCGCACCCATGCCTGGTCCGACCCTGACGTGGGCATCGTGTGAGCGGGGATGGGTGGAGACGACTCGCGCCCGAACGGGAGACATACAATGGATGAAGAATATCGTTCACGGCCGGAACTGGCCGCCTACTATGCAGATACTCCGCTGATGTGGCGGAATGTCATCTTGATCGGCGTCTCCAATCTGGGGTGGAGCATGGTCTTCACCATCGTGGGGCCGTTGATGACGCTCAAGTTGCTTGAGCTGGGGGTGAAGGAGAACATTCAGGCCACCATCAGTTCGGTCAATGGCTGGGCCTTGAGCTTCCTGGTGATGTGGTTCAGTTGGATGAGCGACCACTCGGTCTCGCGGATGGGACGGCGCAAACCCTACCTGTTTCTGTCGGCCCCCTTCATCATCGCCCCGATCCTCGTGTTTCCATTTGCCGCGGAAGCCGGCTGGGTCTGGCTGCTGATCGCCATGCAGATTGTCTCCATGGTCGCCATGGACATGAAGGCCAGCACCTTCCCGCTGCTCAACATCGACTGCGTGCCCCGCCACTTGCTGGCCCGGACGAATTCACTCTTCGGCGTCGTCGGCGGCATCATGGGGTTCCTGGTCATGCGCTACGCAGGCAAGCTGATTGAAGTCGCCGAGTGGTTCCCGTTTGTCCTCGGCGGTGGCCTGATGATGCTGACGACCCTGGCGGCGCTCCTCATCCAGGAACCGCCGATCCAGAATCCGGCAACGGAGCCGTTCAGAATCTGGTCGACCTTCAAGGTGGCGGCCCGCGACAAGCGCATCTTCTGGCTGATGCTCGGGGTGGGAATGATCAACGGCTATGTGACCATGAACAACCAGTGGATCTGGTTCTGGGCAAAGGAAACGCTGCACCTGGACCGTCAGGAGATCTTCCAATCCCTGTCGTGGGCTGGATTGTTGAACATCGCGCTGGCCTATCCGATCGGCTGGATCATCGACAAGTGGGGCGGCTTCCGGGTGGTGGTGGTCTTCTGGGTGGGCCAAGTCATCTGCTTCTTCTGGGCCATGCACGTGCAGGACAAGCAGGGGCTCATCATCCTATCGCTGGCGATGACGGTCATCGCCCCCCTCTACGCCGGTGCCGACATCATGGTCTACAAGAGCGCGGACCCCAAGGATGTCGGGTCGATTACCTCCACCAACTCGTGTCTGCGGAACGGCTACAATGCGACGCTCGGTTTTGTGGCGGGATGGGTGATCTTCTGCTTCGGGCACAATTTCCGCATCGGCTTTGTCATCGGCATCGTCATGAGCACGGTGGGGCTGCTGATGTTTGTGATCCACCGGCGGGTCATGCGTAGGCCCGCGACCGTCCCGGCCACGGCAGCCAAGGAGGCGACGGGCGCGGCTCCTGCGTCCTGAACCAGTTCGAACAACCGGGTCCCTTCGCCGACGGGAAAGGGAACCCGACGCCAGCCGAAGGGACGCAGGGCATCGATCAACTCCGCCGACGGCCCCCGGTCCGCGACAATGAACCAGCGCCGGCCGCCTCCGCTCCATTGGCAGCGCATGGCGAGCTGGCGGGCCTCGGTGCCGCGTCCGGGCATCACGGGGTGCGCGAGCAGTTCGACCGCCACGTCGGTGCGCAGCCCCTCGCGCCGCTGCAGCCACTTCACCTGGTCGTAGGTCGATCCATCGTCGACCCAGACCGCCCCCGGCGGGAGCGCCGCCAACGCCCGGCGGACGAACCGCTCGATGGTGCCGCCGTCGCGCCGGACCGGGTCGAGCAGCATGCCTGCCAGATCGTAGCGCTCCCGGTAGTCGGCCGCCACCTGGACGTAGTTGCGGGTCAGCCAGCCCGAGCGTCCGGCCTCCGCCAGCCGCCGGGTCTGCCAGGTGTAGACCAGCGGCGCCGCCGCCACGCCCAGCGCCAGCACCGGATAGAGGAGACGCCGCCGCCGCGCAAGCGGCCAGCGCCGCTCGCACGACACCAGCCAGCCGGCCGCCGCCACATCCGCCGCGACCCAGGGGACCAGGAAGAAAGAGAAGCGGTCCCAGGTCGCGTACCCGAGGAAGAACAGCGCATTGCCGGCGACCACCACGCCGACCAGGCGCCCAAGCGGGCGGAACGCGCCGGCCCGCGGCAAGAGCGCCCAGGCCAGGCCAATCACCACCACGCATGCAAAAGGCCCCGGATGATTCCAGACCAACAGGCGCGCCAGCTCTGCGAACCCGCCGCAGGCCTCATGGCGGAACATCGCCTGCTCGAAGCCGCCGCCTCCCAGAACCCAGGAAACCGGTTCCGCGCCGGCGCGTCCGGTCGACAGCTCCCAGACGACGACCGCCAGCCAGGGGGCGACGCCCAGCACCGCGCCCGCCGCCGCCGGCCGCCACCCCTGCGTCGGCCGCCGCCCGAGGGCCAGCGCGCAGCCGACCAGCAGCACGCCGTTCTGCAAGTGGTTCAGCAGCGCCAGCCCCGCGAGAAAAAAGAGCGCGAACAGGCGGCGGCGCGCCACCTTCGCATCAACGTTCTCGGCGACCAGGAGGTGGGCGCACGCCAGAAAAAAGACAGCCGATAGCGCGTAGTTCTCGACCACCGTCGCGTGCCACCAGACGCCGTGCGAGACCGCAAGCGTGGCCGTGCACAGCGCGGCCAGCGTCCGCGAGGCGCCCAGCCTGCGGACCAGCGCATGGAAGAGCCCGACGACCGCCGCGCCGTAGAGGGCCGAAACCGCGTTGCAGCGCCAGGCCAGCGTTCCGTACGGCAGCAGCCGGCACGCCAGCCAGCCGATCAGATTGTTCAGCGTGTGGTTGCAGGCGAACGCGCTGACGACCGGCCCCTGCATGGCCTCCATCACGACGGCCGAATCGGGGAGCGACACGCCGCGCTGCAGCGTGGCCAGGTAGAGGGCCAGCGCAACGGCTCCCGCCGCCAGGGCTTCGGCACGGACCGTAGAGGCGCTTGCAAAACCTCCGGTTTGTGCAAGCGCAGGGTTCAGGGTTCGGGGTTCAGTGGTTCCGCTGGCCCGGCTATGCCGGGCCAGTTGGATCCAAGCAGGAGCACATACTTTGTCGCGAGCTTTGTCGCGAGCTTTGTCGATTTGCACGGTGCAGGCCCCGGTTCTCAGACCAGGGGGAGTTTCCAGCCTGAACCCTGGCATCCTGAACCCTGATTCCTGGCGCTTGCAAGGTTTTGCAAGCGCCTCCGTGTTCATCCCGCGCGTCAGTAATCTCCTTCGCCGGGCTGTTCAATGGTCTTGAG
>CAZQKI010000244.1:0-6388 GCA_964592855.1 uncultured Lentisphaerales bacterium
CACCAGCAAGCCCAGCACCGTTATTATTCGCTTCATCATCATATGATTCCTTCTGTCTTTTGTAACCGTTCACGGCGTCGCTTTGCTCACGTTTCCGCCCGCCGCATGCGGAACCGGCAAGGGTAACCTCGCTTCGCTCGGTAGCTTTCAGACGGGGGAGAGCGCTAGGTATAGTCCTTGATGCTTGTACCTTACCTGTCCGCCTGCACCCGCAGGCAGGCCGAACGAATCCTTTGCCCCATTTGAACCCAGCCGCCCGGGCGCGGAGCCGCTACCGGACCGTGAGGTGGCGCGTGTGGGCGGTCTTGCGGTCGAAGACGTCACGCACGGTCAGGACGTAGACGCCGGCCGGGTCATTGAAGGCCACGGGCAGTTGCACCGCTTTCGAATCGCGGCCCACGACCACCACCTGCTCCCAGTAGTCGGCCGGCGTTCCGTCCGGCCGCGCAGCGGTCAGCTTGAGCGCGTGCAACCCCGCGCCTTCCGGCACGCTCAGGCGCAGCACGGCCGTTTGACCCGGGGCGACCTGCGGGGAAACCAGTTCCAGGGCCGGCCGGGGTAATTCGCGCGGCAGCAGGGCGAAGAACGTCGCACGGGAGGGGATCACGTCCATGACAAAGTCCCCTTTGAACCAGCCGGCGTCGATCTTTCCGAGCGCCATGTCGTTGCGCAAGTCATACACCCAGTTCGTGGCTCCTCGCCCCGTAATGAAGTGGGCCGCCACCGCCGGGCCTGTTTCGCGGAAGACGGCGACGAGTTGCATGTCGCCATTGCGCCAGCGCTGCACTTTGACGTTGCCCAATTCCTTCGGGCCCTTAAACTGGCGCAGGTCGACCGCCGGTGTCACGCCGGACTGGCCGAGCAACCGCTGGAACGCATTCCAGACAGCAGGAGGCGTCGTCTCCGCGGACCCCTTGTCGGTGAGCCCCTGGGCCACCTGGCGCGTCGGAAATTGCGACAGGGAAAAGTTCAACAGCACCGTGCGGCCCTTGTCGTGCTCGCGCACGATCCAAACGGGCGTTTCGCCGGCAGAACCGAAGGCCTTTCCGCCATCAACCCGCGTGCCGGGGTCAACGATCGCGTCCTGCCAATCGAGCTTCAACGGCGCTTTCTCGTCAGGCAGTTGCACCGTCATCGCCGCCCGCGTCGCCTTCTGCCGCACCGGGCCAGCGATGCCGAAGAGATCGTCGAGCGCGCCCCGCTCACGCGGCTTGCAATGGCCGTCGAAGACGCCCGGCCTGAGGTCCGCGATCACGGTGCCGCCGCGTCGGACGAAGTCCCGGATGATCTCGGCTTCCTTGTCGCCGAGCGCCAGGGCCTGGGCCAGCACCAGCACCTTGAACTTGTCTGGGATGAACTCGCCGCGGGTCAGCGTACGGTCGGTCACGTAGCGGAACTGCAGGTGCAGGTCGTGGATCACCGTGAACCACGCCCGATGGTTCGGTTCGTAGTCGTTGTACGACGGGCCGTCCTGCAGCGTGGCGGCGAAGCCCGAGGGCATGGAGTAGAGCACGGCGATGCCGTCGTCCAGCATCTCGCTCTGCATCAGCAGGTCGCCCAGGCCGTCGCGCACCACCTGCGTGTCCTTCAGCATCTCCTCGGTGGCCGGCACGACCCCCAGGTCGGGGGCGATAAATCCTTCGTAGGCTCCCGAGGCCGACCACATCCACCACCAGACGCTGTTGGCGCCGTTGACGACCATGCGCCAGTACTTGCTGAGCAATCCGTCGGCCGTGTGATCGTATCCGATCCAGTTGCCGTAGACCATGCCCGTGGGGGCCAGGGAGCGGATCACCTCGTCGGCGCTGCTGGCGTAGGGAACCCAGAAATCCATCTCGCGGCAGAACGCATCAACGTCGCCGCTCCGGGCGAATCCGCCGCTGCCTTCGAAGCCGATAGCGGCTTGAGGATCGATCTTGCGCATGACATCCCGCTGCATCTTGGCGTACTCGACGAAGTTCCAGCGCAGAAATGCCTGCCGGTCGTACCAGCGGGGGAAGTTTCCCGCCTTGAGCGCGGCCTTCTCGTCCCCGTCGTCCTTCTCGGACAGGTCCACTTCGTCGAAGCTTGCGAACGTGGTGCCCCAAGACGCGTTGAGGGCGGCGCTGTCGCCGTACATCTGCTTGAGGAAGAGGCGGTAGCCGGGCAGCGTCTTGGGGCCGGGTGCGGCACCAAACACGGCGCCTTCGTCGCCGAGGGAGTACTGGAAGACGCCGTGGCCGCGAGAGCGGGAGAAATGACCGGTGGACCAGCAGAGTTCCTCGGTCGGCGGGCTGATGGTCAGATGTCGCTGGGCGTTGACGTTGCCGCCGGTCATGGGAACCCAGGTCAGTTCGGAGGCGGCCGCGGCCGACATCGGCGGCTGGGTGGTTACGATCACGTTCACGCCGTGACGCTGCATGCTTTCGGCCATGTAGGGGGCCAGCACCTGCTTGTCGCTGATGTCCCAGAGAACGAAGTTGAATCGGTCCCGGTGACGCTTGGTGACGTTGAAGAACCGGTAATCCGAGGCCACTTCCCGGTCGCCGTCGAGGACCGCAGCCTCCACCGTGACGAGCATTGGCATCCAGTCCCGGACGGGAAACTCGAAGGGGGCCGTCCGGACGTCCTGGCCGTCGCCGGCTGGTTTCACGTCCTGTTGCGCCAGGACGCGGCCGCGGCGGTCTTTGAGCTGAACGCGCACCGTCTGCCGGCCGCTGAGGTTCGTGACGCCGACCGTGCCGGCCAGCGTGTCACCGATCTCGGCCCATTCGGTTTTCAGGGCGATGCTTTTCACCGCAGCCGGGTCCGTCACCTGGAACGGCGCGGTGGCCCAGGTTTCCACTCCACGATCGCTGCGGGCGATGACGTCCACGTGGTAGCTTCCCGTGCGCAGTATGGGCAGCCGCAGGCGAACATCCTTGCCGACCTGGCCTTCGCCCAGCAAGCTCTTCTCGCCGTCACCGCGCCGCAGGACAGCCTGCCAGCGAACCGTGCCCTTCGGGACATTTTTCCAGACGACGGCAACGGAATTGGCGGGCAGATCAGCCCGCCGCAGGCCCGCAGGCACGGTCATCTCGATTTGCGCTTCCGGCGCGCGGCCTGCCGCCCAGAGCACCGCCCGCCCGAAACCCTCCTGCCAGTAGTCGTATGTCGTCTCCCATCCGGGCTGATAGGGGATGTCGGGCGGACCCGGCAGGATGGCGCCCCGGCCCTTGT
Organism: uncultured Lentisphaerales bacterium; assembly: GCA_964592855.1. GTDB lineage: Bacteria > Verrucomicrobiota > Kiritimatiellia > RFP12 > JAAYLN01 > JAAYLN01. The sequence goes on from CAZQKI010000244.1 coordinate 3,199, forward strand.
CGGCTGCGAATACATTGGTGACGCCGGAGCCGGCGAGAAAGGCCGGCAGTTCTTTGCTGTCCTGGCGGTTGGTGACCAGGCCGCCGTCGCCGACGCCGATGAGAACGATGCCCGCGCCCGCCGCTACCGCCTGGGTCAGGGCCGCTCTCGAGTCGCCCATCGGCCACGTCGGCAGGTTCGTCGGCGATACGCCCTGGAAGACGTACACGTCGTAGGGTTTCCCGGTCATCAGGGAGTGGATGCGCCGGTTGGCCGCCATGCCGCCCAGCCAATGGTACGTAAAGTATTTGTACCAGTAAACCGGCGTCACCTCGACGTCGAAGCGTTGCATCAATTCGACGACGTGGCGCGCATACGTTTCCATGCCTTCGTTGTTGCTCGCGACGAAGTAGAGCACACGCGTGGTTCCTCCGGCGTAAGGCTTTGCCCACTTCGTGTGCGGCGTCTCCAGCCGTAGCGACACCCGGTGGTATTCTTCGACCTCAGCGTGCGAGCTTTCCCACGCCACCACCAGCCGGGTGGCTGTCAGGAGAGCCGCAACTGGTAGACAGACAATCACAAACCGACGCAACGTCATGACGCCTCCTGTCTGCCGCCCGTTGCGGCGCTACTTCCCGAGTACCCGGATTTCCGCATTGATAGCGCCGGTCTTCGCCCTGGCCGCCGCGATTCTTGCGTTTAGCGCGGAGCACTTCTCGTCGGCGTTCCGCAATTCGGCGGTTCTTTGCGCCAGAGCCGCCGCCGCCTTTCTCTCCGCCTCCAGAAGGTTCTGGATTCCGGAGGTTGCATAGGCTTGGTCGTAAGCCTTCAAAGCGGCGGCCGCTGCCTCGTTGAGAGGCTTGATGGCCTCGGCGTCCGCAGTCTTGTCATAAAGCTTGCGCAGTTCGGTCTCGATCTCCTGCCGGCGGGCGCCCACCGCGGTCCGCTCTTTGATTGTTTCTTCCTTCGCGCGGCTGAGCCTCCCCGCCTCCTCGTCCCCGGCAAGCTTCTTCACGCGCAAGGCTTCTTCCGCCTTGGCGGCTTCATCGAAGGCGGGATTCATGCCGGCGACCGCGTCCGCGCCGAGCTTCGCTCGAAGCGCGCTCAGCCTCTTCTCCTTTGCCGCCCGGTCGGCGCGGGCCGCCGCCGCTCCCGGCGCGGCGTTCGCGGCGGCTTCCAGTTCGCCGATCTTACGACGCAGTTCCTCCAGTTCGGTACGGGCGGCGGCGAGGGCGGGAGATGTCTCCTCCTTTGCACGGCGGGCCTTCTCCGCGTCCGCCGCAGCCGCTTCCGCCTTGCGAACATCGGGGTCGAGTCCAATGCGCCGCCCGACATCTTCCCGCAGCTTGAGCTCGACGAGGGCACTCTGGTAGTCGAGTTCCGCGCGCTGTTTGTCCAGTTCGGCGAGGTTCTCCGTCAGGGCCGCCGCTTCCCTGTCGACCGCGGCCGCGTCAGCGTCCGCCTTGGCATCGGTGTTGCGCGCATCGGCCGGGGGTTTGTCCCCGCTACCCGGCGCCTTCGCGCGGAGAGCGCGGAGGGCGGCTTGTTTCTCGTCGCAGGTCTTCTTGATGTCCGCGCGCTGCTTGTTCAATTCGGCGAGCTTCTCCGTCGCCGCCAAGGCTTCCGCGTCCTTGGCGGCGATGTCGGCGCGGACCTTCGCGGCGTTGTTCCGCGCGTCGGTCAGGGCCTTGTCCTCATCCTTGAGCGTTTCCGTGCTGAGATCGCGCAGAGCGGCTTCCTTCTCGGTACGGGCCTTCGTCAGATCGTTCGACAGGGCCGGCCGGGCGGCGTCACTGGCGGCGCGCGCCTTATCCACCGCGTCCCGAAGATCCTTCAATTCCTTGGAATTGTTCTCCGCGTCGGAACGCGCCTGCTGCATCTGGCGCCCGAGCGTTTCCTTCCTGGTCCGCGCGGCCGGCAAGTCCGCGTTGTCACGGTAGAGGCGGGGAAGCACATGACGTTCCATGACAAACTCCGTCTCGCGGATCTTAAAGGCAAGCATCGCGTCCTTCAATTCGACTTCAGCCCGTTGCTTGTAGAGGGCCTTGGCTTCATCGGTTGTGTCGAGGAATGTCCGGCGCGCCGCCTCGACGGCGGCCTGCGTCTTCTCGCGTGCCTGCCTCAGTTCAACGAGCGTTGCGTCAGTCTTGAGGAACGCGGCAACCGCTTGCTTGGCCTCGGTCGCTTGTTTGCGAAGGTTCTGAATCTCGACCGTGCTGTCTATCTCCTCCTGGCGGGCCTTCAATTCCTGGTTAAGCGTCGAGATCTCTCTTCCGACCTCGTTGGCTTTGGCGGTGAGCTCAGCATGCCGCTGCTTGAAGTCCTCCAGAGATGTGGCCGGCCTGGCGTTCTCCGCATCTTCCGCCCGTACGCAGGGGAATGCATACCCAATGACGGCGATGCCTATTGCCACGAACCCGAACTCACGCCTGCTGGATAACCGGAACATAGCGACCTCCTTCTGACAAGTCAATTATTTCGTAATCTCGCAATCCTCAACACCCACAATGCCTCCGGACCAGAACACGCTCCCTATTCCTTCAAGGCTGAACCGCCAGAGAAACCGTATGGGCGGTCTTGCGGTCGAACAAGTCGCGCACGGTCAGGACGTAGGCGCCGGCCGGATCATTGAAGGCCACGGGGAGCGGCACCGCTTTCGGCTCGCGGCCCACGATCACGACCTGTTCCCAGTAATCGGCCGACGTGCCGTCCGGCCGCACGGCGGTCAATTTGAGCGCGTGCAGTCCCGCGGCTTCCGGCACGCTCAGCCTCAGGATGGCCGTGTCGCCGGGCGCGACCGTCGCGGAAGCCAACGCCAGGGCCGGACGCGGCAGTTCGCGCGGCAGAATCGCAAAAAACGTCGCCCGGGAGGGTATCACGTCCATGACGAAATCGCCCTTGAACCAGCCGGCGTTGATGAGTCCGAGCGCCCTGTCGTTACGCAGGTCATAGACCCAATTCGTGGTTTCCCGCCCCGTGATGAAGTGGGCCGGGATTTGCGGACCGGTCTCGCGGAAGACGGAGACGAGTTGCATGTCGCCGTTGCGCCAGCGCTGTACCTTGACGTTGCCGACTTTGCTGCCCTTGAACGGGCGGAGGTAAAACGTCGGCCTCACGCCGGCTTCACTGAACAACTGCCGGAACGCGTTCCAGACCGCCGGCGGCGTCTGCTCGGTGGAGCCTTGCCCGCAGAGCCCCTCGGCCACCTCGC
>CAZQKI010000245.1:0-6382 GCA_964592855.1 uncultured Lentisphaerales bacterium
TCTCGATCCGCCCTCGCCGCATGCACATCTTTCGCGAAACCCCTGTCACCAACCGATTGCCGATTGTTGCGCGATTGAGTTGCCAGATCAGGCTGCCAATGGTTATTATACCGCACAACGGTTTCTGGATTCTGGAGGAATGACTATGACTTTTAAGCCCTCTTTTCGTCTGCCGCTGCTGGCGGCCCTGTGTCTGGCTACGGGTTTAACGGTCCCGGCCCGTGCGGGCGTCTTTGACGGCTGGCAATACCGGTCCAAGATTCAGTTCACAGGCTACAGCAAAAGCACGACACTGACCAATTTTCCGGCACTGGTGCGGCTGGGCGCGGCGTCCGTTCCGGGCTTCGGCTACGATCAGTTTTTCTCGGGCGCCAATGGCGATCTTCGTTTTGCATCGTCCGACGGGACGCAGGAACTGAACTACGAGATCGAGCAATGGGACGTCGAAGGCACCTCGTTTGTCTGGGTGCAGATTCCGGAACTGGTCAACACCAACACCTTCATCTACGCCTACTGGGGGCGCAACGGCGTCACGGCGCCTCCCTGCACGACCAACGGGGCGGTCTGGGGCAGCACCCACCTCGGCGCCTGGCATCTCAACGGCAACGCGGCCGATGCCACGAGCCGCGCCAACAACGGGGTCAATTACGGAACTTCGGCCGGCACCGGCATCACGGCGGGCGGGCGGAGCTTCAGCGGAACGTCCTACATCGACCTCTCGAAAAACCTGCGCAACCTCGGCGCGACCAACGCCTTCGCCATCACCTTCTGGTTCAAGTCGGCCTCCGCGTCGACCAGCCTGCAATGCCTGATGGAGGACGGCACGGGGCACGACCGCGATTCGATCTACCTGTTCGCCAATGCCGGCGCCAACCAGATGCTGGCGCACGCCCGCAACGAGACGGGCACGGGCGTTCAATTCGACAACATTGCCGTGCCGACGATCGGAACGAGCTGGCACGCCGTGGGGCACGTCTACGATGGTGCAACCATCCGGCACTATTACGACGGCGCCCAGGTCTGGAGTTCTGCGCTCACCGGCAAGATCAACAACGGCAACACTTCGCTGATGTTCGGGCGGCGCCCGGGTGGCGCGTATTACTTCGGCGGCGTGATGGACGAGGTGCGCATCGAGCGCGTGCCGCGTCCGGCCGACTGGGTCTGGGCCTGCTGGAAGAATCAGGGGTTCAACGCCGACTTCCAGACGGTCGGCGGCGCCGAATTCCTTGCCGGCGCGCCGGTGATCGAGAACCGCGAACCGACCCTGATCAGCGCCGGCGCCGCGACGTTGATTGGCTATCTGGCCTCCACGGGCGGTGCGCCGGCAACCGTCTCGGTCTACTGGGGCACGACGGACGGCGGTGCGCCGACATCGGGGCTCTGGCAGGCGACGAACACCTGGGCGGCGGGCGTCTGGGACGCGGGCGACACCCCCTCCAGGGCTGTGTCGGGATTGGCGACCAACGGCTTCTGCTACTACCGATTCGCCGCGTCCAGCACGGCCGGCTCAGCCTGGGCCGAGACGTCGGGCCATTTCCTGCCGGGCGAAGTCTGGGCTACGGGCGGAACCGCCTACGAAACGGACGCGGTTCCAGGCGCCTTCACCCTCTGGCGGCCGGGCCTGGCAACCGGCGAGGCGACCGTCGTCAATTTCACCCTCGGCGGCACGGCAACCCTGGGCGTCGACTCCGACGACATACCGTTCAACAGCGTCACCATTCCGGTCGGCGCGTCGAACGCGACGGTGACGGTGGCGCCGGTTTACGATCTGTTCGACGAAGGCAACGAGACGGTGGCGCTGACGGTCCTGCCGGGATTGTACGCGGTCGCGGCGGCGTCCAACGCGGTGGTGACGATCATTGACGCCGAAGCGCTGGTCGTGACGAATACGTCCGTCGTCTCGGCCAGCAGGCGCTGGCACGACAACGCCAGTTGGAACCTGGGCCACATTCCGCTGCCGGGCGAGCATGTTGTGGTGACCAATGCGCTGACGGTGGGGCAGCCGACGGCCCTCCTCAACAGCTTCCGCCTGCAGAACGCCGCCGTGACCTTCTCCAACTGGACGACGCGCCTGTGGGCGCTGAATGTCGATCTGCAGAGCGGCTCGCTGACCCTTCCCCCGGCCTTCACCAACGAACCGGCCGCCAGCCGCGTCTGGATCGTCTGCTCCAACCTCACGCTGGCCGCAGCAGCCACCATCGAAACCAGCGCCCGCGGCTATGTGCGGGGCTACGGACCCGGCTCGGCCAACGGCGCCAGCCACGGCGGCCGCGGCAGCAGCGGCAACTGGGATCTCGTTGCGCCCGCCTGCGGTTCGGCCGAGGCGCCGACGCTTCCCGGCAGCGGCGGCAAAGGGAGCGGAGTGCCCTCCCTTTCCGGCGACGGCGGCGGGGCGGTCCGGATCGACGCCGTCGGAACCGTCACCATCCACGGCCAGGTGAAGGCCAATGGCGGCAACCGGGTCACCACCCATGGCGGCGGCGGCTCGGGCGGCTCGATTTTCATCACCTGCCGCGTCCTGGCCGGCAGCGCCGCGGGCGCCCTCTCGGCGACGGGCGGCACCGGCGCGAATTACGGCGGCGCCGGCAGCGGCGGCCGCATTGCCGTAGTCTATAACGGCGCCGCGCAGGCGGCGGCCACGCCGGTCAACCCCGGCATCGGGTTCAACGTCTCACCCGGATCGGCCGGGTACAATCAGGCGCTCGCGGAGGCTGGCACGCTTTACTTCCCCGACCGCGCCCTGCTTTCGGGAACGATGACCACGCAGTGGGGGGGCGGCTTCCTGCACATTCCCGACTTCACGAGCTGGGAGCTGAACGCGCTGCGTCTGACGGGCAAGATCGGGCTGCGAAGCGTAACCAATCTGGTGACGGTCAATGGACTGACGGTGGCCGCGGGTGGTGTGCTGACCCTCTGCAGCGTGCCCACCAACGCGTTCTCGCCGCCCGACGGAATCCGGGTCAACGTCGGCGGCGACCTCAGCGTCACAGGGACGCTGGTCCTCTGCTCCGACGAACTCAACGGCGCCTCGCCACGGGTGTTGTGCCGCAACCTGACCGTCGCCACGGGCGGCAAGATCGACGCCGATTACCGCGGCTACACCGGTCTGCGCTCCGGCGGCTACAGCGGTCCGGGAAATCTCGTCGGCTTCACCCGCGGCGCCGGCCACGGCGGCATGGGTTCGTCGGGCTGGGGCCGCTACAACAACGCGGGGCCGGCGTACGGCGATCCGATGGCGCCGAACCAGCCCGGCAGTGGCGGTGGCACCTACACCGGCATCAGCGGGTATGGCGGCGGCGTAATCCGCATCCAGGCCAGTGAGGCCGTAATGGTCCAAGGCACGCTGACGGCCAACGGGCTGGCCGGCATCGGCACGCACGGCTGCGGCGGCTCGGGCGGCTCGATCCATCTCTCCTGCCAGACCTTCCGGGGCAGCGCCACCGGGGTGGTGCAGGCCAAAGGCGGCAACGGCGACAATTATCAGGCCGGCGCCGGTGCCGGCGGGCGGATCGCCGTCGTCTACGATCCGGTTCTCCAGGCCGCACGGCCCCAGCCCAATCCCGGCGTCACGTTCAGTGTCGCGCCCGGCGGCGGCGGTCAGTTCCCGCATCTGGCGGAGAGCGGAACCCTCTATCTTCCCGACGCCGAAACGCTGTTCCTTTCGACGAACATGACGGCGCAGTGGCAGGATGTCAATTTCCACATTCCCGGCGGGCTGGCACACTGGTCGCTGCCCTCGCTGCGCGTCGCCGGCAAGTTCCGCATTCCCGGCCTGGAGACGATGTCGGTCTCCGGCGACCTGACGCTTGCCAACGGCGGACGGCTGGCGCTCTACAGCCTTCCCGTCAACACCGTCTCCGAGGAGATCGGCTTCCGTCTCGACGTGGGCGGTGCGCTCACGGTTGCATCGGGAGCCGAGATCGTGCTCGCCTCGGATCTCGCAACCGGCGCCTCGCCCCTCATCGCCTGCGGACGTTTCGATCTCCAGTCCGGCGGCGTGGTCCAGTCCGATTATCGTGGATGGGACATGAATCTCGGCGCCGGGCGCGGCATCTCGCGCGCCGGCGGCGGCTACGGCGGCGCGGGCTCGCGCGGCGATGACGGGTTGGCCAACGCCGGGCCTTCCAATGGCGTGGCCTACGCGCCGATCTGGCCCGGCAGCGGAGCCGGTAACTTCGACAGCTCCGGTGGCCGCGGCGGAGGTCTGGTCCGCATCAGCGCCTCGGGCGCGATGACGGTCAACGGCACGATCCGCGCCGACGGCATGGCTCGCACATCGGAGACGCACTCCGGTGGCGGATCGGGTGGCGGCATCCTGCTCACGGCCCGCAAGTTCGCGGGGGCCGGCACGCTGCAGGCCAATGGCGGCAGCAGCGGCAACACGGGTGGCGCGGGCGGCGGTGGGCGCATCTGCGTCTGGACGCCGACCGTGTCGCCGGAATACCTGCGGACGCTGGCCGGCAAGGCCCTGCCTCGCAACGCCGAAGTTCTCAGCCAGGCGGCGTTCTGGCCCGCCCTGACCCCGAACGTCGCGCCCGGCGTGGGCGGAGCCAATCCGACCGCGGCCAAGTCCGGCACCGTCTTTTTCGGACGATTGATCTCGGGCAGCCTGCTTGTTGTTCGATGATGACAGGCGCCTACCGATGAACAAGACGCTCTGGCAATATTACGTGGATGCGGCGGCGGACATCTCCGACCGCGCGCTGGCGGACATTGCGACGCTCGACCAGTGGCAACGAGAACGTCCGCGGCGGCGGGAGGAGTTCCTCCGGTCGATGGGGCTGCATGATGTTCCGGCCTGCGACCTGGCCGTAACCTGCCACGGCGAGTTCGCCGGCCCCGGCTACCGCGCCTTCCGGATGGCTTATCAGATCCTCCCCGATGTCTGGGGAACGGGGAACCTGTTGCTTCCCGACCCGCTGCCGGCCCGGCTCGTGCCGGCGGTGCTCCATCCCTGCGGCCATTCGGCCAGTGCGGTGGGCGACACCTCCTCCTCCACCCTGGCGTGGGCGCGGCGCGGCTATGCCTGCTTCGTCTTCGACACCCTGACGCAGACCGACAACATCGGCAGCCACCGCGGCCTCGCCTCGGGACGGCGGATGGACTGGATCGCCCGCGGCTACACCTCGGCCGGCGGGGAGCTGCTCAACGGACTGCGAGCCTTCGAACTGCTGCACGCGCGGCCGGAGGTCGATCCCGGGCGCATCGGCGTCACGGGCCGCTCCGGCGGCGGCGCGCAGAGCTTCTTCCTGGCCGTCGCCGAGGAACGCATCGCCGCCGCCGTGCCGGTCGTCGGCGTGGCGTCGTTGAAATGGACCCTGGCCGAGCGCGCCTTCCGCGGCCACTGCGACTGCATGTACGCGCAGGGGCTCTTCCAGCGCGACGCCGCCGACTTCGCCGCGCTCATCGCACCGCGTCCGCTGCTCCTCTGCTATGGGATTGACGACGGACTGTACAGCCCGGCCGAATACCACGGTCTGGTCGAGAAGGCCCGCCGCATCTACCGCCTCCACGGGTGCGAGGATCAATGCCGGTTGCTGGAGTTTCCCGGCGGGCACGGCGAGCGGGAGCCGGCCGCGACCGAGACGTTCCGCTGGTTCGATGCGCATGTGGCCGGCGAGTCCCGGCCGGTTGCGCCGTTCGGCAAGCCGGAGATTGGCGAGCCGCAGGGAAGCGTCTTCAACGGACGGCGTCCTGTCCCCGACCGCGTGGATCTGCTGCCGGAACTGCTGACGGTCGCCCAGGGCCATCCCCTGCCGCGGGTGGCGGCGGAGTGGCCGGCGATTCGTGAGGCGGCGGTGGCGCGCCTGCGGGAGAACGTCTTCGGCTGGCTCGAACGGACCGGCGAGGCGGCCGCGTTCACGCACCTCTGTCACAACCGCTACCGCGGCGAGATGGGCGGCATGGAGGCGTGGCTGGAGCTGCCCGAGGGGCAGGGGCGTCCGCAGCGTCTGATCCTGGCTGTCTGCGACACGGGGCAGACGGCGGGGGAGGTGGCGCTGGAAACCGCCGCGGAGTTTCCCGGCGAAGCCGTCGCGCGGCTGGAGCCGCGGGCCACGGGGGTGAACGGGCCGCCGTCGGGCGAGGCCTTTCGCGAGGTGCAGCGGGCGGGGGCGCTCGTGGGGCTGACCCTGCCGCTGCTGTGGATGAACGATCTCCGGCACGCCATCGCCTGCCTGCGACGTCGGCCCGGATGGGCGGAGACGCCGGTCTATCTCTACGGCCGCGGGGATGCCGCCGTGGCCTGTCTCTACTACGCGATCCTGCACGAGGAGATCGCGGGAGTGTTCCTGATCGCGCCGCCCGCCTCGCATCTTGAAGGGGGTTCGCTTCCCGGCATTCTGCGGGAGATGGATTTGGCCGTCGCCGTCGGGCTGATGGC
>CAZQKI010000246.1:0-6341 GCA_964592855.1 uncultured Lentisphaerales bacterium
TGGATCCATGTCCCCCGTGACTTCGAGTTGGTTTTCATGCTTGCTCCTCTTTCTCAACTCAGGATATCCGCTCGGCCACCGTCGCCTTGCGCAGCTTCTCCACCAGCTTCATCTCGAAGAGCGCCGGAATCAGCGTGACCGTATTGGCGCTGCCGCAGGCCAGGCCGAGCCTGGCGGCCTGCAAGGCCGTCTTCCCCTGCCACAGCGCCGCCAGCATCGCCGCCGTCACGCAGTCGCCGCTGCCGATCGGATTGACCACCCGGTCCACATCGGGCGGCATCAGCTTCCACGCCTTTCCGTCGGCCGACACCAGCCACGAGGGTCGGGCGCCGTCGGTGATGAAGGCATGGCGGGCCCCGCCTGCAGTCAGCCGGCGCGCCTGCTCGACGATCATCGCGTCGCTCGTGCAGACCTGGCCGAAGGTCACCTCGAGTTCGTGACGGTTCATTTTGGCGACCAGGGGATGACAGTGCAGCACCGAGAGGAGATCGCCCCGGTGCGAATCGATGACCCAGGGAATCTGCCGGCGATCCGCGAGCTCGGCAAAGGGGACGTAGATGTTCTGCTGCGCCAACGCCGGCGGGACGGTTCCGCTGATGGCCAGGCCGGCGCACCGGCGTTCCAGCGCCAGCGCCGCCTTGCGAAACCGCGCCAGATCGGCGGCGCTGATCGGCGGCGCCTCTTCAACCAGTTCGGTGACCTTACCGGTGGCCTGATCTACAATGGTGTCGCAGACGCGGGTGTTCTTCCGAATGCGCGTCAGGGCGGAGATCGCGCCACGACCGACCGCGTCCGCTTCGACGGTCCGGCCCGAATCGCCGCCGTTGAAGCCCGTCATCCAGGCCCGCAACCCGAAGCCGGCCAGCGCCATCGCGACGTTGACCCCCTTGCCCGCCGCCGAAAGGGCGATCTCGCGGGCGCGGTTGACCTCCCCCACCCTGAAATGCTCGAACACCAGCGTCCGCTGCAAGGCAGGCGTCAGCCCCAAGGAGAGAAACGTGTCGGTCGTTCGGTCATTCATAACAGCATCTCAGGTTGCGGCAGCGATGAGCGGTTCCAGCAGCTCGAACATCTTGTCGGCAAAGAGGCGATGGCCCGCCGGGCCGAGGTGAATGCCATCCTCGCGCAGGATGTACTTCCCCGGGTCGTGAGCGAACACCTGGCTGAGGTCCAGGCTGGGCCAATGATGCTCGCGGATGAACTTGCGGAATTTTTCGCGCTCGACCTCGATCTCCTCGTTGAGCCCCCCGTACGGCTTCAAATGCTCCTGGAACGCCGGGTGGCGCGTGACGAAGTGCCAGTCGTTCACGACGGGATTGATGATCACGCCGACGGGCCTGGTTTTGGCCGGCAGACGCGCCGCGAAGTCGTCCATGAGCCGCTCCAGCTCGCCCTCCGCCAGGATGCGCTCGGGGCGCGCGCAGTCGTGATTGTTTCCGCCCACCATGCAGAGGCACCAGTCGGGATTGTACGCGAGGATGTCGCGGTCGAAGCGCGCCATGCATTCGCGCGTCGACTCCCCGCCGACGGCGCCGTTGACGAAGGGAAAGCAGACCGCGGGGAATCGCTCCGAAAGCGCGGCCTGCAGCAGGTTGTACCAGCGGTCCGCGGCCCTGGCCGCTCCGATACGTCCCTCCATGATGGACGAACCGAAGATGCTGACGACCACGTTCTTCATGCCCCACCCCATCTGAGCCACCTCCGGTCTGCCTGTCTTCAGAAATGAACCGTCAGCGCGGCCTTGCCGTTGAAGCGGGCAATGCGGACGGTTTCGGTGGCCGCGTCGTAGCGGCCGCCTTCGACCTTCACGGCTTTCAGTCCGTCGGGATGCGGTACGCGCACGAGCACCGTAGCGGGCTTGTGCTTCCCCTCGCACGTCACCTGCACCGTGATCAGGTTCTGCCGCACGTGCGACTCCGCCTTCACCGAGAGCGGGCCGAAGTAGCTGGCCACCTTGTCCAGCCGGATCGCCGCTCCGTCCGCCAGCCAGCGGCGCGGAATGGCGCGGAGGAGGCTGAGCGTCCGGCCCTGCTCGAACCACAGCATCCACCGCGTCTGCATGAGGAACCAGCCCTCTTCATGGGTCTTGTGCTGGCCGGCATGGAAGTAGTGCTCCCAGAAGGTGTAGGTCTCGCGGTCCTGAAGCGCCGTCATCTGGTTGTAGTAGAGCTTGAGGAACGGCTTCACCTCGCCGCGCGCGACGTGGATGTGGTCGTGGCGGCAGTAGTAGGGCTGGGTGAGCGCCGCGTTCTCGACCGTGAAGAGCCGCTGGTTCATCTGCAGCATGAAGTCCGTGCCGGCCTCGTCCGGTTGCAGCACTTCCGAAATCACCAGGTACAGCGCCCCGATGATGGAATCGCGGCTGCCGAACGAACCGTGGGTGAACCAGTTGCCGCCATCCGCATACAGTCCAACCGGGCCGGGGTATTCGGTCCAGGGCGGCACCGTCGGAATCCAGGTGCCATCCCCCAGAGGAATGGCCGGCGAACGCGCCAACGCCTCGTAGAAGGCCTTGCGGATGTCGCGGAGGAACGCCCGGCACTCGCGCTTCAGCCGGCTGGAGGCCGCGGGATCGACGTTGGCCAGCATTTCGGCGGAGCGCTGCAAGCCCAGGTAGGAGAGCCCGTTGAGCATGAAGGAGTGGAAGAAATCGTTGGGGTCCGCCACCTTCCCGTCCAGAAGCCCGTAGCCCTTGCCGCGCAGCTCCGGCCGTTTGTTGCGGGTGCGCCACGCGAGGAGAAACTCGCACGACTTGAGCAGCTTCGGCTTGATCCGCTTCACCCAGGCGTCGTCCCGGGTGTACCGGTAGTGCTCGCCCATGGACCAAAGGGCGGGGCCGGTCTCCAACTGGTACCCGCCGAAGTTCTGGATGAACCCGTCGTCCCGCTGCCGGGCGAGGAAGAAATCCAGCGAACGCTCGGCCAGCTTGTGCCAGCCCATGGAATCGAAGAACTGGATGATGGGGGAGCTCTCCGACCCGATCGGGGAGTACCAGCCGATCGTGGCCAGCAGCGGACCGCCCGCCGTCTTGCCCAGCGTGACCAGATCGCAGTGCAGCAAACCGGCGCGGATGCGTTCGTCGATCGCCGCTTCGGGGACGTGGATCCGGGCGGCGCTCGCCAGCTTGCCCTTCCAGAAGCTCCGGCAGCCCTTGAGGTGCAGGTCGAAGTCCAGCTTGCCCAGCCGCCTGGCCCGCGCGGCGCTGATCGGCTGATGCGGCACCAGCATCTCGAAGACGGCGGACGCGCCCGGCTGCAGCAGGACGGCCTGTTCCTCCTCGGGCATGGCGCGCCCATCCATGCGGTGAACCGCGTAGATGCGATCCGGTCCGACGCTCGATTCCCCGGTGCGGCCGTTGAAGGCGTGCAGCTTGGCCCGGGAAATGTGGGCGGCCTTGAACCACGCGTAGCGGGGGGCGCTCCCGTGGTTCACGGCCACGATGCGGACGCAGCAGACCACTTCCTCCTCGCGTCCGCGCATCTCGGCGTCCAGCAGCCCGTGGATCTTCTCGATGTCCTCCGGCTTCAGCATGTTGCCGCTGGTGTTACGGTAGGCGGCCTGCCAATCGGTTCCCCGGACGCGGGACGCGGCGAGGGGCTGGGTTTCGAGCGTGGCAAAAGCAGTCACGTCGTACGTGACATCTTCTTCTTTCTGCACGGCCCGCAGGATGGGGAGGCAGCCCTCCTCCAGCCGGCGGGTGATATCGGTCCGGCAGGCGGAGCCCGGTCCGACGAAGAACGGCAGATGGTAGGGCTGGTTGTCCAACTCCGGGAGCGTGGTCTGCACGGCGTGAAAGAACGGCTCGATGACGCCGAAGCAGCCGTAGTCCACAAATCCCCCGCCCGACGGCAGGCGGTGGTGGACACGGAAGAAGCGAATGTCCCGGCCGAGGCCGAGCCAGGTGGGGCAGCTTTCGACGCGGTTGCGCCGGCAGGCGTCCTCGTAGGTCTCTTCCGGCGCGGCTTCGATGGCCGCCTCGTTCGAGACCAGTCCGCGGGCGGCGATCTCCCCGGCCAGGTCGGCATAGCTGCGCGTGTCGGCCGGCACCGTGACGGCCACGCCGTAGGCGGGGATGAAGACGGGGAACTGGCGGGTCACGTCCCGTAGAAAGAACGTGAAGGGGTTCTCGACGGTGTTCACCGTCACGCGCGTGGCGTTGGCGCCGGCGCCGGTCCTGACGTCGGCGCATTCGACCAGCAGCCGGACTTCCCCCGCCGCCTTGACGCGAAACGTGGTCTTGCCGGTTTTCCCAGGACTAGCGACGAGCGCCAGCCGGCTCAACGTGCCATGCGCCAGTTCGACCGAGCCCTCCACGGGGCCGTTTTTCCAAATCACGCAAATTGTACGCTTCATGGTGTTGATGCTCTTTCTGTGGCCGGCTGCCGTTGAATTACTTGGGAGATGTGATCAGATATTACTTTGCAGGCTGACGCACGCGTCGCCGAGAATCGTTTTCAGAATGTCGTCGGCGGGGTGTCCGCTGCCCCGGTGCTGGATGAAGGCCTCGCCGTCGGCGCGTCCGATCAGCTGTCCCTGCCCGCCGGACATGGTCTTCATCGTCTGAATGTAGGAGTCCCAGCCATTGTGCGCGGCCAGCCAGTCCCGCTGCGAGGCGTGGCACGCCAGCATCTTCTCCTTGGTGTCCATGACCGGCGTGACATCCACGACGCAGTGCAACGGCAGGGGGCGCCCGAAGATGTCGTGCAAGCCGATGGCGTTCCAATAGTAGAGGTAGGGAAAGCGCTTGGTGGGCGGCGCGCCTGAGCCGCAGTCGTAGAGCGGCACGGAGGCGATGTAGGCGGCGTTGCGGACCAGGAGCGACGTCTGCTCGTGGTCGGCCAGATAATCCATGGGGGGATTCGTCAGGACGATCAGCGGATCGACCTCCCGCAGGACCCGCGTGGCGGCCTTCCGGTAGAAGTCGTTGTACTCCACCTCGAGATCGCAGCCTCCGGCGTAGTGATAGCGGCCGGCGAGGACCGCGGCGGAGGCCGCGGATTCCCGGAGGCGCACCTGCCGGATGGCCTCGCGCGACAGCGTGGGCGATCCGACCTCGCCTCCGGTCATCGTGGCGATGTGGATTTCATAGCCTTGCCGCGCCAGCAGGGCGAGCGTGCCGGCGGCCATGAACTCCACGTCGTCGGGATGGCAGCCAAACGCGAGAACGCGGTCTTTCATTTCCCCATCAGGGCCTCGATGATGTACAGATCCAGCGCCTCGTAGTCGCGCGCGGCGACCCACGCCTTCATCTTGGCATCGCTCAGCTTGCGCGACACCTCCAGCAGCCGCATGAAGATCTTGCGGCTGTTGGAGAGATGCGCGACGGCGGGCTTCTTCTGGGTGCGCATGGCCTTCACGTCGAGCCCCACCCATTCCCCCTGGAGTCCGTAGCCGTGGGCGTCCAGAATCCGCACCTGGTTGAACGCGCGCCGGAGATCGACCGATCCGAAGGTCTTGTCCTGGTCGAACTTCAGTCCGTTCTGGTCGTTGAGATGGACCGTCCAGAGCTTGTCGAACGCGAGCGCGAAGCCCATTTCATCGGAGGGATCCAGCCCGGCCAGAATGGCGTGGGCGCTCTCGATGTTGATGCCGACGCGCTTCGGGTCGATGCTGGCCTGGCCCAGGGCGATGGCGTGCCCCGTCGTGGGGATGTAGGTGTGGTCCATGGGCTCGTTTGGCTTGGGTTCGACGGCGATGCGGATCTTCGAATCATACGCGAGCATCGCGTTGACGGCGTCGAGAATCCGCTCCGTCGCCACGCGGCTGTCCTTGGCCTCGCGGATGTAGGTGCCCTCGCGCGCCAGCCAGAGGACGATCAGATCGGTTTCCAGGGCGTTGGCGATGTCGATGGTGCGCAGGCTGCGCTCGATGGCGTACTTCCGGCAGCGGGGATCGTTCGAGGTGTAGCCGCCATCGATCGTGTGCGGGTCTTCCCACAGACGCGGGGCGACGAACTCGGCCACCAGCCCATGGCGCTTCAAGGTCTTGTTCACAGCCTTGGCCTGCTTCACCAGCTGGGCGGGGGTGAGTCCGTTCAGGTTCGGCACCGCATCGTCGTCGTGAAATTGGACGGCGCCGAATCCCAGCTCGCGGTACATCCCCAGCTTGCGGTTGAACGTGATCGACTCGCGCACGGCAGGGCCGAACGGATCGTTGCCTTCATGGATGTTCCAGGGCCCGAACGAAAATTTGAACTCGCCACTCATGTCACATTCTCCTGATGTTGCCAGTTGCGTGTGCCGCTCAGGCACACCTTCGACGATCCTTGCCGGCGAAAACGGCCGGTCAAGGATTTGAACAGCGTAGCAGGTGTGCCGCCCGATGTAAAAAGGAATGATCGG
>CAZQKI010000247.1:0-6307 GCA_964592855.1 uncultured Lentisphaerales bacterium
GACAGATGGCGCCAGGGACAGGCAATGTGTTGTCCCTCGTCAACCGAGCTGGGGCACCTGAGTCGTTATGAACAAAGGAAGGTAACATCCTATGACTGGAAGAGAAAGACTACAGGCGGTGCTGAGAAAGCAGGCGAAGGACCGTCTGCCATGGACGACGCTTGTTGACGGCGCGACGCTGTCCCTGCTGCCGGAAGCGTTGCGCGGCAACGGCGGAATCGATTTCTACAAGCACCTTGGCTGCGACATCCTTATGCTGAACGGGTGGGGCACCCCGCACCACCTGAAGTCCCCGGTGCACCGCTGGCCGGGCGACGTGGCCGTCACCTGGCGGGAGGAGGAGGGGGTGACCACCACCGAATGGAAGACGCCACGCGGGGTCCTGACGGCGACAAGGCGGGGTTCGCATCCGCTCAAGTATCCCGTCGATTCGCTCGAGGCGCTGCATGTGTACCGCGAAATGTGGGAAGGCGCTTCGTTCGTGTCGCACCCGGATGCGGATGCGCTGGCCGCGCTGGACCGCCTCATCGGAGAGCATGGCGTGGTGACCCGCTTCTGGGGCCCGTCGACCATTCCGCGTCTGCTCGAGGAAGATATGGGCACCGAGGCGTTCTACTACCTGCTGGCGGATCATCCCGGGGACGTGGACGCCCTGATCCGCACCATGCACCGGTGCGAGCTGGAGGCCTTCCGGCTGCTGGCCGACGGGCCGTGGGATTCCGTCACCCTCATTGAGAACACGAGCACCTACTACATCAGCCCGGACATCTACCGTCGCTACAACATGCCGCATCAGCGCGATTTCGTCGAGGCGATGCGGGCCAGGGGGAAGACGGCCATCCTGCACATGTGCGGGCATGTGCACGGGTTGCTGGATCTGATCAGGGAAACGCGTTGTGACGGCATCCACACGCTCACGCCGCCGCCCACCGGCAACACGCCCTGGGAGGAGGCGCTCGACGTGCTGGGCGAGGACTTGATTATCTTCGGGTGTCTTGACCCCACGATCTTTGCCGCGGGCGACATCCGTGGCATTCCTGCGGCCCTCGACAGGCTGATCACCCCCCGCCTGCGCGAAGGGAACTTTGTCCTGAATCCCATGGCCGATGGAATCGCGGTGGATCCCGCCCGGTTCCAGGCCGTGGCCGACTGGGTGCGGACGAAGGGATAGCAGAGGTACTGTCAAAAAAATTTATGAAAAGGGATGAAAACGGTGTGTGAGTGTGTGAGTGTGTGTGAGTGAGGGTTTTGGATGAACGTAGTGAAACATTTCAGGGAACTTCGGGTATATCGTGAGGCATTTGAGTCGGCCATGCAGATCTTCGAGCATTCGAAGCAATGGCCGAAGGAAGAGCGCTATTCCCTAACCGACCAGATACGACGTTCGTCCCGGTCGGTATGCGAGCAGATCGCCGAGGCCTGGCGGAAACGTCGGTATATTGCACATTTTCGCAGTAAACTGACCGATGCCGACAGCGAGGCGGCAGAGACGCAATCGTGGCTGGAGTTTGCGCTGCGCTGCGGTTACATCACACAAGCGGTCTTTGATGAATTGGATGCGGCCTATGAAAAGGTGAGCGGAGGGTTGGTCAACATGATGGCCAACGCAGACCAGTGGTGCATCTCAATCAACCAGGTGAGGGAAGATGGGGTGGAATACGAGGTAACCGAAGGTCTCTCATACCCACGCACTCACACACCCACAAACACGGGGTAGAGCCACCCATCCGCCACAAATGCTTGATGAAACGTTGATGAGCCCCACAATTCGGGCGGAATTCTTGACAGAACGCTGACAGACCAAAGGAGATTGTGATGAAAGAAATCATGGAGGCGGCAGGGAACGGCATTTTCAATGTCTTGGATCACGGCGCCAAGGCGGATGGGCGGACCGTCAACACGAAGGCGATCCAGGCCGCCATCGATGCCTGCCACGCGGCCGGCGGGGGCACGGTCGTCGTGCCCGCCGGGTGCTTCGTCACCGGAACGATCTGGCTGCGCAGCCATGTGGAACTGCATCTCTCGCAGGGCGCGGTGCTGAAGGCCAGCCCCGACCTGGCCGACTACCACAAGCTCGACGCTTACCCGCAGAATTGCGCGTATCGCGAGGAGGAGGGGAACGGCTTGCACCTGATCCTGGCCATCGAGGTGGAGGATGTCTCCATCACCGGTCCGGGGACTATCGACGGCAACGGAGAGGTGTTCTTCTGCGACTCTATCCCCTATGGCCCGTGGATCTGGCGGGATGGCCTGGCCCTGGCGAAGGACAAGGTGAATCTGCGGCCCCAGCAGTTGATTGTCTTCTGCGAGAGCCGGAACATCCGCATCCGCGACCTGGCCATCCGCGACGCCACGTTCTGGTGCGTCATGCTGCATGGCTGCGAGGACGTCCTTGTCCGCGGGCTGAACATCAAGAACGCCTCCACGGCCGCCAATACCGACGGGATCGATGTGGACTGCTGTCGCAACGTGACGATCAGCGACTGCATCATCGATACCGGCGATGATGCGATCACCCTGCGCGCCGACAATGCGCGGCTGAAGGACAAGACCCGCGTCTGCGAGAACATCACGGTCACCAACTGCGTGGTGGCGTCCTCCTCCAGCGTGCTCCGGATCGGGGTGGGGGATGGCGTGATCCGCGATGCGGTGTTCTCCAACATCATCATCACCCGTGGCGGGATCGGGCTCCATTTCCAGTCGGCCTTCTGGCCCGGGCCCGGCGTGGCGATCTCCAACATCACCTTCCGCGACGTGGTGGCGCGCAACGTGGCCCTGCCGTTCCATATTTCGCCCGGCAAGCCCGAGGCGACAGCGCAGATCGAGAATATCGTCATCGACGGCTACCGGGCGGACGTCTTCGCCGACGCAGCGGTTGTGGGCAACGCCAATACCCGGCCGCGCAACATCCGTTTGAGTAACATCAGCCTGACGGTGGTGCCGCACCCCGGCCAACTGGGCCCCGGCTGGGACACGCCGCCCGAAACGCTGCTGAAGATCCGCGCGGCTGACGACGTGACCCTGGAGAACGTGCGTGTGGAGTGGCGGACGGGTGCCGCGCACTGGAAGCGCACGCTCTTCTCAGAGGATGTCACCGGCCTGAAGGTCGGAGACGATTGCCGGCTGCCTGAACCGGAGGGGAAATAACGGCATGAAGATGAAACCTACTGCGGGTGAAAAGCGCGTCGAGAAACTTCTGGCCGCCATGACCCTGGACGAGAAGCTGGATTACATCGGCGGTTACCAGGACTTTTACATCCGGCCGATCGAGCGGCTTTCGTTGCCGGCGATCAAGATGGCCGACGGCCCTGCCGGTTGCCGGAACTACGGGCCGGCCAACGCCTATCCCTGCGCGGTGTGTCTGGCCGCGACGTGGAATCCGGAGCGCGCGGCGGCGCAAGGCGCGGGCCTGGGGCGTGACTGCCGCGCGCGCGGCGTGCATATTCTGCTGGCGCCCGGAGTCAATATCCACCGCTCGCCGCTTTGCGGGCGGAATTTCGAGTATATGGGCGAAGACCCCTTCCTCGCCGCCTTCCTCGCCGTCCCTCTCATCCGGGGGATCCAGGAGCAGGGTGTGCTGGGCACGGTCAAGCATTTCGCCGCCAACAACCAGGAATACGGCCGCCATACCATCAGTTCCGACATGGACGAACGCACGCTCCGTGAAATCTACCTGCCCGCGTTCCGCGCCGCTGTGCAGGACGCCAAGGTCGCCTGCGTGATGGGCGGCTACAACCTCGTCAACGGGGTGCATTGCACCGAGCACGCCCATCTGAACAACGACATCCTCAAAGACGAATGGGGCTTTGACGGCATCCTGATGTCCGACTGGAACTCCACCTATGACGGAGTCGGGGCCGCCAACGGCGGCCTGGATCTGGAAATGCCCTGTGCCAAGCTCATGACCCGGGAGACGATGAGGGCGGCCCTCAAGGACGGACGCCTGAAGCTCGCGACCCTGGACGACAAAGTACGTCGGATCCTGCGCGTGATCATCCGGGCGGGATTCCTGGACAGGGAGCAGACCGACCGTTCCATCCATCTTTGCGATCCGGTCGGCGCCAGGGCCGCTCTGGAAACCGCGCGGGAAGGCATCGTCCTGCTCAAGAACAACCGCAAGCTGTTGCCGCTGAATGTGAAGAAGCACCGCAAGATCGCACTCATCGGCCCGAACGCGCACCCGCTGTCTATCGGCGGCGGCGGCAGTTCGGCGGTCACGCCGTTTCGCTCCTCGAGCGTTTTCGACGCGCTGAGTTTGCTGGCGGGCGAGCAGGCCGCCATCGGTTATGACGCGGGTGGCACGCTTCCGGACTATGCGTCCCTCTTCAAGAACTCGACGTTCGAAAGCTGCGCGCCCGACGGAACCATTCAGGAGGGCCTCTGCGGCGAGTATTTCCCCAACCGCAAGCTGGCGGGCGAGCCTGCGTTGCGCCGGGTGGACAAGCGCATCGATTTCGAGTGGATCGAGCAGCGGCCCGACTGGCTCCCTAAGGAGGGTTTTTCCATCCGTTGGACCGGATTCATCCGGCCTGAATCATCCGGCGACCATCTTTTCGTGAGCCGGTCGGACGAAGGGATGCGCGTCTGGCTGGACGGTGAATTGCTGATCGACGACTGGTGCGGCCACTCGCCGCAGCTTTGCCGGGCCGTGAAGAAACTGGTGGTGGGTAAGCAATACGATATCCGGATCGAATACGACGAAGCCGCCGGCTGGGCGGTGGCCCAGTTCGGCTGGAATCGCGCGGAGGTCCTGAAGGGTGACCACGCCGCGGCGGTGCGGCTGGCTGGGGAGTCGGACGTCGCCATCGTCTGTGTCGGGTTCAAGGCCGAGCAGGAGTGCGAGGGCCTTGACCGGACCTTCGAGCTGCCGCCCACGCAGGCGGACCTGATCCGCGCCGTCCAGAAGGTCAACCCGAACACCGTGGTCGTGCTGTTTGCGGGCGGGGCGGTGGAGACGGAAGGCTGGATCGACAAGGCCGCCGCGGTGCTGATGGCCTGGTATCCGGGCCAGGAGGGCGGGCGTGCCATCGCCGAAATTCTGCTGGGGAAGGTGAATCCCTCGGGCCGGTTGCCGGTCAGTTTCGAGAAGCGGGCCGCCGACAATCCCTCGTTCCCCTGGTACCGATCAAAGGACGCGCAGAAGACCGAATACCGGGAGGGCCTCTTCATCGGTTATCGCGGGTACGAGCAGGGGAAGACTGAGCCTTTGTTCTGTTTCGGTCACGGCCTTTCCTATACGACCTTCACGTACGACCAGCTTCAGATCACTCCGCGAGCGGTGCGTCCGGGCGTGGAGGTCACTGTAAAATGCCGCGTCCGGAACAGCGGCAAGATCGCGGGGGCCGAGGTGGTTCAGTTGTATGTCCGGGACATCGAGTCCAGTGTGGCGCGTCCGCCGAAGGAGTTGAAGGGGGCAAGCAAAGTCTTTCTGAAGCCCGGGCAGACGAAGCGCATCACCTTCAGGCTGCGCGCGGCGGACCTGGCATTTTTCGATCCTGGGCGGAACGGTTGGACCAGCGAGCCCGGGAAATTTGAAGTCCTGATCGGCGCGTCGTCGCAGGATGTGCGGCTGAAAGGGTGTTTTGTTGTGGAGGAAAAAAGAGGGTCTTCCGCAGAATCTGTGGGTCAAGAGATGCGCCTGTGCCCTTGATCGTGCAGAATACAACACATCATGCAATCCGCAAGTCTCTTCTTGGCGCTCCGCCAACGGCATTCTCGTTCTTGCTGGGTCGTCAGGATGCGTGACCACGGCGCGTTTTTCTTGCACAAGGCTATTTCGGGCGCGTTTGTCTCGCCACGGGCGCGTTTTTCACAAACAGACGTCTAGTAGCTGTCTGGCTCGGTTTTCTTGACTTTGTGTGATTCTGGCGTATTATTCACGATCAATTCGCGTATTTCACGGAGGAGTAATGACTGAGCACGATTTGAAGGCCACAGGATTGCGACCGGCTGGATACGGAGCGCTGATCGCAAGATTCCATCTGGAGGTGATCCCAAACTGGCATCAGTCCTTCGTGGCCACAGGAAACACCCGCCGAACCGACACGACTGCAGGCATGACGGAGGAAGTCTACCCGGCCAGATACTGGCCCGGGGATACGCTCGGCGACCATCTGGAATTCGCACTCAAGTACGACGGGACAAACCTGGCCATCCTCGCCAGTGTGTTCAACGCGGCTCCTGTGAAAGAGGTCCAGCAATACGTCGCCTCCGCACCGAGGGGCAAGTACATTCGTCGACTGTGGTTTCTATTCGGCTCTCCGCGCGTAAGCGCGCCAGTCACTTCGACTTCCTATCGGACAAGGAA
>CAZQKI010000248.1:0-6124 GCA_964592855.1 uncultured Lentisphaerales bacterium
TCCCTCTCGCTCTTCGCCGCCTCGCCGGCCACTCAGGGCGCCAAGCCCGGGGAATGGACGATGGACTATGATGCCGCCAAGGTCCTGGCGAAGGAGAAGAACCTTCCCATCCTGATCAACTTCACCGGCAGCGACTGGTGCGGCTGGTGCAAGCTCATGGACAAGTCCGTCTTCTCCAAGCCCGAATGGGTGACCTTCGCCAAGGAGAATCTCATCCTCGTCTTCATCGACTTTCCCCGTGACAAGTCGCTCGTCCCCATGAACTTCGTCGCCCGCAACCAGAAGCTCAGCGACAGCTTCGGGGTTCAGGGCTATCCGACCTACATCCTGCTGGCCGCCGACGGCGAGAAGCAGCTGGGCCAGTTGGGGGCTTCGCAGAAGGCAACCCCCGAATCCTTCATCGCCGACATCAAGAAGCTGACAGACCAGGCGCCGAAGCCGGCCGCCACGCCCCAGTGAGCGGAGGGTTCGGGGTTCAGTGAGGCCTCTGGCGGCCGGAGGCCGCCAGTTGGATCGAGTAGGAGAAACGCTTAACGCTGAACGTTTAACGCTGATGTTTTGTCTCTTCTTTACTTCGGCGTTCAACGTTGAAAGTTCAGCGGTGAGCGTTTGGGTTCTCAGACCAGTGGGGCCTCTGACCCGGCTGCGCCGGGGCAATTGGATCGAGTAGGAGACTTGCTAAGCAGCCGCACCCCTGCCGCCTGGCTAGTCCCAAAGCTTTGTCGAGTGTTCGAGGAGGCGCACAAGAAGGTGTGCATAAATGCCGGGGAGAACGGCACAAGAAGCCCTGAAACCGGGGCTGAAGCCCCTGCCAGGCTTCCGCCTTCAGGCCTGGGTGACGGTCGAGTAACGGTTGTCATCGACCTATTCTGTCGACGATTACGGCAAACGATTGGCTACAGTAGGACGGGACCTATGGGACCGTCCACCGTCGGATGCGTCTGCGCGGTCCGATACGTCCCGCGCTACTTTTGCGGACGCATCGATCCGGGCGTGAGCGGTAGAGCGGGACGTATCGAACCGCTCAAACCCGTTGAAATCATGCGCATGTTCACAAAAGGCGCAAGTCTACTAATTGGGTTCCCCGCTTCGGATTTCTGTGCTAAAGTCGCGGCCTGCCGGTTTCAACAGCAAGGCCATGAACAAGGGCGGCCGCTTGCGCGCCTTTAATGGGATGTTAATATGCGTTCACTACCACGTCGCCTTCTGACGCCCGCCCTCGGCGGCGCGCTCATTGCAGCTGTCGCGCTGCTCGTCCCGTTCCGGGCCACGGCGCAGCTCGAGCACCAGGAGGCCAAAGCCCTCGCGGTACAATTGCGCGCCCGCCCTGAGCGCGAGCAGCAGACTCAGGGGCGGCTGCAGGCACACCTCAAGGCGGTTGCCGCAGCCGCGCCGCTGGCCATTGCCAATGCGGTGCGCGTGGCGGACGACGTTATGCAAAGCGGGCGGAGCCAGGAGGCGCTGGCCGTATACACCGTGCCCGCCATGAGCGACCGCATGCGCCTCGCGGACGCCTATCCGGCAGACGGCGCGCTGGACGCCCCCGTGCGGCTGATCGCCGCGCAAGGCGAATATGAACCCGCCTCCTTCGTGGTCTATCCCTTTGCCGACTTCGGCAAGTCGACCTTCACCGTCGGCGAGTTGAAGCGTGCCGACGGGAAGACGCTTCCCGCGACGCTGCTCGATCTGAGAGTCGTCAAGGTCTGGTACCAGAACGGTAACGGATGGATCAGCTACTTCATGGACACGGGGCTTCAACTGACCCCCGAACTCCTCCTTCACGACGAGGACCTCGTCAAGGTCGACACCGCCGGGAAGGCTAATTACGCCCGCGTGAAGAACTGCGACGGCTCCTTCCGTCACCAGTGGATCACGCCCCCCAAGGTGCTGGACTCCATCTATGACGAGCGTGGTGTGAACTACACCTTCCGGCCCATGAAGGAAGACTTCGAGGATGCCACCACCCTCCAGCCCGTGGCACTCGACGCCGGCGTCTTCAAACAGTTTTTCCTCACCGTGCAGGTTCCCGCCGCCACCGAGCCGGGCGTCTACACCGGCGCGATCGCCGTCGCCGCCGCCGATAAGACCCGGCTCGCGGACATTCCCGTCGTGCTGCGCGTCCTCCCCTTCGCGCTACCCGAGCCGAAGACCTACTTCGACCCCGGCCGCGACCTCCTCGTCTCCACGTACAACTATGTCAGCTACGACATCCTGCTCGCCGAAAACGGCGGCGACTTCGAGCTCGCGACACGGCAGTACCTGGGCATCCTGAAGAACATGCGCCGCCACAACATCGCCACCTACAAGGTGCGCGGCACGCCGGGCGACGACCTCAGGCGGCAGCTCGATCTCGCCCGCGAAGCGGGAATGCGCATGGACGTCGTTATCGGATCGTCGATGCGCACGGGAACGGACACCACGCACGAAGGGCTGCTCGCCACCCGGCGCCTGGCGCAGGAGACGAAGGACTTTTTCCTCAAGCACCTCGGACATGTCAATGTTTACATCCAAAGCGGTGACGAGCCCGGCCCCGCCTGGATCGTCTCCATGCGGCCCCACTGGAAGATCTACCACGAGCTGGGGTTCAAGTTCTACACGGCGGGCCACGACGCCCTCTATCACAAGGGCGGCTACATCTACGACATGCACCCGGCCGGCACCTTCCCGGAAGACAACGAGCGGACGCGCAAGTGGAACGAGATCGGCCATGCCTACGTGGGCTGGTATGCCGCGCAGCATGTCGGCGTCGAGAACCCGGCCTACATCCGCAAGCAGTACGGCCTCGTCCCCTACCGCAACAACTTCAGCATGCTCTGCAACTACTCCTTCGCAATCCATCCGTGGAACGACCTCGCCAAGGAGACCTACAAGCCGATGGTCTTCGCCTACGGAACGCGCGGCGAGCTGGTCGACACGCTGGCCTGGGAGGGGTTCCGCGAAGGGGTGGACGACATCCGCTATGCAACCCTGCTCAAGCAGCTCTGCCTCGAGGCGCGTGATTCCACCGGCAATGTCGACCGGACCTACGCCGGCCGGAAGGCCCTTCAATACCTCGCCGACCTCGACGTCACGGGCGGGGACATGAACGCGGCCCGCCTCGAGATCATCGAGCGTATCCTTCAACTTTCCGCCATGCGCTAAGGCCTCACCTTCTGGAGCGTAACATGAACCGTTCAATCCTTTTTATCCTGGCATCCCTGTTCCTGGCCGGCCTGCCGGCCCGCGGCGCCCCTGCGGACCTGATCAAGGAGGCCCGGGCCAAGGCCTCCGCCAACGACCCCAACGGCGCCATCGCCGTCTACCGCGAGGTCGTCGCGCAGCCCGAGGCCGATCTCAAGACGAAGATCCAGGCCTGCAACGCGATCGCCGACGTGTATGTGAACGTCCTCTACAAGTACGACGAGGGCCTGGCGGCCATCGATGCGCTGATCGCGCTGGAGGGCCTTTCCGAAACCGACAAGCTGACCGCCCGCAACCGCAAGGCCTCCACGCTCATGCGCATTCGAACCCGTGCGCGGGCCGTCGAGATGCGGACGATCTGGGCCGACATCGGACGCGACACGCGCCTGACCCCCGCGCAGCGGAGCCAGGGCTGGATCGCCGTTGCGAACAATGCGGCCGAAAGCTCGGTCTACGCCAACCTGGGCGAAGCGCGCGAGGCCCTCGCCCAGGCCCTCGCCATCGAGGGGCTGAACGCGAGCGAGCGCGCCAACGTCTATGCGCAGGGAATCCTCTTCTCGCTCAAGGTCAAGGAGTACCCCGCCGCCACCGACTATGCGCAGCGCATCATCGACGCCCCGACCGCGACGGCCGCCCAGAAGCTGAATGCCCACTACCAGTTGGCGGGGATTCAGCTGATGCAGGGCGACGAGGCGGCCGCCGACAAGACCGCGCGCCGGGCGCTGGCCCTGCCTCAGCTCACGTCCGCCGAGCAGGCCGTGGCCCAGGTCAACATCGGCAAGCTCAACGCCCGCATGTACCGTCACGCAGCCGCGCGGGAGGCTTACACAGAGGCGATCAAGCTCGATCCCCTGCAGGCGTACAAAGCCGGATTTGCCATCGCCGACTCCTGGGTGGCCGAAGGCAATTACGAGGCCGCCTTCAAGCTGCATCACGACGCCGGGCGGTACGCCGACGCCGCCAAGGTCCGGCAGGTGCAGGGCGACGCCGAAGCCGCGCTGAAGCTTTGCCGCTCCACCATCGACAACCCCGCGCTTGACGAAGATCAGCGCTGGAACGCCATGTTGCGGTACATCGAGATCTGCAATGAAGGCGGCCGCTTGGCCGATGTCCAGGCCGTCCTGGTCCAGTTCGAGGCGTTGGCCGACGCCACCCCCGCCCGCTACGCCGCGCTGCTCCCCATCCTGCGCATCGCCATGACCCGGGCGGCCTACCCCTTCGCAAAGGCCGTCTCCGCCACCCTCTGCCGCACCGCGGCGCTCCGTGTCGATGACCACTATCAGTCGCGCCTCTACCGCGTCAACGCGCTCGTGGGTTCGGGGGATCTCCCGGCGGCGCTCAGCTGCGCAGACGAATTTGCGCTGGATCCGCTGCTCGCCCCCGAGCGCCGCCTCTTCTTCGCCCTTGTGCAAGCCTTGCTTTCCGGCGCCGACGAACAGGCCGCCACGCAGAAGATGATTGCCACCGTCATGAACGCCTTCGCTCAGGCGGAGCTTTCGCCCGACCGGAAGCAGGACGCGCTGCTGCGGGCCGGCCGCACCGCCATGATCGCCCAGCGCTACGAAACCGCCAAAGCCGTCGGCGCCAGCTACGATGCGCTCTTCGTCCCCGAACCCGTCAAGACCTACACCGTCGCCTTCATGCCCAAGGCCCCCGCCGCGATCGACAGCTTTCTGACCTCCGCGGTCGTCAAGAACGCCGCCCAGCGCGGCGTCTTCGACCGCAAGTTCGGCGGCAACCTCGAGCTCGTCGCGGCGACGGACGTCTCGACCGGCGACCGCGGCGACATCGGCATCACCGCCGGCGCCAAGGGCGACACCGAAACCTATTTTCATGCGGTCTGCGATGACGATGGCATCCACATCTTCCTGGATGCCAGGGATGACCAGGCGGCCGAAGTGGCGGCCGGCCTCCTCCGCGGAGGCAGCTTCGAGGGCTACATCGCCGCCGGCGAGCGCGAACCCCACACCTGTTTCCTGGCCAACCTGCAAACGGGCAAGGTCACCCTTTGGAACTCGGCCTACGCCTCCGAGCTGCATCGTCCGGTCAAGACGGATCAGGCCAATTTCCGGACTGAGTTCCGCCACACGCCGGATTCGCATCTGCTCTATCTCTTCTTCGGATGGGACCTGTTCTTCGACCGGCTGCCCGAGGGCGACGACTTCTGGCTTTTCGAAGTCGGACGCTGGGCACGGAGCGGGCGCGTCACCTGGAACGGCCTCAAGACGGTGCATGGCCGTTCGAGCTTCGGCCACTGGCGCTTCGACATGCGCGACGCCGACCGCCTCGCCATCAAGCGCAAGCTCGTCTACAAGGCCTTGGCGAGCTACACGGAGGAGAAAAATCCCCGCACGGGCGGAGCCGTCGACTTCTATGCCGACAAAGACTACTCGGATCCCGAGTTTTACGCTGCGGAGGTGGCACCCCTCATCAAGCAACTGGACGACTACGGCAAGCTCGTCACCGCCACAATGACGGACGCAGAGGTCGACCGGCTCTTCACCCAGGCCGTCCCGGATTGGATGAATGTCCGCTACCGCATCGCCGCGCTGCGCCGCGCCTATCTCGAACGCAAGTTGACGGCGGAGTAGCGTCAGGTCGGGCCGCCTGTTTCACGCGGGCAGGTTGCATGCCGCACTTTCTTTTGCCGTAATCGCCGGCAGAACAGGTTGATGACAATCGTTATTCGACCGTCACCCAAGCCTGAAGGCATTCGCTAACTTGCGGCTGAAGGGCCTGTTGATTGATCCATACCGCCCGTCAATCTGGAATTCAAGAACTCATGAATCTTGTCGTTTTCAAGCCTTCTTGCACCGTTTCCTCCGGCATCCATGCACACGCACTCGTACACCTACTCGTACACGCGAATCTCCTGAGATGGCAAGAAGGGAGTGTACGAGTAGGTGTACGAGTATGGGGTGGCGGTTCACCCGAAGGGAACAAG
>CAZQKI010000249.1:0-6122 GCA_964592855.1 uncultured Lentisphaerales bacterium
TGTGCTTCTCGCAGACCGACTCGAATCTGTGGCTCTACAACGGCCGCAAGGACCTCGCCGAGATGACCGACGAGCGGTGCCGGGCGATCGTGGAAACCTACCGGAGCCGCGGCATTGCAGTGACCAGCCTCGGCTGCTTCACGAACCTGATCGATCCCGACGAGGCCGAACGGGCGGCGAACCTGGCCTACTTCGACCGCATGCTGCAGCTCGCCTCCGTGAGCGGCGTCCCCTACGTCTCCACCGAGTGCGGCTTCACCCCGGGGAAGCGGGGCGTCAACGCCGACACGTACGAAAAGGACTTTGCCCGGCTGCTGGATAGCCTCGGACAGCTGGCCGCGATGGCCGGGCGCCACCACGTGTGCGTCGCACTGGAGTCCTGCGTGATCGATGTCGTGCCCAGCGCGAAGCGGGCGGCCGACCTCCTCGCGCAGGTGGGCTCGGACCGCCTGAAAGTCCTGCTCGATCCCGCGAACCTGATCGCCAACAGTTCCGAAGAGGACATGTTCCGCTACCTCGCGCCGCACATCGCCTATTTTCACGGCAAGGACCGCAAGGTGAACGACGCCTACGGACGCGCCTTCGGCGACGGCGACATCAACTGGCCCCTCTTGCTGAGCCTGTACCACCGCCATACCGAGGGCGTCCCCTTCATCCTCGAGTACGTGAACCCCAACGACTTCCTCGCCATCCGCGACCGGGTCCTCCTGGCGGACGAGGCAGCGCGCCGGATCCAGACGCGGTGACGCCCGGTCGCCGGAACAGATAAGGTTCGCCCCCCCGCGTTTTCCCGCCCTATTTTGCAGGTTCCGTCCCGCTGCGTGCGTGCTATACTTTCACCATGAAAAAGACCCCCGCCCCCCAAGCCGCCACCCTCAAAATCGGATGGGCCACTCGCGATGTTTCGACCGACAAGCCCGTCGACATCCCCGGGCAGTTCCACATCCGCGTCTCGCAGGGCGTGCTGGATCCGATCACCGCCACTGCCCTCGTCGTCGAGAACGGGGAGGACGTCCTGATCTTCGTTTCGGCCGACTTCGTCTCCATCAGCCCCTACCTCGTCACCGAGGTGCGCGACCGCGTGGCGGCGCTGAACCCCGCAATTCCCGTCGCGAAGATCATCTTCAACGCCACCCATACGCACGAAGGCGCCGGCTACTACAAGGCGGCCATCGCGGGCATGGCCTCGCCCGGCCAGGTGCCGCACGACGGCATCGCGATCGCCGACCCCGACGTCTATCGCGCGTTTCTCGCCGAGCAGATGGCCTCCGCCGTCTGCGAGGCCTACGACCGGCGGCAGGGTGGCGGCGTGGCCTACGGCTACGGCTTCGCCGTCGTCGGCCACAGCCGTCGCGAAATCTACTTCGACGACGTCTCCAAGCGCCCCGGCGTCGTCGCCCGCCCCGGCATGATGGTCGACGGCCACGCCAAAATGTACGGACCGACCTCCGACGACAAGTTCAGCCACTACGAGGCGGGCTGCGACCCCTTCATCAACCTCCTCTACACCTTCGACGCGGCGGGCAAGCTGACCGGGGCCATCATCAACGTCCCCTGTCCCTCGCAGTGCTCGGAGCAACTGCAGCAGCTCAGCGCCGACTACTGGAACGACGTCCGCCTCGCCATCCGCGAACGGCACGGCGACATCTTCATCCTGCCGCAATGCGCCGCCGGAGGCGACCTGGCGCCGCGCATCCAGCACTACTACGGCGCCCAGAAACGGCGCTTTGCCTTGAAGTACGGCGGCGCCGGCGATGGCCGCGACCTGCACCTGTGGCAGCGGCGCGACATCGCCGAGCGGATTGCCGCCGCCTTCGACGAAGTCCTCGGGTGGGCCGGCAAGGACATCCGCACCGCCCTGCCCATCCAGCACGGCGTCGAGGCGATCGAACTCAGCCGGCGCGCCATCACCGACGAAGAGGCGGCCATCCAGCAGCAGCTCCTGGCCGAGCTGAATGCGGAGCCCTTCAAGACCGGCGGGACGCCGGCGGAATGCCTGCAATACAACTCGACCCTCGTGGCGCGCCGCAACCGCTGCAAGCATGTGCTGCAGCGTTTCGAGGAGCAGAAGACCCGTCCGACCTGCGCCATGGAACTGCATGTGGCGCGGCTGGGCGACATCGCCTTCGCCACCAACCCCTTCGAACTCTACATGGACTACATGCACCGCATCCAGGCGCGGAGCCCCTTCCAGCAGACCTTCGTCATCCAGTTGACGGGCAACCCCCTCGGCGTCGCCGGCTATCTGGCGACGGAACGGGGCGAGTGGGGCGGCGGCTACAGCGCCAGCCTCTACTGCAATCAAATCTCGTTCAAGGGCGGGCAGGAGCTGGTCGAGAACACGGTGCTGCGCCTGAAGGAATTCGCCGGAAAGATCCCCTGCGGGGCCTGCTGAGCGGAGACGGGGGGGGTCAGCCGACCACCAGCGCGGTGCGGGCGGGGAGGTAGATGCGGATGCGAGGAATGCGTTCCTGCCGTTCCACCTCGTCGTAGACCGGATAGTCCTGGGCTTCGGCGATGCGGCCTTGTCCGCCGAAGGCGACGCTGTCGCTGTTCAGCAGCCCCCGGTAGTGTCCGGGAGGGACGAGCAGCGGATAGTCCGCCACCGATTGCGAGGCATGGAAATTGATCGCCACGATCATGCCGCCGCGCTCGAAGGCGAGGAGCTTCTTCGCATCATCCATGAGCAGCCGCCGCGGCGCGGAAGTCTCCAGGGACTGGCGCGCGGCGAAAAGCCGGATCATGGCGCGGTCGAACTCGCCCAGGCAGTGGAAGTAGAGGGCGCGGTCGTCGCACAGGTGCCATTGCCGGCGGGCGTGCTGATAGGAGAAGCCGTTGCCCTCGCGGGGGAAGTCGACCCATTCGGGATGGCCGAACTCGTTGCCCATGAAGTTCAGGTAGCCGTGGCCTGCGGTTCCCAGCGTCGCCAGGCGGATGAGCTTGTGCAGCGCGACGCCGCGGTCGGTGGCGACGTTGCGCACGCCCCGGTGCATGGAGTCGTAGATCGCCGCGTCCATCATCTCGAAGAGCAGGGTCTTGCCGCCGACGAGCGCCTGGTCGTGGCTCTCGACGTAGTTGATGGTCTGCTCGTCCTCGCGGCGGTTCGTCAGTTCGTGCCACAGGTAGCCGACGTTCCACTCCTCGTCGCGGACTTCGCGCACGAGCTTGAACCAGCAGTCGGGGACCCCCATGGCCATGCGGTAGTCGAAGCCGGCGCCGCCCCGTTCCACCGGAGCGGCCAGCCCGGGCATGCCGCTGACGTCCTCCGCGATCGTGAGCGCGTCGGGCCGCAGCTCGTGGATCATCTGGTTGGCCAGCGCGCAGTAGACCCAGGCGTCCTCGTCGACCTCGTCGTTGAAGTACCGGGCGTAGTCGGTGAAGGCGACCCCGAGTCCGTGATGCAGGTAGAGCATGCTCGTGATGCCATCGAAGCGGAAGCCGTCGAAATGGAATTCATCGAGCCAATAGTGGCAGTTGGACAGCAGGAAGTGAAGGACATCGGTCTTGCCGTAGTTGAAACAGCGGGAATCCCAGGCCTCGTGCCATCCGCGCGAACCTTCGTGAAAATACTGGTCGGTCGTTCCGTCGAAGCGGGAAAGGCCGTCGCGCTCGTTGCGGACGGCGTGGGAGTGGATCAGATCCATCACCACGGCCAGGCCCGCCGCATGGGCGTCGTCGATGAGTGCCTTGAGGTCTTCCGGCGTGCCGAAGCGCGAGCTCGCCGCGAAGAAGCTCCCCACCTGATAGCCGAAGGAGCCGTAGTAGGGGTGCTCCATGATGGCCATCAGCTGCAGCGTGTTGTAGCCCTCGGCGACGATGCGGGGGAGCACCCGGCGGCGGAACTCGTCATAGCTGCCGATCCCCGCCTGTTCCTGCGCCATGCCGACGTGGGCCTCGTAGACCAGGGGCGCCCGCGGCGGCACGCGCCAGCCGGGGAGCTTCCAGACGTAGGGTTCGGGCGGATCCCAGACTTGCGCGGAGAACAGGTTGGTCCGGGGATCCTGGACGACGCGGCGCCCGTAGGCGGGGAGGCGCTCGCCCTGTCCGCCGTTCCAGAGGACCAGCAGGTGGTAGCGTTGTCCGTGGGCGAGGTGGTCGAGCGGCCAGGAACCCTCCCACACGGAGCGGTTCGGCAGGCGCTTCAGGGCGAAGGCCGGGAGGGGTTTCCAGTCGCTGAAGTCGCCGACCAGGAAGATCGCCGTGGCGTGGGGGGCCCACTCCCGGAAGATCCAGTCATCCTTCCGCCGCTTGAGCCCGTAGAATTCATGGGCGCAGGCGAATTCCCCCAGCGATCCCGGCCCGGCGGTCAGTACCTGCATGCGTTTGTTCTTCAACGCCTGCCGGCGTTGGAGAATCCCCAGATATGGGGTCAGATAGGGATCGTCCGAAAGGGATGTCAGACGGTTTGACTTCATGACTAGAAGGCCTTGACCAAATCCCGGTGCAGCATCTTTTCGTAGATTGAAATGTAGCGATGTGCGCAGACCTTGTGGTTGAATTGCGCCTTGCTGTCCAGCATGACCCGCGCGACCTGCGCGGCGCGGAGTTCAGCGGGCAGGTTCCAGAACCGCATGGCTTCGTCGATGGCCCAGGCCAGCCCCGCGCTGTTGAAGTTCTTGAAGACGAACCCGTTGCCCCGATTGGCGTCGACATCGAGCGGAGTCACGGTATCGTGCAGGCCTCCGGTGTCATGGGCGATGGGCAGGGAGCCGTAGATGGCCCCGATCATCTGGGGCAGGCCGCACGGCTCGAAGCGCGAGGGCATGAGCGTGAAGTCGGAGGCGGCGTAGGCCTGCCGCGCGAGGCTTTCGTCGAAATCGCAGACGGACAGGCGGCCATAGAGGTCGTGCCAGCGGAGAATATCGTGGAAGTGGCGCTGGTGCGATCCGTTGGCGACCAGCACGACCTGCAGGTTGCTCTTGCGGTACTTGTCCAGGGTCGAAAAGAGGATGTTGGTCAGCAGCTCGGGACCCTTCTGAATCGGATCGAGGCGCGACGGCCAGAAGAGCAGCGGTGCATCGGGATCGGTCGCCAGCCCCACCTTGAGCTGGAAGGCGTGCTTGTTTTCACGTTTGGCCTGCGCGGCATCGGCGGCCGTGTAGGTCTGCGCCAGGGCCGCATCGGTTTCGGGGTCGTAGGAGAAATCGGGCGCATTGAGGATCCCCTCGGCGCAGCCCGACAGCCGTTTGCCGATGATCTCGGCGCGGAGATTCCTCGGGACGAACGCGTGGTCGCCGCGGACGATCTCCTCCAGAAAGGTCGGGCTGACGGTGTTGATGAAGTGCGAGGCGAAAACGCCGCTGGTCAGCAGGTCGACGGGATTGTTGCCGCGGGTCTCCTCGTAGTACTGGGGCATGCGGCGGAAATAGAGGGACTTCCAGAACTCGGCGGCGTCGACCCCCGAATCCTCGATCTGCGCCAGCGTCACGTCGTACGTGTGGATGTTGTGCACCGTGAAGAGGCTCGGGATGCCCAGGCGGCGCGCGGCGGCGGGGATCAACCCCGTCATCCAGTCGTTGCAGTGGATCAGGTCGGGATTGACGGTGGGGATGATGTTGTTGATGATTTCGCGCTGGAAGGCGAGGGCCAGCCGCGGATTCTCATTGTCGTAGTTGCTGTAGACGGCATCGCGGTAGTAGAAGCAGCGGTCTTCCGCCAGATGAATGCGGGCATCGGGGAGGCGGCTCTTGTAGACGCGGAGTTCATTGCTGATCAGCCGCCCCACGTCCATGTGAAACATCCTGCGGTAGTGCGGCAGGGCGACGTGGACATCGGCGCCAAGCTCGAAAAGGGCGGAAACAAGCGAGGCGGAGACGTCGGCAAGCCCCCCCGCCTTCGCATTAGTCGCCTGCGCGAGGTTGCCCATCCCCGAAGGCAGATAGGTGATCTCCGGCGTGACGATTAAGATGCGTGGTTTTTTGTTTACCCGGTTGCTCAGCGCCATATGCCCAACCCTCGTCAAATGTTTTTCGGGGGTGCCCTCATCGAACTCCACATGACCGTTTCGCTACAGCGTAACAGAAGCCATGCACGGACGCAAAGTGAAAGCGCGGAAGTGAAAGTGAAAGCGCGGCGCGGAAGACGACGAGGGCGAGGGTGCCATGGCCCCCTTCGTCGCGCCC
>CAZQKI010000250.1:0-6084 GCA_964592855.1 uncultured Lentisphaerales bacterium
GTCGTCGCCGACGGCGCTTCGCGCGAAGTCAGCCAGGCGGCGAAGGATCTGGCGAACTACCTGGGAAAGATTGCCGGGGCGTCCTTCGTGGTGGGCAGCGGCGATGGAACGACGGGGCTGGCCGTGGGCACCGTAAAGGATTTTCCGGCGCTGCAGGTGCGGGACGTCGCCTCCGGAACGGGGCTTTCGGCGTCGGAGCGCTACTGCATCCGGACGCATGCCGGGGGCGCGTATCTGATCGGCGCCACCGACCTCGCCGTCCAGCATGCCGTCTGGGACTTCCTCCATCATCTGGGCTACCGCCAGTACTTTCCCACGGCCAAGTGGGAGATCGTCCCCCGCCGTCCCGAGCTCAAGGCGGCGCTGGATGTGCTGACGCAGCCCGCCTACGCAGGCCGCGGCATCTGGTTCGGGTACGGAGCATGGCCCGCCCTCCGCGAGCGCTACGGCGTGTGGTGCGCGCGCAACCGGATGTCGGCCCGGAGCGTCATCAACACCGGGCATGCCTACGAGGCAATCATCTCGCGAAACCAGGCCGAATTCGACGCCCATCCCGAATACCTCGGACTGGTGGGAGACCGGCGCACCTCCACCAAGTTCTGCATCGGCAACCCCGAAGTCCGCAAGCTGGTCGCTGACGATGCGCTCCGCCAGTTCGAGAAGTCGCCGAATCTGGCCAGCGTCTCCGTCGAGCCCAGCGACGGCGGCGGCTGGTGCCAGTGCGAGGCCTGCGCGGCGCTGGGCAAGGTCAGCGACCGGCAGGCGACGCTGGCCAACGAAGTGGCCGAGGCGGTCGGCCGGCGCTTCCCCGGCAAGCTGGTCTGCTTCTACGCCTACAACGAGCACTCGCCGGCGCCCGAGGTGCCCATCGCTTCCAACGTCATCGTCAGCATCGCGACGGCCTTCGTCAAGGGCGGCTTTTCGGTCGACCAGCTCTTCGACGGCTGGAGCCGCGTGGGGGCGAACCTGGGGGTGCGCGAGTACTACGCGGTGAACGTGTGGGACCGCGATCTCCCCGGCCGGGGACGCGGCTCCAACATCGCCTACCTGCAGCGGACCCTCTGCCGGTTCCATGCGTGCGGCGCGCGGTTCATGTCGTCCGAATCGGGCGACAACTGGGGCCCCAACGGACTGGGCTACTACCTCGCCTCCCGCATGCTCTGGGACACGAACGAAGCCGGGCGCGTCGAGGCGCTCACCGGCGAGTTCGTCGCCGACTGCTTCGGCCCGGCGCGGGAGCCGATGCGCGAGTTCTACCGACTGCTGGACGGCGCCCAGAAGCTGCCGCTGACCTCCGATCTGATCGGACGCCTTTTCCGCGCCCTGCAGCAGGCCCGGCAGCTCGCGGCGGGCGACGCGGCCATCGGGGCTCGGCTCGACGATCTGGCGCTCTACATGCAGTACGTCGAGCTGTTCCGCGTCTACCAGGAGGCGTCGGGCGGCGGCTGGCGCCCCGGTCCGGCGGTCATCGGCGGGAAGGAGGAGGCGCCCAAGCCGCCGCGGCAGGCGGCCTTCGAAGCGCTCATCCGCTTCGCCTACCGGATCCGGGACACGCAGATGATCCATTCGCTCGCCCTGATCCGCGACCTGCCGGGACGCGACGGCTCCGTCTGGATGCACGAGGAGGCGCAGTTCAACGCCCCCGAGATCATCAAGCAGGAGCAGGATACGCGGACCGCGAACTGGCTCGACGAGACCGCCGGACAGGAGGTGACGGGCGACCTGCTGGCGGCGCTGCTGGTCGACGACGCCGTCCGGACGAATGCCTGGAAGCGGGCCGAGCCGTTCAGCCAGCCGGAGATCGCCGCGATGATCGAAGCCGGCGTCGCCAAGAACCAGCTGATCGACTTCACGCCCGTGGCGTTCAGCGACGAGTTGGTTCCCGCCCGGGGGCTCGACCTGGCCGTCCCGGCGGGCAATGCACCGCCACGCAAGGAGGCCGATGAGCGCGCCAGCACCGCGACCCGCGGGCTCTGCAAACTCTATTTCTGGCCGACGAACACCCCCTTCGACGTGACGCTGAAGGTGACCGCCGGGCTGATCTACAACTGCTTCGGCGACACCACCGTCAAGCTGTTTCCGGCGGCCGAGACCACCGGCGCCGCCGTCGATTCGGTGTCGGTGGCGCCCGACCAGGTGACTCGAACGATCACGCTGAAGAGCACCTACGAGGGGTTGCACCGCATCGAATGGAGCGACCGCGCAGCCAAGACGCGGATCGACTGGCCCGCCGGGTTCGGGGGAACGTGGACCTGCTCCGAATCGGAGCCGTTCAAACTTGCCGCCACGCAGATCTTCTTCTACGTGCCCCGGGGGACGCGCATCATCGGCGGACGCTCGAATGCGGGGATGACCTTCGTGAATCCGGCCGGCAAGGCGGCCGGCAAGGTGGAGAACCGTTCGGCGCTGGAGTATTTCACCATTCCGGTGGAGCCGGGCATGGACGGAAGGCTCTGGGCGATCCGGGACCTCCGCGGCGGAACGCTGGCCCTGCTGACCGTTCCGCCCTGGCTGGCATTCAATCCCGCCGACCTGCTCCTGCCGATCGAAGTCGTGCAAACCGACGCGAAATAGAGCGATTAATTATGAACGCAAAAAAAACTGAAACTCTGCGCGGCGGGCTGATGCCGCTGTGGATGCTGAACGACGCCTCGACGCCGCAGGAGAAGGTCGACTACATGCGGCGGTGCCGCGCGGGCGGCATCCGGTCGCTCACGCTCCATCCGCGGGCGGGCAACCTGATCCCCTTTGCGAGCCGCGAATGGTTCGCCATGGTCAAGACGCTCGTCGAGGCGGCCGCCCGGATCGACATGAAGCTCTGGCTCTACGACGAGGATCCCTATCCGAGCGGCGCGGCCGGCGGCCTGGTGATGGCCGAACGGCCCGACCTCAAGGCCCGCTGCATGGTCTTCAAGGCGGCCCCCGACGGGCTCCGGCCGGGCTCCCTGTGGTTCATCGACCGGCGCCGCGTCATCTGGGCGGGACTGGTTCCGACCCGGCGCGGACTGCCGTCCGTCGACCTGACCGCGACGGTCGGGCCGCTCCGCGCCGACTGGTTCTCGACCGAGTGGGACAGCCGCTACTACTACAGCGAAACGCCCCTCATCCCCTGCGTCCGCGGCGCCGCCGTCCGGATGTTCAATGCCCTGCGCGTTCCCGAAATACCCAAGGGCTGCACGCTGGCGGCGGTGGTCGAGGAGGCCCCCGGGATGGAAGGCCCCTGGGGCAGCCTGCCCGACCTGCTGCAGCCCGAGACGTTCCAGGTCTTCGCCCGCCTTGGTCTCGATCCCTACGCCAAGACGGTCGGCCGCCATTTCGGCAAGACCATCCCCGGCATCTTCACCGACGAAGCCAAGCCGCATGGCGGCACGCCCTTCACGAAGGACCTGTTCGCCACGTTCAGGAAGCAGGCCGGGTACGACCTGCAGCCGCGCCTGTACCAACTGTTCGGCGAACCGCTGGACGACGAAGCGATCCGGACGCGCCTCGACTACCGCCGCTGGGTCATGAACCGCTTTCTCGACAGCTTCGTGCATCCCTACCGCAAGTGGTGCGATGCGCACGGGCTGCACCTGGTCGGCCATTTCTCGCCCGAGGACGATCCGATCCAGGAGTCGGTCTGTCTCCCCGCCGTGATGCCGATCATGAAGGCCATGGGGTTTCCCGGATGCGATGTGATCGTGCCGGCCGTCGGCGACAAGGCCTCGCCGACGCTGAACCTCGGCAGCCTCCGCGTGGGATCGCTGAAGAGCCAGACGGGGCTCCGTTATGGCATCAGCGAAACGCAGGCTCTGGGCGAGTGGACAATCACCTCGCGCAAGACGCGGCAGATCTACGCCTGGCAGAAGGTGCTCGGGATCGACCGCTTCTTCACGCACGGCTTCTACACCTCCAACGACGGCGTCACGAACTACGAAGCGCCGCCCGATTACGGCCCCAATTCAAGCATTTTCCCCGGCACCGGCGCCGTCAACGCCTGGCTGGAGGCCTGCGATGCAGTCCTGGACGGGGGGCATGAGGTCGCCGATGTCGCCGTGCTGGACAACGTCTTCGCCTACTGGCCCTTCGCGCCGGGCATGGATGCCGCCACGCTCAAGCAGTGGCGGAAGGCCTGGTGGTTCACGATCCTGCACTGCCTGCAGGCGCACGTGGGTATCCATGCCCTCGATGCGGCCGATGCGGCGGAGGGTACCGTGACCGCCGCCGGGCTCCGGGTCGGCAAGCGCACCTACAAGACGATCCTGGTGCCGACGGCCGGGTTGATGGCGGAGCCGGTTTTCCAGCGGCTGCGGGAGGCCTCCGCCGCCGGAACGCGGGTGATCTGGTTCGGCGGCGGCCCCGCCAGGCTGGCCAAGTCCTCCGGGCCGCTCTTCGCCGCGCCGGCCCCGGCGGGCGAGGTGCTCCGCACGCGCGAACCCTCGCCGGCCTGGTGCCGGACCAACCTGCCGGCCCAGCTCGCGATGCGCGGCGCGGGGTGCGGCGACTGCTTCGTGCGGCGGTTCACCGCCGAAGACGGAAGAGACTGCCTCTTCGTGGCCAACCTGGCGGAGGCGGACCGCGTCGTGACGTTCGACGACGAAAACGGGGATGCCTGGCTGCCCGATCCCCGGCTGGCCGACGGCGACACCCGGCGCGTCAAGGGCGGCCAGCGCTGGCGTGTGCCGGCGATGGGCTCGGGACTCTTCACGCTCGGCGCGGCATCCGCCGCTGGCGGCGGCACACGCCGAACCGTCCGCGCCGCAGGGAAGGCCGCGGCCTTTGAACGGCTGTCGCCGAACATCCTCCGCCTCGACGCCTGCCGCATCGTGCTCAAGGGACGCCCGGCGCAGCAGCGGCCCTATCCCGAGCCCTTCTGGCAGCGGTTTGCCGACTTCCGGACCACCGAATCCATCGGCATCTTCTCGGGCACGCTCCCCGTCGAGAGCACGGTGGACGAGTCCGACCTGCGCTACACCTTCACGTTCGAAGCGCGCGCGGATGTGCCGGGGGCCGTGCTGGTCCTCGATCCCCGCTGCGCACGCGGCCGCTTCCGGGTGTTTGGCAACGGCCGGCGCCTGTCAGGCCCGCTCGATTTTCCCCTGGCGGGCATCGCGCCGCTGCACCTGCCGGTGGATATCCGCCGTGGCGTCAACGCGGTGGAGTTCCGCTTCGAAGCCCAAAGCGCGATGGAGGGCCTCCTGGCCAACGTCCGGATCGCCGGTGATTTCGCTGTCACGGTGCAAGGCGGCAAGCCCTGCGTCGATGCTCCCGCCGCCGTCAAGGTCTCGCCCAAAGGGTGGCTGGAGATGGGACTGGCGCACTACATGGGCGACGGCGTCTACCGCTGGAGCGAGTCCTTCAGCGAGCGGGAGCTGGCTGAAGGCGCCTGGACGCTGGAACTCGACGAAGTGACGGACAGCGCCCGGCTGGAGGTCAACGGAGTGGACCAGGGCACGGCAGCCTGGGCGCCGTGGCGGTGGCCGTTGAAGGGGCTGAAGCCCGGCGCGAACACGTTCACGCTGACGGTCAGCTCCACGGCGGGCAATGCCCTGTCGCTGCGCTACCCGGCGCAGCCGCAGGGCTGGATCGGCGGGGGACGCTTGATGAAAGGCTGAGGGGAACGCATTACCGCGCCGGAGCCATGAGTGGCTTCGGAATCACGCGTGATTTTTCGGATATGGACTCCGAATTTTCAACAGACTTGTAAGGGCTTGGTTACCGGCGTTTGCAGGGCGAACGCATCTATAATTGCTTCCTCCGCGCGCTCCGCGTCTCCGCGTGAGTCTCTTCGCGTTATTCTGGTTCACGCGGAGGCGCGGAGATCGCGGAGCAATTTCTTGCAGTTGCGTGCGTGTGAAAACCAATCAATCCGCGGGGGTTCACCACGGAGACGCGGAGGCACGGAGTCCGGGAGGGGAGCACGATCCATCCTGTACACGCACAGCCGGTACCTGCCGTCTCCAAAGGGTGTTGCGTGAAGGCGCATCCGCTGACTTTCATGCGCCGGTTTAGTCCCGGATACGCCGCAAGCGGATGCGCCTTCACGCAACCTCTCCTCCATGTCTCCGTGCCTCCGTGGTGAAGTTGTCGCGATGGCCGATAAAA
>CAZQKI010000251.1:0-6068 GCA_964592855.1 uncultured Lentisphaerales bacterium
GGAAGGGACACGGGGCGAAAGCCCCGTGTCCCCATCCGATCTTCGGACCGCGCCGCATGGAAGCCTGAAGGGCGCTATTAATCGTCTCGCGACAAAGACGATTTGGAGTCGGGCGTCCTCGCCCGTAGTGAAATGGAAGGTCGGGGCGACTGCTCTTTTCGCCTACCGCCGGGGACGGCGGAGTCCAGTTCGGTTCTATTCGCCGGAGGCTGGGTGCCGGGCGCGCAAAGGGACGAAATGGACTCGGCGGTCCTCCGCTGTTGCGAATCGGGTGGGGCTTCCGGGTTTGCGTGGGGGGATTTGTTGACCGGTACGTGACAACCGCTGAACGTGGATTGAGAGTTGAGCGTTTCTCCTGCCTTGATCCCACTGGCCGGCTAAATCGGCCAGCGGCGCCACTGAACCCCGAACCCTGAACCCTCCGCCTGCAAAACTCGGATGTTTTGCAGGCGCCTCCGGCGTCTATTCCTCGGCGCCGCCGACATTCTTCAGACGGATGGAGGGGGCGCTGGCCTTGAAGTCGAGCAAGTCGAGCTTCGTGCGGTTCATGCCGATGGTGATGGCCTTGACCTTGACGGGCAGGTCGATCACCTTGTCGCCGCCGCAGGAGATCCACTGCTCTTCGACCGGCCCGGGGCTGTGGTCGTTGAAGAGCTTGGTGTCGCGCAGCGGATGCGCCACGTAGCACCAGCCGTCGAAGTTGACACAGAGGTTGCCGGGCCAGTCGAGGATGTCGCAGCCCCAGCCCGAGGTGGTGATGGACTTGAAGACTTCGCCCTGCGCGTCCTCGATCGTGAAGCGGATCTGACCCCAGTTGGAGTTGCCCTTCACCCACACGCCGATGGCAGCGGGGTTGCCGGGGACGGCCTTGGCCTCGGCGAAGGTCAGCGTCGTGTATTCGGTGATGTACTTGCTGGTCTTGGCGTTCTTGGCCAGATCAAGCGCTACTTCCACGCAGGCGCCCTTTTCCTCGTCCGTCACCGCGGCGACCGTGAAGTCGGAGGGCTGCAGGATCGGGAGGAAGTTGGCATGGGGCGTGGTGAATTCGGCATCGGGGGCGACCGTCATGCCGTCCAGCGTGTCCAGCGTTGCGGCGACAGTGGCCTTGGCGGCGCGGGCCTCGTCCTTCGGGAAGGCGCGTGCGGTAATCGCCACGGAGGCGACGGGGAGGTCGGTCAGGAGGTAGGCCGGCGCCGTGCCGCCCTTGACAACGATGCTCGTGCCGGATTGTTTGGTTTCGCGTCCGAACATGTCGAAGACGCGGGCCTGTGCTTTGCCGCTGAAGGTGACCGTGAAGTCGGCGGCGCCCCGGGCGGTCCAGAACGCGGTGGCGTTCTGCTTGTCGGCGCGGTCGAAGGCCAGCGCATAGGCGGTGGTCGAACCCGTGGAAATCTGCTTCTTGAAGACGGCCTGGTCGAACACCGCTGTCAGTGCGGCGTAAGCGACGTAGGCGCGCTTCGGGTAGGCGTAGGGTCCGCGGGTGAGGATGCCGCTGCCACCCCAGAGGCCGTTGCCGTAGCCGGTGGTGCAGTCGAAGAAGATGCCGGGGCCGATGAGTGTCATCTTGTTCGCCAGGGAGATGAGGATGTCGCGCATGTACCATTCGGCCTGCTGCTGCTCACCCATGTCGCGGGCGCAGCGGTAGGTGTATTCCCAGCAGGCATTGGCGGGGATGGGCCGCTTGGCGAGGAGGGATGCGATCTCCGTCGAGATCATGAGTCCTTGCAGGCCGACTTCCTGCAGCTTCTCCGGACAGATCACCTGCGCCGGCGTCTCGATGCCGATGGCGTCGATGTATTCAGGCTTGGCGCCGTTGCGGAGCGGCAGCGTGGCAGCGCCGATGGAGGCGCTGGAGTTGCCGATCTGAATCTTCATGCCGGGGAACTTCGCGCGGAGGAACTTGCCGCAGGCGTTGACGTAGGCCGCCGTCTTCTTGTGATGCTCGGTGGCCTCGGGGACCGGCCGCCCGAGGAGTTCCTCGGGGATGCCGTAGCCCGGCGCGGACTCGTGCCAGATCATGATCGTGCCGGTCTTGGGAAAGTTCTTCAGACGCTCATTGATCTTGGCCTCGGCGTCGGCCATGGCCTTTTCGGAGAAGTTGCCCGTCGCATCGAGATCCTTCATGCCGATCGGGAAGTTCATCTGACCCGTGCCTGTGAGGTGGTACTTGATCATTTCGGGGTGGTCGTCGGGCTCGGCCTTCCAGGCGAGCTTGCGGATGCCGGCCTTTTTCAGCAGCGGGCCGGCGATGTCGAATTCGCCGACGCTGCCGTGCGAGTTGCCGAACCACCAGGTGCCGAAGGGCGAGGCGTAGCGGTCCGCCTTGCGCGCGTCCCTGGGGAGGATGGCGAAGCGTGCGAGATGGACCAGCAGTTCCTTGCCTGTGGCGTCGGCGAGCGTGAGGGCGAGGGCGTAGAAGCCGATGTCCTTGACCTTGAGCGCGATGTCGATGTTCCGGGTCTCGTCGGCCTTGCCGAAGACGGCATCGGAAGAGCCGCCGAAGACTACGGTTCCCGCGGCGTCCGTAGCGAGCCAGGCGAGCGTGACCTTGCCGGGCTGGAGCGAGCGGAGGGTCACTGTTGTCTTGGCCTGCTCGTCCTGGGTAAAGACGTTGGCGGGCTGTGCCTGTGCCAGGTCCATGATGACGGGGGCCTTTTCC
Source organism: uncultured Lentisphaerales bacterium (assembly GCA_964592855.1). GTDB lineage: Bacteria > Verrucomicrobiota > Kiritimatiellia > RFP12 > JAAYLN01 > JAAYLN01. Next base: position 2,660 of record CAZQKI010000251.1, read on the forward strand.
AGCGTGACGCCGAAGATCTGGAAGGCGCTGGTCGAACGGGGATTGGGCTTCATCGTGCGGTCGATCTGCTCGAAGTTGATCCACTGCTTGCCGACAAATTCAAAGTCGATGTAGGCGCGACGGGAGGCGAAGTCCAGCACCTGCCCCATGTTGAGGGGCATTTCGAGCAGATAGAGGGGGACCTTCTTGCCCTTGTGCTCGACGGAGCCGATCGCCTTCATGTTCTTGGGAATGGAGCCGTCCGCGGGCATGACGAGCGTGGTGTCGCCGAGCATGTTACCGCCGGAGCCGTTGTTGATGTAGTGGCCGAGGCGGGCGACGAGGACGGGGTCCTTCGCCGGGTCGGGGTCAATCGCGCAGACCACCCAGGCTTTGGTGTAGAGGGCGGGGGGGAGGCGGTAGTGGATGGCGGAGGGAAAGCCGTCGGCCGGGCTGCGTCCGTGGTATTCCTCAACCTCCAGCGCCCAGTCGCCCATTCCCTGGCGGCAGATGCCGACATCGGCCGAAGCGACGGATTCGGCGACCACGATGGGGATGCCGTCGATCGTCTGCAGGCCCGGTTTGACGTTCAGCTTGGCGTCGATGAAGGCCTTGGCGCGGGGGTTGACTGCGAGGTCGATCGGCATGAAACGCCCCGTGTCCACCCCTTTGGGGGGCTGCTTCACAACAACCGGGGTGGGCGTGGCGAAGGCCAGCGTGATCGCTTCGAGCGTGGCGCCTTCGGATTTGGCGTTCTTGAGGAACGAGCCGTCGAAATAGACGTCGACGGAGCCGTCCGCGCGCCGCTGGAAGTCGATGTCGAGGGGGTGTTCGGAGGCCTTGGGGAGTGTTTCGGCATCGCGCAGGAGGTCCACCAACGCGGGAACATGGCTGTAGGAGGAGTGGAAGCGGGCGAGGACCGGCCGCACATTCTGGTTCGCGAGCCCGCCCACTTTGATGACGCTGTTGGTAATCACGCCGATGGCGAGTCCCGGCACCTTGCGGCTGACGTTCATGTTTTCGATGGTGATGGGGAAGGCGTCGCTCTTGCCGTTGCTCCAATTGAAGGTCAAGGTGGGTTTGGCCGTGCCGACGCGGAACTTGACGCCGTCGCCCGATCCGGTCAGGCGCACCTCGGCGAGCGTTTGTGCGGCCGTGAAGCTCGCCTCGTCCCGCAGGCTGCGGAAGTCGGCGAAATGCGCCTGGGCGGAGAAATCCTTCAGCGGCGCGGGATCGTGCAGGTCGATGGCCGTCAGCCCGACGCCGATCATCGCGTAACCGCGGAAATTGAACCCCTTGAGTCCTTCGGCGGGAATCTTCGCGGCGAGCACCCGCTTGAAGACGCGCTGGTCGTCGGTGAAGACCTCCAGCGTATCGTTCTTCACCTTGACGACGACCGAGCAGAATTCCCTGTCCTTGAGTTCGGCGGGGAGCAGGCCCTGGGCCTGGACGCCTTTGCCGGCAAGTGCGACTGCGGTGCGCGAAAAGGCCAGGGTCAGCTCCTGGCCCTGCGCATCGCGCAGCACCAGGTCGAAGGTCCCCTTCTCCTTGCTGATGAAGCGGAAGGCGAAGTCGAGGTCGTAGGCCTTGAGCACGGGGCCGTCGGCCCCCGGTTTGAAGTCGGTGAAGAGGAACCCATCCTTGACGGGGCGGAAGTTCGCCTCGGCCATGTCGGCCCAGATGGGGTCGTTGGAAACGTCGATGCCATTGTCGCGCACCGTGCCGGGGGCCGTCTCGGCGTAGCGCCTGAAATTCTCCTGGAAATAGGATTTGCCGGCTGCTGCCAACGGGGCTCCACCGGCCAGGGCGGCGACAGTCAAGGCCGCAGCCATCGATATTCTGCCAGCTTCTACGCGCATGGGTTCTCCTCTGTGCAGATGTGTTGTCCCGCTGGCATGGCCAGAGGCATCTGACGCCATTCTGCAAAGCGATTATCATGCCATAATGGGATTGGCCGCTGATCGTTCAAAGCGCTATACTCGCCGAATTCACGCGATAAGCACATCATGTCGGACGGCGGCATCCGGGAGGCTGGGCGAAACGGGCACCCCCGCGATCCGATGAAACGGCATTACGGCAGATTCTACTGGCCGCTGGCGCTGTCGGGATTTACCGTCCTGCTGGAGCAGCAGTTCCAGAACGGGGTGCTGGCGCAGTATCCCCGGGCCGAGATCGAACTGGCGACCTTTGCGATGGCGAGCAGCAGCTTCCAGCTGGTGAACGCCATGCTGGCGTTCATCCCGCAGCTGGTGGCGGTCATGGCGCGCACGCCGGCCGACCGCGTGATGTGCTCCCGCTTTGCGAACGGTGCCGGCCTGCTGCTGTCGCTGCCGCTGCTGCTGATGGGCTTCACGGCCCCGGGTGCCGATTTCCTCTCCTGGTGGATGAACATTCCTGCGGCGCAGCTTACGGCGGTGGTGCGCTACCTGCAATGGCTCGCGCCGCTGGCGTGGATCAACGCCTATCGCCAGTACTGCACCGGCGTGCTGGTTCTGTCGGAGCGCACCCGGACGGTCACCGCGATGAATGCCGTGCACCTGTGCGTGCTGGTCGCCGTGCTGTTGACCGGACTCCATCTGGGGTGGGGCGCGCTGCACACGCTGGCGCTGGCCACGGTGCTGGCCAACGTGCTGCACTTCGCCCTGGGGCTGGTGATCGTGCGGACGGTGGCGATTCCCGGACATCACCTCGGCAGCACGCCCACGGTCACCCTGAAGGGGATGCTGGCCTTCTATTGGCCGTTGGCCGTCACCAGCATGCTGTTCGCCATGAGCCGGCCGGTCCTCTACGCTTCCATCAACCTGACCGCCGGCGCGGCGGTGACGATCGCCTCCCTGCGGGTGGGCTTCGATTTCTGCGCGCTGTTCCAGAATCCGATCAACCAGTTCCGGCACGTCTACGCGACCTTCGGCGCCGAGGATCCGAAGGGCGTGGCGCGGTTCATGATCCGCGTGACCGCCTTGTACATGGCCATCATGTGCCTGGTGGTGTTCACGCCGCTGAGCCGGCTGTTCTTCGGGCGGCTCATGGGGTTGGAGGGCGACGTGCTGATTCGCACGCTGCAGGCGGTCCGGGTGCTGCTGCTGGTGCCGGTCGTGATCATGATCCGCAATCTCTACCACGGCAAGATGATGATCCGCCGCAAGACCACGGCCATGGCGGTCGCGGCGCTGCTGCGCGTCGGGGCGATCGCGCTGGCCGCCAAGGTGCTGCTGGCGGCGGGCTGCCTCAACGCGATGTCCGGCGCGCTCGTGCTGGTGCTGGGGTTCATGGCCGAGGCCCTGGTCGTCCGCCAGGCGGTGCGGGGCCGGCGGACGGCGGGAGCCGTGGCGGAGTAACGGAGACAAATCCGGGTGTGCTGGGTATCCCCTTTTACTCTAGCCGTAGCTTGAATTATGATCGGCACGGATAGAACATCGTCCTCGTCCTC
>CAZQKI010000252.1:0-6061 GCA_964592855.1 uncultured Lentisphaerales bacterium
CGGAGGCCGAACGGCGGAAGCGCTACCCGCTCCTGAAAGGCCATGACCTCTCGGGTGTGGTGGCCGATCCCGCTTCTGTCGGGCCCCGCGGCAGCAGCGCCCAACCCGGCAAGGGGAGCCTGATGACCTACGATATGATCGCCACGGTCGACGCGGAATGGTTTAGCCGCAACGCGACCAAGGTGTTTGACGCCGCCGCCGCCGCCGCCGGCCAGGAGTTTCATCGCGGCATGGAGGCGTTCAAAGGCCTCGTCAAAGAGATTGGCGTGCCGAACCTTGAAAAGCGCGAGATGTTCCGCGGCATCTTCGACGGCCGTTACAAGCTGGTCCGCTACTTCGGGATGGGTCACTACAACCTGCCGGCAGCGGTCCAGCAGCTTCTGGCAGACAACGACGTTGCCCTCTACGACCTGCAGTCGGATCCCGAGGAAATGGACAACTTGGCCAACCCGGCCCATCCCAAATACGACGAAGCCTTGCTGTCGGCCATGAACCAGAAGCTCAACGCCCTGATCCGCGAGGAGATCGGGCAAGACCAAGCGATGTTCACCCCGCCGGCAAATCAGCCGGCATCCTGATCGATTGAGGAGTTGCCGCTGTGAGCATGGATGCAGTACCAATTTGGGCTTTTTTCGTTGGGGCGGTTCTTGGTGTGTTCGCCTCCATCGAACTGGGGTATTTGTTGGGACGACACATGCACCGGCGATCGGAGGACGAAAAGGAATCGCCGGTCTCAGCCATCGCGGGCACGGTGCTTGGCCTGTTGGCGTTCATCCTGGCGTTCACGTTTGGCATTGTGTTCAACCGGTATGATGCGCGAAAGGAGCTGGTGAAACAGGAGGCCAACGCGATCGGAACTGCGTGGCTTCGGAGCGACTTCCTACCGGAAGCTGATCGCGCCGAGGCGAAGGCGATGTTCAGGGATTATCTGAAAAAAAGCCTCGCTTTTGTTCAAGGGCGGGACGTGAGCCCGGAGTGCGCCCGAACCGCCATCACCGAAACGCAGCGGCTACTGGACCGACTGTGGGAGTCGGCCGTCGCAAACGCGCGCAAGGACATGAATTCAGATGTCGCGGCACTCTACATTGAATCGCTGAACGAAGTCATTGATCTCCGCGCGCTTCGGATCGCCGTTGGACGTCATGCGCGAATGCCGGCCTTCATCTGGGTTATCCTTTTTTCCCTCACGTGCCTGGGCATGATGAGTGTGGGATACCAGACGGGCATTGCGGGGTCCAAGCGATCCATGGTGCGGCCGATTCTGGCCGTGGCCTTTGCCCTGGTCATTGCGCTGATCGCCGCGCTTGATCGTCCGGACTCGGGAGTCATAAGGGTTTCGCACCAGTCGCAACTCGATCTGCTTTCCTCGATGGGAACGTCGGGCGATGACAGGGAATAGACGATAACTGGGAATAAGGGAAGAACTTGAAAACAGAAAACTACATGACTCTGGTGGCGGTCCTCGGTTCAATGCTGGCAATGCCGGCGGGTGCCCAGGATGACAAGGCGGCGGAGTTGGCCAAGAAGCTTGCGAACCCGGTCGCGGCCTTGATCAGCGTGCCGTTGCAATACAACTACGACGAATTTGGCGGCGTGAACGACGGCGCATCCAAAAGCGTATTGAACATCCAGCCGGTCGTACCTCTCGCGATCGGCGAAGATTGGAACCTGATCATCCGGACCATCGTGCCGCTCGTCGACCAGAACGATTATCCGGTGGAGGCGATGAACGAATCCGGGCTGGGCGATGTCGTGCAGAGTTTCTTTTTCTCGCCCAAGGCGCCGGTGGGTGGTTGGATTCTCGCAGCCGGTCCGGTGGGTCTCTACCCGACAGCTACCGAGGACTTGCTGGGCGGCGAGCAGTGGGGCGCGGGGCCGACGGCGCTGGCGTTGAAGCAGCAAGGGCCGTGGACAGCCGGCGCGCTCGTCAACCACATCTGGTCCGTGGCCGGCGAGGATGACCGGGCCGACATCAATGCGACCTTCCTGCAGCCGTTCGTCAGCTACATCTTCCAGAAGACGAAGACGACGGTGGGACTCAACACCGAGTCCACGTACGACTGGGAGGGTGAGGCCTGGTCGGTTCCGGTCAACGCCTCGATCGCGCAACTCTTTAAGGTCGGCCCCCAGATCATGCAGTTGACCCTGGGTGCGCGCTACTGGGCCGAGTCGCCCGACAATGGTCCGGAAGACTGGGGTGCGCGGGCGCAGCTGACTTTCCTGTTCCCAAAGTGAATTTATACAGGTCGGCGACACAAGAGGACATGCGATGAACGACAACCACGATGACCGCAATGCAATAGCAAGTGTGAACCGATCGGGATTGGACGCGCGCGTCCCGCCGGCCGGGTTCGGACGAAGTTCCATTCTCGCCTTCGGCCTGATCTCGTTGTTCATCGCGGCCGGCTGTGCGTCCACCAAGCTGACGCGCAATCCTGTCGCGACAGGGCACCTTCCGCGTCCTGGCCACATCTGGGTTTACGACTTCGCCGCTACGCTTGCCGATCTGCCCGCCGACTCCGATTTGATCGCTCATGCCTCCGGGGACGCCAGGCCACAGGATCCCGAACAGATCGCCCATGCGCGCAAGCTGGGTGCGCTGATTGCGACGGAACTGGTGCCGCTGATTCGCGCGATGGGAATGCCTGCGGCGCATGCGCTTGCGGGCTCGACGCCGCAGCTGAATGACATCGTGATTCGGGGTTGTCTGGTTTCCTTTGACGAAGGCGATGCCAAGAAACGGATGCGGGTCGGATTTGGATCCGGCGCATCCGAAGTGAACGCGGCTGCCGAAGGCTTGCAGGTGACCGGGCAGGGCCTGCGCAAACTGGGGTCCGGCACAGCCGCCGCCGGTGGCGGCAAGGCGCCGGGTGCCGCTTTGGGCGTTGTCGGCCTGATTGCGACGCACAACCCCGCAGGTCTCATCATCAGCGGCGCGTCGAAGATGCGCGGCGAGAAGACCGGCAGCAGCAAGGTCGAGGGCCGAGCCAAGCAGATCGCCCAGGAAATTGCCGATGTTCTCGAGGAGCGTTTCAAGCAACAAGGGTGGATCTATTGATTGGCGCGCGGCCGGAACGAACGATAATGAAAACGACACCAATAGCTGGCGGATCGGAGTGCACGTCCCGGTTTTATGATGGGCGGCCTGGCGGTTCGCGGCGAGGGGTCGCTGTACCCATGCGCCACATCCGCAACGCGCTCCTCCCAGCTGCGGCACTCGGCTTTCTGTCGGCGGGATGCCGGATTCTGGTAGGCGCAGCTGCGGTGGCCGTCGGGACCGCGGGCCTTGTCGGCTACGGCGTCTACAAGACCGGAGAGGCTGCAGTGACCGGCGTCGGTTCCGCGGTTTCCAGCGTCACGAAGGGGAGCCGTTCCGTCGTCTTTTTGAACGGTGAGTTCAAGGCCACCTGCGACGGTACGGTCAATGAGGTGTGGCTGGCTTCGGCCAGTACGTTCAAGGTCATCGAAGTGGATCTGCCGAATGCCAGGAAACAGGCCCGCTGCGATGGCGCCATCCGCGAACTCCTGCGGCACTATCCCCGCCCCGCGCGCTGACTGCGATTATGAGTAGCAATTGCCCATTTACAGAGCGCTCATTGTCCGGAGATCCCATGCTTCGGCTGAAGCCTGTGCGTGCCGGAACCACCCTGTGGTGCGGGGTGGCTCTCGGCTGGGTTGCCTGGAGCGTCATGCTGGTGTTGGCCCTTGTGCAGGGAATCGAGGATCACTTCTTCTCGCTGGCCACGATCGGCGTTCATGTCCGATTCCTGGTGGCCGTTCCGCTGTTCTTCCTCTGCGAGATGTGGGTGAGGCCGAGAATGGATGAGTTTTTGAGCGGCCTCGTCCGTTGCGGCATCGTGACGGTTGCGGAGCGGCCCAGACTGATCGCAATCAGCCGGCTTGTTGACCGCCTGAAAGATCCTTGGCTGGTCGAAGTCGGCCTTCTGCTGGCGGTGTTAGTATTTACCTTCATGGAACCCGCCTTCCTTCTCCTGGGCCGGACGGGAAGCTGGAAACTGATGCTGACGCAGACCGGTGGCCGATCGGGATTGATTTTAAGCTGGTATCTCTGGTTTTGTCTGCCGCTTTTCAGGGTTCTTCTGCTGCGATGGGTTTGGCATCTGGGGCTCTGGTGCTATCTGCTCTGGCGTTTGCAAAGATTCGATTTGGACCTGGTTCCGACCCATCCCGACCATGCGGCGGGGTTGGGGTACCTGGAGATTGTGCAAGAGCATTTCTGCCCGTTGGCCGTGGCGATCTCAGCGGTGCTTGCCGCGTCATTTGCGGAAGGCCTAGCGGCGGGAACGATGCGGTTCGAGGCCCTTTACGTATACGTGCCGCTGATTCTTCTCGTGGTCGCCGTGCTGTTTCTCGGGCCGCTCTTCATTTTTTCCGCCAAGCTCTGGAACGTGCGTGTGAAAGGGTGGAGCGATTACATGGTTCTGGCGTCGCGATATGTCGGGGGCTTTGACCGGAAATGGCTTCGCGAGGAATCCACCACCCGCGAACCTCTGGTGGGCACGCCGGATCTGCAGTCGCTGGCCGACTTGACCAACAGTCTGGACGTGGTGCGCAACCTGCGCGTGGCGCCCATCAGCCAGCGGCTTGTGATTGCGTTCGCGGCTGCCGTCGCCGTGCCGATGCTGCCGCTGGTCCTTTTCAAGTATCCGGCCGGCGCGGTCGCGGCCAGGTTGTTTCAGTCGTTGACTGGGCTGTAACTGAGGCGCGGAAAGTGAAACAATGAAAACTCAGATGATGCCGGACAACAAGGGCAATCGACGACAACATGCCACGTTCATGTCTGCGGTCGTCCTTTGTCTGACCTTGGCCGCAGGCTGCCGATCCCTCGGGCCGCAGTCTGTTGTGCGCGACCGGACGGACTATAGTCGCGGCATTGCCGATTCATGGAAGGCGCAGACACTTCTCAACATCGTCAAGATGCGCTATCTCGATCTTCCCATCTGGCTGGACGTCGGTCAAGTGGTCAGCGGCTACTCCATGGAAACCAGTGGCAACATCGGCGGGCAACTTTCCTCAACAAAGGCTGTCCAGGGCGACACGCTGTCCCTGGGGGTCCAAGGCAAATTCACCGACCGTCCCACCATAACCTATGTGCCGTTGACCGGCCAGCGTTTCCTGGAGGGGTTCCTGACGCCGGTCAAGCCGGCCAAGATTTTCCACCTCATCCAGTCCGGCTATGCAGCGGACTTCATTCTCGAACTCAGCGTGGAGTCGCTGAACGGCCTGCGCAACCGGCCGACCACCTTTGCCTCGACCCGCCAGGCCACCCCCGAGTTCTATCAGGTTCTGACGCTGCTGCGGGATATCCAGGATGTCGGCGCTTTCGGCATGCGCGTGGAACCGGGCACCAACAGCCAGCCGGCCGTCGTGTTTTTCTTCCGCGGCGATGGGATCTCTCCCGAAGTGCAGGACAAAATGGTTCGTGTCAGGCAGATGCTCGGCATCGCGTCCGAAGGGGCCAGTTTCCGTCTGGTCAACTCGCCGGTTCGGATCGGACCAACAGATATCGCTGTGGACACCCGCTCGCTCATGCAAATGTTGATGGCCATGGCCGGCGGTGTCGAGGTGCCGGCCCGCCATCGTGATCGTCGTCTGACTCCGCCAATGCCCGATGCTGCGGACGTGACCAACACGTTGATGCGCATTCATAGCGGAGATGCGCAGCCGCAGGACGCCTTTGCGGCCGTGTCGTATGAAGGTGCCTGGTTCTGGATCGCCAATGACGACTGGAAGACCAAGCGCACCTTTACTTCCATCCTGTTCCTGTTCAGTCTGGCAGATACGGGCAGTGCGGATAATCTTCCGACAATAACCATTCCGGCCCAATGAGAAGTGAATGAGATGTTGCAAGTCTGCAGGTGGGTGGTAATATATGAATTTTAAGGATGCCTGGCGCGAGTGCGTTTAGGGCAGCAAGCATGAGTGAAACAGAAGAAGAAGGAACGGAAGGAAAGATGAGCATGAGAGCACAGACAATCGGATGCATGGTGGCGGCGTTGCTGATGGCGGGAACCGTCGGACAGGCGGCTGAGCCGCAAGG
>CAZQKI010000253.1:0-2490 GCA_964592855.1 uncultured Lentisphaerales bacterium
ATGATCAAACTGGGCAAGTATTCCATCGGCGTCGGAGATCGTTTCGGCCATCAGGCGCGCGCGCAGATCCGCGCGGTGCAGGCGCTGAAGGACGCGGGGATCGCCGTCGTCCCCGTCTGGAACAAATCGTTCCGCGAGCACTCCCTGATCGGCACGCACCCTGCCGACACCCGCCGCGCCGCCGATGCCGCCGTCGTTGCCGAGAAGTGGACGGGGGGGTATTTCCTCGATGCCGACCACATCAGCCTCAAGAACGTCGAGACCTTCATCCCCACCAGCGATTTCTTCACCCTCGATGTCGCGGACTTCATCGGCAAGCCCGTCGCGACCGCCGACTGCGAAGCCTTCGCCGACCGCCATCCCGACCTGATCGGCCGGCTGACGGTCGCGGGCATCGACCGTCCGCTGGAACTTGACCGCGCGATGCTTCTGGCGGTCGCCGCCAAGTACCTCGCCGCCATTTGCGCGGCGGGCAATCTGTACCGTCACATCGCCGCGGTCAAGAAGAGCGAGCCGTTCGTGACCGAGGTCTCGATGGACGAGACCGCGACGCCGCAGACGCCCGTCGAGCTGCTCGTCATTCTCGCCGGCCTCGCGGACGAGCAGATTCCGCTGCAGACCATCGCCCCCAAGTTCACCGGCGCCTTCCACAAGGGGATCGACTACATCGGCGACCCCGCCGCCTTCGCCCGCGAATTCGACGAGGACGTCTGCGTGATCCGATTTGCCATCGGCCGATTCAACCTTCCCGGCAGCCTGAAGCTCAGCGTCCATTCGGGGAGCGACAAGTTCTCGCTCTACCCGCACATCGCCGCCTCGCTGAAGCGGCATCAGGCCGGCGTCCACCTCAAGACCGCCGGCACCTCCTGGCTGGAGGAGGTCATCGGCCTCGCGGCCGCGGGCGGCGACGGCCTGGCCATCGCCAAGACGATCTACCGGCGCGCCCTGCCCCAGTTCGACGCACTGTGCGTCCCCTACGCCTCGGTCGTCTCGATCAACCCCGCGCGGCTGCCGCGCACCGACGCCGTCGATCAATGGAGCTCCGCCCAGTTTGTCGGCGCCCTCGAGCACAACGCGGCCAACCCGCTCTTCAACGACACCTTCCGGCAGTTCATCCACATCAGCTTCCGCATCGCCGCCGAGATGGGCACCACCTACACGGACGCCCTCGACGCCCACGCCGGGACCATCGGCGGCTATGTCACCCGCAACCTGCTCGAGCGCCATCTCAAGCCGCTTTTCCTGAACCCCTAGGCAGGTCTGTGATGGACGGGAGCCTGTGAAGCGCGGCGAAGCCAAGCCCCTCGATTGGAAGCGCAACCTGTTCTTCGTCTCGGTTGCGCAGTTCTTTTCGATAGCGGGCTTCGGCTTTTCGCTGCCGTTCGTCCCCTTCTACATCCGGGATGTCCTCGGCGTCACCGTCGAGTCGGAGCGGAGCCTCTGGGTCGGCATTTTCGCGGCTTCGGGCCATCTGGCTCTGTTCCTCTTCGCTCCCTTCTGGGGGTTTGTCGCCGACATCTACGGGCGGCGGAGCATGGTGCTTCGCGCCAACTTCTGCTCGGCGATCCTCATGCCGCTGGCCATTCTGGCCCCCAATGTCGTCTGGCTGGTCATCCTCCGCTTCTTGATCGGCTGCTTTGCCGGAACCGTTTCCGCCTCGCAGACGCTGATCGCGAGCAACACCCCGCCGGAGAAGATGGGCTTCGCGATGGGGACGATCTCGTCGGCGGTCGGCAGCGGCAATCTGGCGGGGTTCGTGCTGGGGGCTTTGGTGGTGGATCATTGCGGCTACAAGATGGCCTTCATCGCCAGCGGCATGCTGCTGGCCATCGCGGGATTCCTCGTGCTGTTCGGCGCCCGTGAGAATTTTGTCCGCACGACGACCTTTCAGGAAAAGACGCTGGGGATGCACCTCGCGCTGCCGCGTTTTGGCGGCGTCTGGCTGCTGTTGGGGCTGATGGCGACCACGGCCTTCGTCTCGGCCTTCGAGCGCCCCTTCGTGCCGCAGATGACGGAGATCATCGTCGGGCAGAAGGGGGCCGCGTTCTGGACGAGCATCGTGCTGAGCGGCTCCGCGCTCGCCGGCATCATCGCCGGCGCCGTGATGGGGAGGCTGGCCGACCGCTCCTCGCCCGCCAAGGTCGGCTTCTGGGCCACGATTCTCGCCGGCGCCGCCACCCTTCCACTGGCGTTTGCGCAGGGCATCGGCATGATGGTCGGCGCGCGCATGGTGATGGCCTTCTTCGCGGCCGGCCTGGATCCCGTCTTCCAGATCTGGCTGGCCAAGTGCGCGCCGGCGGACAAGCGTGCCCTGTTCCTTGGCTGGGGAACGAGCTTCCGGGCGCTCGGATGGTTTGCCTGCGCGGCCCTGGCGGGGGGCGTCGCGATGCTGGGCGGCGTGCGGATGGTCTTCTTCGTGACGGCGGGGCTCTTTTTCCTGCTCGCCCCGTGCATCTTCTTCACCGCCCGGCGGCTGACCGCCGTGATGCA
>CAZQKI010000253.1:2590-6013 GCA_964592855.1 uncultured Lentisphaerales bacterium
TGCGCCAGGGTGATGTCGGGCTTGCGCCGGTGGGGATCATCCTTGGGCAGGGGCTCGAAGATCAGCTTGCTTCCGCTTTCGGGCAGGAAATGCAGCACCTGTTCCGCGAGTTGGCGGATCGTGTATTCCTCGGGGTTGCCCGTGTTGATGACGGGGACGAGCAGATCGTGCTTGCGGCAGAAGTCCTCGATCACGGGGCGCTGGAGCTTCATGAAGGCGCGCAGCGCATTGACCAGATCGTCCACGTATTGGAAGCTGCGCGTCTGGCTGCCATCCCCGTAGATGGTGATCGGCCGCTTCTGCAGCGCCTGCATGATGAAATTGCTGATCACGCGGCCGTCCTGCGGATGCATGTTGGGTCCGTAGGTGTTGAAGATGCGCACCATGCGGACATCGACGCCGTATTCCCGGCGGTAGTCGACGGCCAGCGTCTCGGCGGCGCGCTTCCCCTCGTCGTAGCAGCTCCGCGTGCCGACGCAGTTCACATGGCCCCAGTAGGATTCGCGCTGCGGATGCTCGAGGGGGTCGCCGTAGACTTCGGACGTCGAGGTGTGGAGGACGCGCGCCTTGGTCTTGAGCGCCAGTTCCAGCACGTTCATCATCCCGATGAAGGAGGTCTTGATGGTTTCGACGGGGTTGCGCTGATAGTGGATCGGCGAGGCGGGACAGGCCAGGTTGTAGATCTCGTCGAACTGCCCCCAGAAGGGCTGCGTCACATCATGCAGAATGAAGGTGAAGCGGCGGTTGTCCAGCAGATCGTAGATGTTGGCCTTGGTGCCCGTGAAGAGGTTGTCGAGTACCGTGACCTCGTAGTTCTCGGCCAGCAGGCGACGGGCGAGGTGCGAGCCGATGAACCCCGCGCCGCCAGTGATGAGTGCTTTGCATGTCATGACAATTCTCCCGAAAAAAAACGATCCGTTAAGCTGTTCTGAATCCCTGCGTAAAGGGACCTCGGCATTACATGCGCGGAATTTTCCGCAACATCTCGCGTCCGCCGGGATGTCCCTGGCGCCAGGCTTTCTGCGCCCATTCGCGGGCGAGATCCAGATCGACCGCCACCCCTTCGCCAAAGGCCAGGCAATAGGCGAGCCAGATCTGGCCGACGGCCGATTCCTGGTCGGCCGCCTCCTGGAAGTACCGGACGGCCTCGGTGCGGTCCTGTGCGACCCCGCGTCCCTCGTAGTAGCAGAAGCCCACGAAAATCCGGGCGGCCGGATTCTGCTGCGCGGCGGCGGCCTTGAACCATTTCACCGCCTCCGCCGGCTCGGTGGCCGTCTCTCCGAAACCCGCATAATAGCAGAGCCCCAGCAGGTACTGGGCCTGGGCAAATCCGTTCTCGGCGGCCTGGCGGATCATAGCGAGCCCCGCCGCGGCATCGCGGCGGACGCCCTGGCCGTCCAGGAGCATCATGCCCCGCCAGGTCTGCGCCTCCAGGTTGCCCTGTTCCGCCGCCAGTCCGAACCAATGGGCCGCCTTCCCGAGATTGCGCTTCACGCCATAACCGCTCCGCAAGGCGCGGCCCAGCGCCAATTGCGCCGCGACCTCGCCCTGTTCGGCGGCCTTGGCATACCAAACCATAGCAGCCTGCGGATCCTTCGGAACCGGCACACCCTCGCTCAGGCATCGCGCCAAACGCACCTGCGCCCGGGCGTCTCCCGCCTGCGCGGCGCAGTGCAGCCAGTCGACGCCCTCGGGGTCGTTCACGTCCAGCAGTTGCAGGCCCAGGGCAAACTGGGCGATCGGACTGTCCAGCCAGGCCGCCCGGCGCGTGGCCTGCAGGCCCTGGACCGGATCGGCCTTCACGCCCAGGCCCCGTGTCAGGCAAAGCGCATAGATGGCGCTGCCTTCGGGATGTCCCTGCGCCGCGGCCTTGCCCAGCCACTTGGCCGCTGCGGCGCGGTCCATGGCCACCCCGTTTCCGCGCAGATGGCAGCCGCCGAGCCAGGCCTCGCCAGGCGCATAGTTCTGCTTGGCGGCGGCCTGATACGAGCCCAGCGCGAGTGCGGCATCCTTTGCGACGCCACGCCCTTCGGCCTGGCAGAAACCCAGCCAGTTCAGTCCGGATGCGTAATTCCGTTCGGCCGCACGCCGATAGGCCTCTGCGGCGGCCGCTTCATCGCCCGCCAGCCAGGCATGGCGCCCGGCAAGGCAAAGGAGAATCGGATGATCCTCGCTGGCGCTCAGACGATCCCTCGCCGACCGCGAAAGGACCGCCGGCGCCTCGCGCAATTCGAAGGCGACATCCCCCTTCAGCCGGGTCCGCGACCAGTCAGCTCCCGATTTATCGAGCTCGGACAGGTGCCACCAAAGATCCCAGGCCCCCGTGTCCCAGCCGGAGAGCGAGACGAGAAAACCCTGTTCCTCGAGCCAGACGGGGCGCCCGTACTGCTGCTGCGACAGCCCGTTGACGACCTCCGCCCACAGCCCGACCGTCTGCGGCACGCCCGCCACCTCGCGTGCCATGCGCCAGACCAGGACCTGCCCGTCGCCACCGCGGATCTTCACGGCAACCGTCCGCTTGCGAATAGCCTTGAACCGGTCCGTCACCGCTTCGCCATCCGGTGTCGACGGTGCAAAGATCGTCCCTTCGGCTTGCTCGAAGACAAAGCGGGGCGGATACGTCTGAAGGCCCTGGAACAGATCCGCCACCTCCTTGCCGGGAACATCCGCCACAAAGGTGACGGTGGTGACTTGCAGCGGGCGGGCCCCGGGAAGGACGATCCCGCGGTCCAACAGCGACAGATCGGCCGGCTGCGCCAGGGCCACGCGACGCCCCCCGGCCAGGATGGGGACGCGCAGCCCCGCGATGCGCCACTCGTCTTCAGAAAAGTTGCGGAACTGGACCTCGAAAACGAGTTCCACGCCGCGGCCAGCCCCCGCGAGGTTCCGGGAGAAACGTTGCACGCGAAGCCGCTGCTGAGCCTGCCAGTGCATCTCGTCCGATCCGAAGGTGCCGAGTGGCAGAAGCCCGTTGCCCTGGACGCGATCACCTTTAAGCCAGTCCAATGGGCTTGCGGTTGCGCAGGCGCCCAAACGCGAACCGGGAACATCATCCCGTTCCTGCGCACTGAAGAGGGTCAGCGCATTGGTTTTGTCCCAGGCCGTCGTGACGCCTGGCTGGCCGGTGGCCAGGCCCGCCCAGCGCATCGTCAGGGCCTGCACCGTCCAGTGGAGCGGGACCGTCGCCAGGGCGGGCAGGCTGTCCTGCGCATCGGGAAGGCCGTCACCATCGCTGTCAACAGCCGCCTCTTCCGCCGCATGAAGATTCACCAATCCCAAGCAGGCAAGGGTGCAACAAGCGGCTATACGCATGATCCGTGTCGGAGTGAAACCAAAAGTCATTGCCATCCTCGTTTGAAATGGCCCATTCTACCCGTTCCCCTTGCGCAAAGGAATCGTAAAAACCAGACGGCCCGTGGCAGG
>CAZQKI010000254.1:0-5979 GCA_964592855.1 uncultured Lentisphaerales bacterium
TCCGGCGGCCGGCTGCCGATCCCTGGCAAAAGATCGAGATTGATCTCCAATCCCTCGCCCCCGATGGATTGCGTGGACCTGCCGACGGAAAGGTTGCGGTTTCCTATGAGTTCGCGATCCCCAATACGGAGGCATGCAAGGCTCTGGTTAGAACCATTGACCCCACGGTGCAGTTCATGCCCGGCTCGCAGGGCAGGATGCGAGTCCCGAAGACCGGCTGTTTGTGCATAGGCTCCACGCACCAAGCCGGCTATCGCGACGTCCTCAGGAGACTGGCGGAGTTGCCATGCGTCGAACGAATCGTTGAGTGTCATTTCGAGTAGTGCGATGTAAGATCGCGTCGAGAAAATAAATGCGAACACCCTTGGGGCATACGGGCATCCGGCATGGCGGGAAGGCAACAATGGAAAAGATGATAATTGAGTACCAGAAGTTGTACTGTGAGATCTGGTTTGTTTCACAACGGTTCTTCACGGTGGCGATCAGGTTGCGGTTGATCTCGAAGGCACGAGTCCAGGAGTGGCCAGTGGAGGTTGTCATGCCGGAAATGATATCGGTGTTCTGGAGATAACCGTATGTGAAAGTTGACGAGGTGGACGCAATGGACGAGGTGACAGCAATGAAACGCCCGAACTCGTCATGTCCGTATTGGACCGAGTAGTCAGGGCCGAGGGTGAAGCCCGCCGGGCGTCCCAGGTTGTCGGTCTCCCGAGTAATCGCAATGCCGTTCTGCGTCTCGGCAGCAAGCTCAAGACCGTCATATTCGAAGTGGCTGGTGAATGCGCCTGAGGTGATGGCCGAGGTCATCCGCAAACGCCACGCGCCCAGTTCGGCAATAACTTAGACGCTAATCCGGCGCGCAACATCTGCCTCCCCTTTGTGCAAACATCTCACGGAATACGCGCCTTAACTTCGCGAAAGGCGGATACGAACAGTTCGTCATCATCCGCAATGGGCGGTAAGCCAGCATGCAAAATGAGTTGAATATTCGTTCCTTCCCTATTTAGTTTGGCCTTTCGAAACACTTGGGAGTCATCAATAATTGTGATTTTAAAACCGTTGCATTTCATGGGGGTCAGTATCTTGACACCCAGAACATCGCCAACCGTCTCACGCGTAGATTCCTGATCCCGCCACCCATCTTCAGTATACGCAAATATTACACCTGTCATCTGATCCTCACTTTGAAGTGCGTTGCCAGTGCCCTCAGACGGTTGCCCTGCCGTGCGAGCCTTACTACATCCCATTGCACTCAACGCAAGCAACAATGAACTGATTCTAAAAAAACGCATCATCTAAGGAGTCCCCCCTTTCATGAACTTCCTACAGTCCCATAACCCCGGCTCAATAGTGCCACCTCCGACTGTTCCATCATAGGTGCGTTTTGTGCGACGTTTGCCCTGCGGGTTATAGTGCGAAGAGCCATACACATCATTTTTAATAAAGACCTCGTCAGGCTCCTCAACTTCTTGGCCATGAGCATTCTTTACTTTCTTCCGGTAGCCCTTCTTCGTTTCCGGCATACCATGGAAAATACCAAACTGCTCTGACCGAACACGAACCTCTACTTCTTCATCGAGATAACTGAGATTGTTAACACGAGTATGCTCAGACTCATGGAAAAGCGTTGTGGCAGCTTGTTCGTCAGACAATTTGTCATTAAGACGGATTTCTGTGTTCCCCGTCTTACTGTTGATAAATGTGTTCCCGTTAAGGCTATTCGAGAGATCCGTCTGCTGAATAGTATTGTTGCTCAAAATGAGCCAAAAGTCTGTTGCCGTCTTAAACCGCATGACAACAATCTTTATCTGACTCATTTGATCAATAACCCATCGATCTCGATTACAACATATGATCTTGAGAATTCCATCCCGCGTCCACATGCCTAAGTAATCAACCCAATTTACTGAGTTATTACGAATCATCATATAGAGATGAATGCCACCGGTCTCTTCGACCGGATCTCTGGATAGCCACCTCCCCTGTTCTGGCGCGTAGTAGCGGTACCCGTAATAATACAATCCCGTCTCGTGATCCAGATATTTGCTGCTGAACCAGAAGTTAAAGTCGTTGGCCATTGGGCCGGCGGCTACAAGGGTTTTGCCGAAGGCGTCGAATGCGCGGTGGGCGACGTTGGATCCGTTGGCATCCAAGTAGTCGGTGATGTTGCCATTGGCGTCGGCCACGGGATAGTAGGTCTCGCCATTGCGGATCACGGCCAGGAGTCCGCCGATCCCGCCAGCGCCCTGCAGGCTGCCGCTGAGGTCGGCCCCCCAGACATAGAAGTTCGTTACACCGGCGGTGGAGGTCTCGGCAACCAGGTTCCAACCGTCATAGATGAACCGATTGGTCACGCCGTTGACCGTCTTTTCCGCCCGGCGGCTCATGTAATCGTACTTGTGAACCGCCACGACCCCGCCGCCATTGACCCCGATCAGACGGTTTTCGCCATCCCAGACGTACGCAAAGACGGAGTCATTCGTGAGGTTCCCATCCAAATCGTAGGCTAGATTCCTGACCCCGCCATTGGTGATCTGCTCATACTGATTGAGTGCGTTGACCGAATAGCAATGTGTCACGGAATTGCTGGTGTCGCCCACGCGGTTTCCAATCGCATCAAACACCCACGCAAATTCATTGTCCTTCAACGTGGCGTAGATGAGTTGATTGCGTGCATCGTAGCCAAACAGGTTCGTCGCCACCGCGCTGCCCGCATCCAAACGCCGGGTCCGCCTGCCAAGTGCGTCGTTCTCGTAGTCGAATTGCGAGATCAGCGTTTCATCCGCCGCATGTCGGATCTGCGTGATAAGATCGCGATTGGCCTCGAAGCTTTTCACGGTTTCGATAATGCCATTGCTCCACCCGGAAATCAAACCTGCGTTGGCGAGGTATGTGTAGCTCCACAGGTTGGATGCCAAGGGGACTGCCGATGACAGGGACGAGAATCTCCCCATGTCCGAATAAGCATAGGCGACGTTTTGCACGCTGGCATCACCTGCCGTGACTTGATACCCATCAGACCTGCCAAGTTCATCATAGGTCCGATTCAGCGCGGCAAAGGCGTTTGTCTCAGCAGCGAGTTGCATTGCGTCATTGAAGGTGAAAACGCGAATACCCGTGGCGTCAGTTATGATCTTCTGCAGTCCTAGCCGGTCCAGTGTGAAGCTCACCGGCTGCGTGTTGCCGGAGTAAGCGATGTTGGTCAGCGAGCCAGCAGCGTCGTAGCTGTAAGCGGTCTCAACCCCACGCGCCCAAACGCGGGTGGCGGGCTTGCCGTCCGGCGTGTAGGAGTAGGCAGTGCCCTTGCCGTCGGCATACACCTTGTTGGTGAGCACACCGGTGGCGTGCTCGTAGAACCACCGCGTCTCGTCGCCTGTCCCCTCTTCGTCCCGGAACGTCTTCATCGAGACCCTGCGTCCCTGCGTGTCGTAGCCGGACTCGACGGGGTAGGTCGCACCCCAGGCGAACACGACGTTGCCCAGGCTGTCGTAGGCCGTATGCACGGTGTTGGTCAGAGCGTCGGTCTCTGAAGTCTGGCGACCAAGCGCATCGTAACCGTACGTCGTGCGGTTACCGGCGGCATTTTCGGTCCAGTCGGCCTGCCCCAGCGCATTGTAGTGTGTCAGTGTGGCATTTCCCCGCCCGTCGGTGAAGACGGTTCGGCGGGCAAAACCGTCATATTCGTAACGGTTGGTCACGGACGTGGCGGTCACCGTCAAGGCGGACTTGCCGGCTATGGAATAAGTCAGGGCGGGTTGGATCGAGTCCGGCGTCTCCAGAACCTGCCAAGAGGATGGCATCGCAGTATCCGTGAAGGTCGATGCCCGCGTGACGTTACCCAGCACGTCGACCGTCTCGCTCTGGGTCGTCAGGCTGCCGCAATAGGTGTCGTCCCACCCGCCGAATCCCGTCAGGCGCACACGGCTGACGCCGGTTGTCAGGCAGGCATCGACGCCGGCCTCGTGCCAAACGGACTGCGCCGTCACACGCCACCAATCGCCGTTGATCGACTCGTGCCGGGTCGCGGTGGCGCTGATGCGGTCATCCCCTGCGTAATCGATCTGCCCGTCGCCGTCGACGTCAAGCGCGGTGGCGGTCGGATTGCCCAGCGCATCATACTGGTAAAGCGTGCCGGGCTGGCCGGTGCGGGTCACGCGCAGGAGGCGGGAACTGGCCCCGTCGTAGAAATTGGAGGTGGTCAGCCAGCCGCCGCCGAAGGCGGGAGTCAGGACGCAGGCCACGCGGCCGAGGAAGTCGTAGGTCGTGACGGAGTTGGTGACAGCGGGATAGTCGGAGGATTCCGTCACGGAAGTCTCGGTGCGGCATCCGTTCACGTTGAAGGATGCGGATCGCTTCATGCGTGTCCACTTGCTATCCCAGAACCGCTCCTCGATGGGCGCAGCGCCGGGGATCATGATCGTGCGGTTCGTGATGCCCGCGGAGATGGTCTCCTCAATCAGGCGGTACTTGCTGCCGAGGATCACGGACTGGTTGCGGCTGACGGTCTGGACGCCGAGCGGATCGGTGACGATGCGGTAGTGGTCCGTCCCGCAGGGATATTCGGTGCGGGTCTGAAGCGGCGCGTAGGCGGGGTCGCGGGAGGTGTCGTGCCAGACCGTGCGGACGGAGTTGGTTTCGCGTCCCAGGGCATCGGTGAAACTCTCGCTGACGGGGTATCGCCCGTTTGCGCCGGGAAGAGAACCCAGCGAGACTTCAGCCACGGCGGACCAGTGATCCTCGCCGGGTATGGCCAGGTACTCCCGGATCGATCCGTCTCGTCCCTGCGACAACTCCAGCCGGCAGCAGCCCCAGGTGTTTTCCTCGTATGTGCCGTCGAAAAAGAAAGTTGTTTCGAGGCGGCCCTTGTTGTCGTATTGGTAATCCTCCCCTTCGAGTTCAGAGCCGCTCACGCCGCCGGTGTATAGATAGGTCCTGCGGTGCAGCATGCGGCCGAAGATGGCATCGAGCCGTTCGAACATGTAGGTGCTGACGTGAGGCAGTCCGTTGGTGTGCGTTGTCGTGCCGGTACGAGTGGTTATATCCAGCACGTCGTTGGTGCCATCGCTGTCGTTGTCCCCGTAGAGGTAGCTCCAGGTCCGGAGCGTCCCGTCCGACTGTTCCTCGCACAGGGGGCGGCCGCGCATCAGGACGGGGACGTCGGCGTCGTCGATGACGGAGACCGAGACGGAGCGTGCGTTGGCGGTATCGGCGAAGGCGGCTCCGGCGGTGGCGGCGCGGACGGCGACACGGGTCAGGGTCGGCCAGCCGTCGTTCGTGCCGCGGGAGAAGACGTTCCATTCGCGGGCGGTCAGGGTGAAGAGGCCATTCTTCACGGCATAGCGGCATGTTTCCCGCGGCAGGCGGGAGTCCTGCCAGGCTCCGCTGTCGCCGGTCAGGGGTACGTAGGAGGTGGTGGTGACGATGGCGTCGAAGGACGAGGAATAAACCGCACCGTTAGAGACGGCGAAGGTGGGTGCACTCAAAAAGAAGAAATACGGGGCGCTGTCCCCGTCGAGCGGCTCCGCCCGGAGGGTTTCGCGTCCCCGCTCGTCGTACTGCCGGTAGTCCCACGAGCCGTCGTCGGAGGTACGGATCTTGGGCATGCCGTTGACGAGGGGATTGAGGTTGTCCTGCCAGTAGCTCATATATGTGTTGCGCCAGTCGTTGACTTGGCCGTCCCATTCCGAGCGGGTGGTTTCACGCCAGGTGGCGGCCTCGCCCTTGCCAATCAGCGTGCGCATCTTCCAACTGCTGTACAGGATCTGGTCTGCCGCCGTGAAAGTAAGGCATTCTGATTTCTCCCAGGCATCCTGTTCGTCGTCGGGCGGGTAGTCCGTGGCTTCGAGCGATTCCGAGGCCCCGGCCAAATGATCGGTGCGTGTCCAGACGCCGCCGGAATGGCTGTAGGTCACGCGGCGCAGCGTGTTGGCGGGGCTGGAATTGTCCTCCCGCAGGAAGGTGATGGGTCCGCCCGACCCA
>CAZQKI010000255.1:0-5922 GCA_964592855.1 uncultured Lentisphaerales bacterium
CTGTTCTCCGTGCTAAATGGGGAACAGGATACGCCCTTCCGCGAGCAAATTCAACCACTAGTTGGCACTAGGGACGGACGTTGTCGATCCGCTGTTCCCGGCTTGCTGCAGGTGATGCAGCAGAATGCGGCGGACTTCCTCGATGGTCAAGGGGTTGCCCTGGCAGCTATGCCCGCTGCGCACCACCAACTCCGATTCGACCCCCGCGATGTGTGCGCTTGAGTATTTGACCACACCGTCGGCGCCATCCGGCGGTGTATCGTCCCCTTTGACGGCGATGATTGAATGCGCCTTGATGGGCGGCGTTACGGGAATCTCCGCCAGGGCCAACAGGCCCGGGTTGTCGGGAGCCATAGTATCGATGCTGGTCGAGGCCAGCTTCACATCCTTGCCGATTCTGGGCGCAAAGGTCAGCAACTCAGTCGTGGTTTTCAGGGCCTGCTGCGGCAGATTAAGAAAGCGGCGGGCCAGTTTCCTGGCAAATCCTCCAGCCCGGTAGCTGCCGCGATGGGGCGTGGAAATGAAGACGACCCGCTTCACTTCCGGCAGCGGCTCGAAGACCGCCAATCGCCGCAAGAGTATATCTTCATCGGGAGTGAGAGAGAGTTCAGTCAAGGTCTTCCCCGTCATTGCCTGAACCAGCGCATCGCCCGTCCGGGTCGCCGTGAGCTTCGTCAGCAATCCTCCCTGGCTGTGGCCGATCACAACCATCTGCCGGAGCATCGGGTCTTTTCCGTCCGGATCCATTTCGCCGACCATCGTTTGGATGGATTCCCGGAGGTGCGCGGCCGATTGCGATGCGGGTTTTGCGCTGTCATAGAGATAGAACCAGAATTGACATTTCTCGCGCAGAACTGAGTCGCCCATCAACGTGTTCCACATTTCGGCCCACCAAACCGGGCTGCTCATCGTGCCGTGAACGAAGAGCACGGGGATTTTCCCAGCCTGATAGGGCTGGGCCGGGTAGATCCCGGGTTTGAATGGCGCCTGGCCTAACCGAAACAGCAGTTTCTGGAGCTGCCAGTAGGTCGGATTGTTGAGGGCGTACGCGATGTGTGTGGTCAGGTCGGTCTCGAGCGGAATCTTGCGACCGCCGACTTCGACATGGTCGCGCATGAAGGCCGAATAGATCTCGACCCGTCCTTGAAGGCTGCCCGCCGTCAAGTCCTGAAGACTGCCTTCCAGCCGGAGGAACACCGTCGCAGCCGAACCTGCGGAAACAAACTCAGTGCCGGGCTTCTTGTCCCCCAATATCACAATGGGGGCTCCCAGCCCCGCATTGCGGTTGCGCACCGATAGACCGTGAATCCTGAAGCGGTCGGCCGACACAAATGTCTCATTCTCGCGCAGCAACATCTCGAAGTCCCCACCCCCACCCTGCCGAATCACAATGCACCCCACAGGCAGCTGCCATGCGCGATCCCCGGAGGGACTCTTGCCCTCGCGGCGGGCGAGGATGTAGCTGAGGCTGCGGTTGTAGAGATCGCACGCCAGGCGGAACCGACGGTCAAAGGCATCCGGTGGTGCCTCCTCGCCGGGACCGAGCAGGAAGAGGTAGGCATACACCGCCGACGCGGCAAAGAAGTTCTCCGGTTCCAAGAGACGTCCGTCCACTTCGTGACGGCGTCCCTCCTTGCCCAGCAGGAACGCGATCTCGGCCAGGGCAAAGAGGGGATCGCGGCGGGTATCGCGGCTCGCCCGTTGATGAAGCTGTGTCAGACAATCAACGGGGGAACGGTTGCTCAGGCGTGTCAGGTTGTACCGCCGCAGCACGACGTCCGTGTAGCTGCTGAGAGCCTCCGCGTTCAACGCACAGCGATCGATCTGGTCGTAGGCATAGTCCCGCCCCATGGACGTCACGCCGATCGGCGTGGCGCAGCCGCCCGCCATGAGCATCAACAATGCGACCCCGCATACCGCCCCTGCCTGTGTGATGCGATTCATATCAATCTCCTTCAGCGGGCAGCCAATCCATGCCCGGCATGCCTTCGCGAATCCTGGCCGAGAAATCCGGCGCATCGCCGGCCGCCCGCGCACGGTCGTTGATCCGGCTGCGGCGCTTCAACTCGTCGAAAGGGAGTGAACGGTCGAGCACGCCCGTGCTGTAGGCGTGGTCAGGCGCACGGCCATTGAGGATCACGGACCAGTGCAGATCCGCTCGCCCGGGCGCAGCATGCCGCCGCATGATGCGGTAGCCGCTGGTCATGCAGTTGTCCACCAGCGCGTTGTACCACTCCGCCCGCACCCGCAATTGATTCATTCGACCCAGGTAATCCAGAAACGCACGGCGAAGCTGGGCGCGGGCCACAACCCTGAGCCGATAGAGGTAGACGTCCTCTCCCTGCCGATAGTCGGTTCGCAGCCGGATCACGTCGCGTTCATCCGCGGCGATGTAAATCAGCTCATACTGACGAAAGAAGCCTTTGAGGGCGGAGTAGGACTCGCCGACCTCCTTGCGCGTTTCGATGGAGACGCAGAGGTAGTCCCCCCCCTCGAATCCGAAGCTCACCATCGTGTGCGCGACGTCCTTCAGCCCCCAGTCCGAAAACAGGATGTCCGCACTGCTCAAACGGGCTAAATCGTAGGTTCGAGTTTCGTAACGAACCGTGTAGTTTGTCGCGCTAAGGTAGCTGCAGTTTCGGACATTGTGCAGGGTGATGTGATCGCCGTTGATCTCCGCATAGGGCATCGCGGCCACATCCGGCTGCCAGGTCCGGTCGAGGGCGGGTCTCATGAAACAGTGGCACGCCAGGGGCAGGACGAACAGCCCGGCCAAAGCGAATCCGGCACGGCGCAGCGGCATCAGGATCAGAACCGCGGCACTGCCGATGGCATACAGAGCCGCCAAAGGCAGGCTGATGAAACGCGGCCAGCTGCCGAACAGGAACGCCAACATGCCCCATGCGAAACAGGGCGACAGCGCGAGAAGCAGAATCAGCTTGGCGACAACACGCCGCCATCGCGCCGACTGCTGCGGCTTGGAACCCGGCACCTGAGACACATGCGCTTTGTCAGAACTCATATTGCACCCGACCTGCCAATATACGGATATCCCCATCGTTCAAGGCGTGGTCCAGACGGCCGATCGCGAAGTTCAACATGACCTTCAACCGCGAGGTCAGATAGCCGTTCAACCCGATGGTCGCAAGGGACATGGTCCCCCCCCGCACATCAGCGTCGGTCAGATCAACATGCGAGAACCGCGAAACCACCTCCCATGCCCCGAAATGCCGTTGCCGGAACGAGAATGGGGTCTTGGGCGCGGGCCGAGTCGGACAGCCGAGCGTCCGGTTGTAGGGGTGACTTTCTCCGGTCATCATCCAACTCCCGGCTACATATCCCCCCCAGAAATCGAGGGTGTCGTCTTTTCGGCTGACGCTGGCGCCGAGCAACTCCGCCTGCAAACACCACGGTCCATTGACCAATGCACACTCGAGCCCGGCTGTCGTCGCATCCTGAGCGTCCAACTCACCGGTGTCGACCAGGCGGGGCGAAAAATAGCTCTCCGGTCGTGTTCGGTACTGGACCGAATTCTCACTCGAGTAAAGGAACTGCCCGCCGATTCCCAGATGCATCCATTTCTGTGCCCCCGGCTCCTCCTCGCACATTGGCAGCCAGGTCATGCGCCCAATGGCGCGCGTGAAGCTTCGCGAGGCTTCAGAGATGTCTTTTTGCCCCCCGTCTCCAAACCAACCCACGGCCCACGTCGAATTCTTCTCTGCGTTCGGCCCTCCGGCCTGAATCCCGTACATGATCCCTGGGCCGAACGCCTCGACCGGGGTAGCCCTTTCCAGAAAAAGCGTATCC
Organism: uncultured Lentisphaerales bacterium; assembly: GCA_964592855.1. Taxonomy (GTDB): domain Bacteria; phylum Verrucomicrobiota; class Kiritimatiellia; order RFP12; family JAAYLN01; genus JAAYLN01. The sequence continues at coordinate 3,808 of CAZQKI010000255.1, forward strand.
CCACTGCTCGTAGGCCCCTCCAGCGTCATGGGTGCTTTGAAATGCCCAACCTTCACGGTCCTGACAACCGGAAGATCCCAAAACCACACATACGCTTCACGGACGTACAGGTCCTGGTCGGCCACTTCCGCCTCCGCTTTGTACGACACGGGCACCCCGAAAAAGCCCCCCCCGCTGGTGTACAACCGGGCCCGTCGCAACCCGGAGTCGTCCGGAACTTCGCCCAAGGCCGGGTCGGTATTGTAGGCCGCCATGTCCACATGCAGCTTCAGCCCGATTTTCCCGTGAAAGGGCTCGACAGCTGAATCCGGGTGGAGCTCCTTCAATCGCGCCACCCGTTCCCGGTTTCCGAGCTCGTATTCCAGACCATTGTCCAACCGCCAGCCCCAGATGAGGTTGTGGCCATCAGGGCTCGTGCGGCCCTCCTGCTGGACCGCGTTTGTCGAAGCTGGCGCGTCAAAACGGGCCGTCACTGCCCGCGGAGGCATGGACGTGTCCCCCGCCCACGCCGTATCCCACATCAGGCAGAACAGACTCACGGCCATCCCGAAATAGCACTGGATTGTATTTCTCATCGGAATGGCTGATTGAGCCTCATCTGCACAACCCCGCAATTCACTGCGGGCTGTTCACTCGGGCAGCGCCGCCGTCGTTAATTACTGCTTCGCCATCCGCACGTTCAACACCCTGGGCCGTAGCCAGGTTGCCCCGCACCCGGTTCAACAGGTCCTGATAGGGTCGCCGTGCCATCCGGAGCACCTTGTCTTCAAAACTGCCGCGCAAGACGAAGGCATCGGCCATCACGCGGCACCCCCCCGTGTGCCGCGGTTCCAGGGTCACGACGACGCGCATGGACAACGTTTCACCGTAACGCCCGTACATGACCTGTTCGCGCTGCGTAGCCTCGCGCTCAAACGTCAAGATGCCGTCCTGCGATCCGGTCAGTTGATAGTTGTCTTCGGAAAACACGCGAAGGGTCTCCTGCCGAACGGCATCCACACCATGCGAAAAAATATCCACGCAGGCCGTGCTGCCGGATCCACCGCCATCCGATATGCATCCGGCCAGGAGGAGCAGCACGCCTAGCGCCATTCGCGAATATTGGCCATTTATGGCTAGAGTCTTCATTTCACCGTGTAGCCTTTGCCTTCCATGGCCGCTACGAAATTCTTGTCCCATACCGCAAACTGCTGCTTGTAGGCCGCCGTGGCCTGATCGGAGGCGCTACTCGCGGCTTTCTTCGTCCGGCGTGTGCGCGCGGCGCCGACCATGCCGCCAGCGGTGGCGCCGATGGCTGCACCATGCCCTGGGTCATCGGCAATGGCACCGATGGCCACCCCTAAAAGGGCTCCGCCGGCAGCGCCCTTCACGGCGCCGCCCTTGGCGGCATCGGATGTTTGAGCCGCTGCGTGGCCCTTCTCAACCAGTGCGTCATGCGCCTTGTAGGGATCCCAGCCGGTTTGCTTTGTGGCCCAATCGTAGGCTGCAGTCGTGTCCTGCGCCTGCTGCTCGGGCGTCTGTTCCTTGGCAGGGAAAATGACATGGTTGGCAGGATTCGCGCTGAGTTTGGGCGGTCCGCCGTCTTGAGCTACTGCTTTCGGGGTGCCCATTAATGAAAGGATCAGCACGGGCATCACGAATGCCAGCGTACTGATTCTGTTGGGTATCGTCATTGCATGTATCATCAATGTATTGTCTCCATGTTGGTTGCATTCTGAAATTGTTCAATTATTCATTCGGCCAGCCACGCGCGCGCCTCGCGTTCATTAAGAGGAAGGAAGAAGCTCACCGAACCCCGGCGCTGGCCGGCGCCCAGAAAAAGCAGCGTTTCCGGCTTCCAGCGGATGTCCCCCACCACGGCAATCTTGGCGATGCAGGCCTCGTAACGCTCGAAGAAGTCCAAATCGCCCCAATTGTCTCCGCTCTTCCATCCGCGAAAATCATTCAGAATGAGCAGCACCTTGAGAGCGTTGGAACCGGCCTCGATGTCGCGCCGGGCCACAGCTTGGATGTTATCGAGCGTAGCCTTGTTCAAAACGCCACCGAGGCGCAAGGCGAATATGCCTCCCGGTTCGCGCCGCAACGTTGCCGTCGACGACGGCTTGGCCGGAGGGC
>CAZQKI010000256.1:0-5878 GCA_964592855.1 uncultured Lentisphaerales bacterium
ACTATGGCTTGTCCATGCGCCACGCGCAGTTGGTCTTCGGACTGGCCATCCTGACATTGACCGTCGCCATGGTGGCGGCCGGGCACCTGCTGACGCGCTGGGGGCCGCGCGGGGTCGCACTCATGGGCGCGGGCCTTTTTTGCGGGGGGCATCTGATCACCGCCTGGGCCGGCGGACGCATCCTCGGGCTGATCGGCGGCTATGGGCTGTGCGTCGGCGCCGGCCTCGGCTTCGGCTACATCGCGGCCCTCTCGTCGGGCCTGCAGTGGTTTCCGCGACACCGGGGATCGGTGACGGGGGTGGCGGTCGCGGGCTTCGGCCTCGGCGGGTTGTTGCTCGCCTCGCTGACCGAGAAGTGGACGCGCGCCGACTGGACGGGGCCGGAGATTTTTTCCACCATCGGCTGGGCCTATGGCGCCGTTTTGGCGCTGGGCGCGCTCCCGCTCTTCCGCCCGCCGGCGAACGCCACGCACGGGACGCCGAACGTCATGGACAGACTCGGCTTCCTGAAGAGCCCGAGCTTTCGCGTTCTCGCCCCCGGCATGTTCTGCGGCACATTTGCCGGCCTGCTGGTCATCGGCCTGCTCAAGCCGATCGGGTTGGCCGACGGCTTGACCCCGGAGCACACCACGCGGGCCATCGGCGGGCTGGCGGTCGGCAACGTCGCGGGACGAGTCGTCTGGGGCTGGCTTTACGACCGGATCGGCTATCGAACCATTCCGGCGGCGCTCGTGCTCCTGTGCCTCGCCATCGCGGGAGTGCTGGCGGCGGGGGCTTCACCCGCGGCGTTCATTGCGGCCGGGAGCCTGGTCGGTTTCGGGTTCGGCGCCTGCTTCGTGCTGTTTGCCGCCCAGGTGACGGCTATTTATGGTGTGGATCAGGTCGGCCGCCTCTACCCGTTTCTCTTTTTAAGCTATGGAATCGCCGGCCTTGTCGGCCCCTTCCTGGGCGGCCTGCTCCATGACTGGACCGGCCGCTATTTCGCCTCGCTCGCCCTGGCCGCGCTGGTCGCCGCGCTGGGCGCCTGGCTGACCCGCCGCCCGCCCCACTGAGAAGCACGGGTGCGTGTCAACTTCGTTGCCTCGCCCCAAGGGTTCAGTGAAGCCGCTGGCCCGGCTGTGCCGGGCCAGTTGGATCGAGTAGGAGACTTGCCGCATCGTCCTCGTCCTCGTTCCTCGTTTTCGAAAGATTGCATCGAGGACGAGGACGATAGCGGGCGACGAAAGCGGTGGACGATGGAGACTCTTGACTCGTGTTCCGCTCTCGTCGCCCGTTCTCGTGAACCGATTCCATGATCATTCGCGGGGCCGCCGCGCGATCGGCTTGCCCATCGAAGGCAACAAATGAAACGTCAGGTTGAGCGGGTCGAGAAGGCGCGGCCGCTCCTGGAAACGATCATCCTGGACATCCTCGGACAACCCATCACGCACTGTACGGTCCGTGTCCGTGTTGCCTTTTGAGTCGTTATCTGTTTAAATGAAACGTTTTGATACTGGGCAACCCAAGCTCAGCGGAGCCCGGGGCCTACAGCCGCAGGCGACTCCGCTTCTCCTCCACGCGTCCGGCGGGCTGAGAATTCAACGGTCCGGACACGAGTCCCCCATGAACCTCCCGAACAGCTTCGAGCTGCTGCTGCCAGCCTTGCAACGCGCCCTGACCGAAGAAGGCTACACGAACCCGACGCCCATCCAGACACAGGCCATTCCGCCTTTGCTGGCCGGACGCGACGTGCTCGGTTGCGCCCAGACTGGCACCGGCAAGACCGCCGCCTTCGTGCTGCCGCTGCTGCAGCATCTGATGACGCACCGCCGGCCCGCGGCCCGCGGGCGTCCACGGGCGCTGATCCTCGCGCCGACCCGCGAGTTGGCGGCGCAAATCGGGGTCTGCATCCACGCCTACGGGCGTCACAGCCGCGTGACCGCCACCGTCATCTTCGGCGGCGTCAACCAGCACTCGCAGGTGTACGTCCTGCGCAACGGTGTGGATATCGTCGTGGCCACGCCGGGACGTCTGCTCGATCTGATGCAGCAGGATTTTCTGCACCTCGATGCGGTGGAATACTTCGTGCTGGATGAGGCCGACCGGATGCTGGACATGGGGTTTCTGCCGGATATTCGCCGCGTGATCGCGCGACTGCCGCCGCGCCGCCAGTCGCTCTTCTTCTCCGCGACGCTGACGCCCGAAGCCGTCAAGCTGGCGCGCACGCTGGTGCACGACGCCGTGCATGTCGAAATCGAGCCGCAGAAGCCGACCGTGGCGCGTATCGCGCAGCGGGTGATGTTTGTCGCCAAGGACAAGAAGGACGCCTTGCTGGTTGCGCTGCTGCGCGATACCGACATGGACAAGGTGCTCGTCTTCACGCAGCGCAAGCACGCCGCCAACAAAGTGGCCGTCAAGTTGCAGGCGGCCGGCGTGGCCGCCGCCGTGATCCACGGCAACAAGAGCCAGAATGCGCGCACGCGTGCGTTGGAGGGCTTCCGCAACGGGAAGATCCGCGCGCTGGTGGCCACCGACATCGCCGCCCGCGGGATCGACGTCGACGGCATTACACACGTCATCAACTACGAGCTGCCCAGCGAGGCCGAGACCTACGTGCATCGGATCGGCAGGACCGCGCGCGCGGGGGCCGCAGGCGATGCCGTTTCGTTCTGTTGCGCCGAAGAGCGCGACCTTTGGCGCGTGATCGAACGCCTCGTGCGCACACCCGTCCCCGTCGACACGCGCCACGACTACCATTGCGAGGCGGCCCGCCAGGCCACGGGCGACGCCGCCCGGCCGCCGCCACGGACAGGCTTCACGGGCGGCGCGCGGCGGCAACCGCCGGCACGGCGGCCTGCCGGGCCGCCGGCGTCCGCCCGGCGCACCGCACCTGCCGGAACGGCTCGCCAGGCTCCGCGGCTGCGACCGGAGCGGGCGCAGCCGCACCAAAGGAGTTAGGAGCTAGGCGTTAGGAGTTAGGAGTTAGGCGTTATCTGAGCAACAACCGCGAACACATGGAGCCCTTTTGAGTTTGTGCCTTCTCAGAACCTGGCTTGGCGCGCAAGGCTTAGCGTCCTCATCATGAAGACACCAAGAACTGCCCTTAATTGGATCGAAGAAGTGCTTCGTCTATAAGCTATTGCAACTCCTAACGCCTAACTCCTAACTCCTAAATCAACAAAGTTGAATCACACCCACCGCCCGATCACGGCCCCGATTCTTCTGGCTTTTGCCGGCCATCCGAATTACGCTTTCCCGTGATGAAAACAAAAGGCCAGATCGAGGCTGAAATCAGCGATGCCGTCACCAAGTTCGAGCGCGAGTACATGGGGCGCGGCCCGGAGTCGGCGCGCACCTACCTGCTGGACGATCTGGTCATCGTGCGGTTGCGCGGCGTTCTGACCCCCGCCGAAAGCCAGTTGGCGCGCAGCGACCCCGAAGGACGCGGACGGGCGCTCATCAAGCAGATCCGAACCGAGCTGGTCGAGAAGGCGCGGCCGCTCCTGGACACGATCATCCTGGACATCCTCGGACAATCCATCAAGAGCCTCCATACCGACATCAGCACGCTCACCGGCGAACGGATCATCGTCTTCTCCCTCGCCGCCCCCGTCCGGGTTCTGGATGCAAACGCTTAAGCGCCGCCGTCGGCCAGCCCCAGCAAGCGCGCGGCGTTGCCGTACAGGATCTTCGCCCGGTCATCCGCGGATAGCAGGGAATAGTCGACGCGGCCGCGCTCATAACCGAAATCGAAGAGAGGATAGTCGGAGCCGTAGAGAACCCGTTCCGCGCCGACCGCCGCAACCAACTGCTCCAGCACACCGGGCGCCAGGCGGCTCGAGGCCAGATCCAGGTAGAGGTTGGCATGGGAGCGGCACATCTGCAGGAAGCGCGCCTCCCACCCTTCGTTCATCGTCATGCCGCCGGCGTGCGCGGCAAGCAGCTTGGCTTTCGGGTAGCGCTCGCAGCAACGCACCCACGGCGCGGGATCGCCCATCCCGTGGTGGATCAGCACGGGCCAGCCCCGCCGGTCGGCACCGTTCAGCGCGGGCGCATACCGCTCGTCGTCGAGCCGGACGGCATGGGTGCCGCAGTGGAATTTCAGTCCGCGAAAGGCAGCGTCGGCGCCGTGGCGCTGCAGCTCGGCTTCCATCTCGCCGGGATGTTTCGGGTCGATCGTGATGTAGCCGAAGAGACGCGTCGGATGGCGCCGGCACGCCGCAGCCACCGCCGCATTCCCCCCGCCGACGTCCCCGTAGCAGGAGAAGATGGAGGTGAGCACCGCCTGGCCGATGCCGCAGCGGTCCATCTCCGACACCATGCCGTCGGCATCGCCCGGCCCGCAGACCGAATGGTGCCACCGCCCGTAATGAACGTGCATGTCGATGGCCCGGTCCGCCGCCGGAGCGTCGGAGGTCACGGTACATCGGGACACGGGCGCCCCCAGCAACCGGGCCAGGTTCCCGCCTAGGATCCGGGCGCGGTCGCCGTCGCCCAGCCGCGCGCAACGGACCTGTGACAGCACGCCCCCCGCGAACTGGACCGGACCGTCGCTGCCGAACAGCACCCGCTCGGCGAAGCCGGCGGCGCACAGCCGCTCCAACTCGCCCGCCACATGCAGCCGGCTGATCTCGATGTGGAGGTTCCGGCACTCGCCCAGCAGACGGTCGTAGAGACGCGGCGCCGCCACCGTGCAGCCGCAGACCACCACCGGCAGGGCGGGATAGGCGAGACACAACTCCCGGACGCCCGGCCAGTCAATCGATTCATCGCCCCAGCCGCTGAGTTCGAAATCGAGGAACAGCACGCCCCGCGGCAGCTTCAGAAGCCCCTCCGCCACCGGACCCAGGCACCACGGACGGACGGAGAAATGTCCGCCACGCGGAAAGACCCGTCCGCAGACGATCCCCGCCTGCCGCATGCGGGCCAGCGCGGGCTCCAGCGACGGATCGGCCGGAACGAGCGTCAGGCAGGGATGGAGCCGCGGATGCCCCGCCAGCTCGCGCACCAGCCACTCGTTCGCCGATTCGGGTCCGCACTCACGCGCCACGGTGCTGTAGACCAGCGCCTCGCCGATGCCGAGACGATCCATGTACGCCAGCAGCTCGACCGCCGTGGCGAAATGGAGCGCCGACGAAGCCGCAAAGCGACCCAGGCCGATGTTGGCGTCGATTATCGCCATGGCTTCCAATCGTAGAAATGCTTCGCGTTCATGGCTTTCAGTATCTGACATGCGAGCATCGGTGTCAATCGGCTGGTGTCAGGGGCGCGAATGAAACGCATGGAAGAGCGGGCGAAAGCAAACTGGGGCTGCAATGTCAGCGCGCAAGGACAACCGGTTCCTGCCTCCTACCCCGGCCTGAAGGCCGTTGCTAGCTTCCGGCTGAAGCCGGGACTCCGACCTCGGCGTCTGCATGAAAAAAAACACTAGCGTACCCAGCCTCTTTGCCGGAGTTCCGCCTTCAGGCGGAAGCCTGTCAGGGGCTTCAGCCCCGGCTTCAGCGCCACCTCCGCTTTTTCGCTTTGCCCTCGCCCCATGCGCTTCACTCGCACCCCCGTCACCGACCGATTGCCGTCAACACCGTCTCGCGCACTTCGCCGACGCTCCACCCGCATTAGCGGACCATGAAGAGGGTGGTGCCGACCGCATAAAAGCCCGCCGTGCCGGCTTCGGCCTGCGGGTTGGTCGTCGAGACCGGAACACCGCTGTCGAGATCGCCGGCAAAAGAAGCGATGGAATGGGCATGTATCAGACTGGAGATATTGGTCGAGGCGATCCGCTGCGCCGCGGCCGCAGGTGGCATGCGGGGCCAAACCGCGATCCGTCCGCCGCCGCCCGATGTATAACCAAAGTGGAGCCTGCGGTTTTCATGGCCGCGATAGCGGCGCATGAAAACCG
>CAZQKI010000257.1:0-5864 GCA_964592855.1 uncultured Lentisphaerales bacterium
CGCGTGTACGAGTAGGTGTACGAGTACGTGTGGTGGGACCGTCCACCGTCGGGTGAATCTGCGCGGTCCGATACGTCCCGCGCTACTTTGCGGACGCATCGATCCGGGCGCGAGCGGTGGGCGATTGAGCAAATATCGGGGGCTCCGGATCGTTGTCCCGATCTTTGTCTCAAGTTTTGTCGAGTGTTCGCGGAGGCGTACAAGAAGGTTCGAGTAGGTGACTTGCCGCATCGTCCTCGTAAACGCGTTACGCTGAACGCATGGGGCGGCCTACTTCGTGATTTTGCTGGCGTTGGCCAGCAGGTATTGCTCGGCTTCGACGGACCAGAGGTCCCGGTTGCGCGCGCAGATTCCCGCAAGACCGGCGAAGAGCGGGTCGGTCTTTCCCAGTGCCGCGAAGTCGGCGATGGCGGTCATCGGCATGGAGATGTGGGTGTAGACTAGTTTTTTGCCGCCCGGGATGGTCGGCAGCTTGATTGTCGTTTCGGCGGCGGAGTCGATGCCGCCGACGTGCGTGACCATCACGGCGGGGTTGATCAGATTCTCGCCCATCAGGCGGAGGGCGTCCTGCAGATCCTCCATGTTGCCGCCGGACGAGCCGACGACGTGGTGTCCCATGTAGTGGACATCGTAGAAGTTCATCTTGGCGGAGAAGTCCGTCTTGGTCGGGCCGGCGAAGAAGTTGAGGCAACCGTTGAGGCCGAGCAAGGCGGAGGCCTGCTCGACGAGCGGCGCGACGGGCGCGAAGACGAAGACGTCGTCGAAGCCCTTGCCGCCAGGGGTCAGGGCGCGCAGCGCGGCGACGGGATCGGGGGTGGCCGTGGTGTTGACATAGTGCAGCGCAACCCCGAGCCCGGCGGCGTCGGCGGGGGTGAAGATCGAGGCGGCGCGGTCGAGGCGTCCCTGGTCGATGTCGGTGACGACGAGGACCTTGGGACGGTTCTTGTCGTGCAAGGCGAGGTCGACCGAGCTGAGCCCCATCGGGCCGGCGCCGGCGAGGACGGCCATGGCGCCGTCGGCGCGGATGCCCATCTGGTGGACGTACGTGCCCGACGTGTAGTGGTAGTTGGTCTTGTAGGCGCCGATGATGCAGGAGACCGGCTCGGCCAGGGAGGCTTTGAAGAAGGCGTCGCCGCTGTAGGGGAGCAGGCAGTTCAGCTCCATCACTTCGCGGGGGATGACGACATGCGTGGCATGGCCGCCGATATAGGGGTAGGAATAGCCCGGGGCGATGTGCTCGCGGCCGGCCATGCTGAGGGCGGGCTGGATGGCGAATTTCTCGCCCGCCTTGAAGCGCGACTGCCACTTCCGTCCGACCTTGACCAGGCGGCCGCAGAACTCATGGCCCAGAATGATCGGATGGGTCGCGCAATCGTCGGGGACGCGCTTGTGCCGTCCGCCTTGTTCGGCGGCCTTGTGGTCCGACATGCAGATGCTGTTCGAGACAATTTCCGCAACGATCTCGTCGTCGGCCATTTCCGGAAGGTCGAAACGCTCGAGGCGCAGGTCATTTTCGCCGTAAAGGCGTAAAGCGAGGGTTTGCATGAATGATATCCTTCACAGGTCTAAGATGAGAAACGGGCATTATGCGCAACGGACGCGGTTTTCGCAAGCGCAATTGGCTGGGCCGGACAACGGCAAAGGGATACGAATGCTTGCCCTCCGGCGCTGATTTTGACATGATGCAATTCCTGATCTGGATGGTGAGTCAATTGAGAGGCAAGGCATGAAACGAGACTTGGACGCATGTAGACTGTGGAAACGCCGGTTGGATCTCATCGGCGGGTGGGGCACGGCGGGTTTGGCGTTGCTTGTTTTTCTCCTGACGCTTTCCGCTGGTGTTTTCCCGGGACAGTCCGCCTCCCTGATGGCCACGTATACGGGCCTGGAGCCGATGATCGCCCCGGCGCATCCCATTTGGGGGGTGATCGTCAAATGGGTGAGCGGGGTCCCGATCAGCGCCTACCGGCTGAATCTTTTCAGCGCCCTGTGCGGGGTTGTCTGCGTCGGACTGCTGTACAATTTGGTCTCCAAGATGATCCACCGGGTCATCAACCCCGACAACGACATGGCCGAGAATGCCGTGGTCGCATCGGTGCTGGCGGGAACGGTGGCCGCCGCCGCGCTGGCCTTCTGCGTGCCGTTCTGGATGGTTTCGACGCGGCTCCACTTCCAGTCCTTCGATTTCATGCTGCTGCTGCTGATGACGCACCTGTTCATCCTCTTTCTGAAAAGCGGCCATATTCTGCTGGGCATCGTCTTCTCCATCCTGTATGGCGTCTGCACCGTCGAGAGCGTGATCTTCATCCCCTTCGCCCCCGTGTTCGTCTTCTATTTCCTGTACGACCTCTATCAACGGGACAGTCTCAAATTGTGGCGTCTGTTCCTGTTCGGATTCTTCGCGCTTGTCGGTCTCAGTTTCTCTTTGATCGTGGCCAACCGGTTCTACCAGGCGGGCGATCTGACCTTGAGAGGGTATGAGGGTTTCTGGAGCGTGGTGCGCACCATGCTGCGCGACCATGTCAATACCATGCAGTTCGCGCTTCCGCGGGTGGGATGGCTGTTGATCATCCTGCTCATCGTCGTGCCGTGGCTTGCGACGCAACTGATCGCCCGCCGTTCACTGAATGAAACGCGTGAGTGGAGCCTGTACCTCTTTCATGCTGCGTTGACGATCATCGTGGTTGCGATTCTGGGCAATGCCCCGGTTTCACCCTGGGGTGTGCTCCGCAGCCGCGGCGGCCTGCCCGTGATGTTGTACGCGATGACTTCGATGGTGGCGGGATACCTCGTCGCCTACTGGTACCTGCTGGCGGCAAACTACCGTGTGCTGATGTCCCGTTCGGGCGCCAGTCCGGCCAAAGCCATGCAGGTGCGCCTGGGGGCCTGGCTGGGGTATGCATTTGCCTCGAGCCTGGCCGTCGTGGTGATCGTCACCTCGATCATCAACGGCTTCGAGGCGAGCGGCCGGCGCGGCGCCTTTGCGGATGCCTGTGCGCGGGAGCTGCTCGACCACCTGGCCGGCCGGCCGTGGGTGGTGTCGGACGGCATGTTCGACAACCACTTGCGGATCGAGGCCGCGCGCCGCGGACAGCCCTTGAAGATCCTGGCGCTCCATAAGAACGACAATCCGATCTATATCCGCCAGGTCAAGAAGCTGGTGGACCAGGAGCCCGAGTTCAAGGCCGAGGACAAGGTCCGGTTGAAGAACGTCCTCGACCTCGGCATCATGGCCTTCATTCAGGACTGGATGGAGGAGACCCCGGATCTCGCCGCCCGGCTTGCCATCATGAGCGCCCCCGACCTGATCGTCGGTGCCGGCTGGACGGTTGCGCCCAATTATTTCGGTTTCGTCGGCGTGGTCAATCGCGATGAGCTGAAGGATGTCAATTATCTCAAGGACTATGGCGCCTTCTGGACCCGTATGGCGAAAATGCTGGCCAAGTCGCGCGGGGTCCGTGATCCCGTTGCCGATTATCGCGGTGCGGTGCGCCGCCAAGTCGGCTTCGTGGCGAACAACACCGGCGTCCTCCTCGAGGATCTCGGCCGCCGGGACGAGGCCTATCAGGTCTACAAGATCGTCCGCAACATCGACGTGGAAAACATCAGCGCCTTGCTGAACATGGCCGAGATGCTGAACCGCGATCCCGAGTTCATGCCGCAGGACAAGCCGATGATCGAGAAGGAACTCAAGGATTTTGTCGACAACATGGCGCGCCGCCTGCCGGTCTGGTCGCTCTCGCGCTATTTCGGCTATGTCCGCTCTCCCGTCCTCTTTGCCCAGCTGGGCTGGACCTGGGCGCTTTCCGGCCAACCCGGCATGGCCATGGCCGGCCTGGAGCGCGCGGAAGCCATTTCGACAACCCTGGCTTCGCGAACCCGCGTCCGCGTGGACATGGCGGATATCTTCATCCAGCAGGGCGAGGATGAACGCGGCGAGGCCATCTATGAAGAGATCCTCAAGAGCGAGCCCGACAACCAGCGGGCACTGGTTTCGATGGCCCGCATCGAAACGCGCCGCGGGGCGCTCGACAAGGCGCGCGCCTGGCTGGAACGCGCCGGTTCGGCGGGCGTCGACCGGACCGCGTTGACCATGGAACGTGCGGCCGTCGACCTGGCGGCCAACAACCCGGAGCAGGCCCGCATCAAACTGACGGAGATCACGGAGATCCAACCCAAGAACATGCAGGCGCTGGGGATGCTGGCCATCGCCATGATGCAGATGAAGGACTTCGACGAAGTGGAGCGCCGTATCCTGCCGAAAATGGAGTCGGTGGCCGGGACCCCCGACAACTATCTGGTTCAGATCACCCGCGGACAGCTGGCCTACCAGAAGGGCAAGGCCTTCTACCGCAAGGCCCGCGACTCCTTCGAGCGCGCCGCCGTGCTCCGTCCGGGCCTGCCGATGCTGATCGAGTGGATCCTGCGGCTGGACTTCCTGATGGACGACAAGCCCTCGGCGGAAGTGCATGCCCGCCAGATCCTCCGCATCAACCGCAATCACGGCTTCGCCAATTACATCATGGGTTCGCTGATGCTGGGGCGCGGCAAGCGGGCCGAGGCCGAGGACTACCTTCGTCGCAGCGTGAGCGAGTCGAAGTCGGCGGCCGCCTTGAACGATCTGGCCGAACTGCTGCGCCGGAGCGGCAACTTCGAGGAGGCCGAACGCCAGGCGCGGGCGGCGATCGAACTCTCGCCCGACCTCTACTTCGCGTGGGATACGCTGGGCGGTGTGCTGGCCGAGACGCGGCGTTGGAACGAGGCCGAAATCGCCTACGGCAAGGCGCTGGAAATCTTCCAGGACGATCTGCGCGTCCATTTGAACCTGGCCAAGTTGCTCAAGCAGAAAGGCAACATCGTCAAGGCGCGTGAAATCATCAGCAAGATCCAACTGCGGCGCAGCGAGCTGCCGCCTGCCGAACAGGCCGAGCTGTTGGCGTTGATCCGCGAGCTGACCCCGGGTGCCCAGTAATGTCTGAGCGAACGTTTCTGGAGCGGGCGACCCTCGCGGTCGCCACGGGTTTCGGACTGGGCTATGCGCCCGTCGCCTCGGGAACCTGCGGCGCCCTGCTCGGCGTGCCGCTGGCCCTGGGATTCTCGGTCCTTTACGCGCACCTCTACTGGCAGATCGCCTGCTGCGCGCTGCTGGCGCTGCTCGCCATTCCCGTCTGCGATGCGGCCGAGCGGGTGCTGGGCAAGAAGGACGACGGCCGCATCGTGGCGGACGAATATCTGACCCTGCCGATCTGCGTGATTGGACTGCCCATCGTCCGCATGCTGCGGGAGGGCCTGGTGGCGCAGGGATTGATCCTGCTGGGAACGGCCTTCGTCCTCAGCCGGATCTGCGACATTCTCAAACCCACCCCCGCGCGCCAGATTCAGCGCGTCAAGGGGGGGGCCGGCATTGTGCTGGACGACGTGTTCGCCTCGTGCTACGCGCTGGTCCTGACCTACGGGGTCCGGGACTGGCTGCTCGTGCCGCACGTCTATCCCTGGTTCAACTGACGCGTTCGACGACGATCTCGCCGTCAATTGATTCGCGCAGTGTCCGCTCGATGCCGTTCTTGATGGTCATCTGGGCGTGGGGGCAGCAGCCGCAGGCACCGCGCAGGCGGAGAAAAACGGTCTTCCCTTCGATCTTGACGACTTCCAAATCGCCGCCGTCCGCCTGCAGCATGCCGCGCAGCTCTTCCAGTTTGGCCTTGATCTTCGCTTCCATGGTTCACTCCTGATAGGGTGTTGATAGGAACCGGATACTAGCAGTTCATCCGCTTAACGTCGAGTTCTCCGATTCACCGACGGCGTTCAAGGGTGCGCGTCAACTTCGTTGCCGAGCCCCGAGGGATCAGGAGACAGGGTTCAGG
>CAZQKI010000258.1:0-5822 GCA_964592855.1 uncultured Lentisphaerales bacterium
GCATTAGGGGTTAGAGCTTCTGGACAGGCAGGAATGCCTGCCCAGTGGCGCGACCAGGCCGAGCCTCTGCTCGGTATCAAGGACGCTCGTGCGTGCGCGGCTGATGACCTAACCTCTAACGCCTAACGCCTAACTCTGGCCGATAAATACTCCTTGCTTCTGATTGCGCGTTCGATATGCTCTGTCGCCAACGAAATTCAAAGGAAGCGCCGCCATGCCCAAGCTCACCCCATTCAGCTTTTCAAACGGTTATTCGGTGACGATCTCCGCCGACGGCCGTTCCTTCGCCATCGCGACGCCGGTGCTGAAGCTCGACGCCTGCCGGATCGCGGTGGCGTGCGAGACCGTTGCGCAGGAATTTGCCGTCGGGCTGGCTTGCACCGTTTGCCGCCCGAACCGGTTGCGGCTCACCGCCCGTTCGTCGCTGGGCGCCTTGACGCTCGAGATTCAAGCCGCAAAGCTCGGGCAGGACGATTCACTCACGCTGAATCTCGCGCTGGCTGCCAAGGCGAAGTACCGCTGGGTCGAGATCGCCCCCCTGGCCGGCGTGAAGCTGAAGCAAGCCACCCACCTCCTGAGCCACGGACGCTCCATGGGTGGCTGCCGGATCTGGCCGCTCCCCTCGGCGGATGCCGAGAAGGACTTCACGAGCCACTTCCAATGCGTCATTTCGCTTCCCGCGGCCAAGCTCCACCTCTCGCACCGCCTGCGGCAGGAGCACGTCTCGTGCGTGAAGGGCGACATCAACGGCCGCACCATCGCCAACCTGCAGGCCGGCACGCGCTTCGAATTTCCCGGCGCCAAGAAACTGGTCGCCGAGACGCTCACCCTCGCCGCCGTGGTCAACGGCTTCGACATCCTGACCGCCTGGGGCGATGCGCAGGTCACCACGCCGCTCCCGGTCGAGCCCCAGCCCGTGGGCTGGAACAGCTGGGACTATTACCGCTGGACGATCACCGAGGACGAAGTCCTCGCCAATGCCGAATTCATCGCCTCGGATCCCGTCCTCGGCAAGCACGTGAAGCGGGTGATCGTGGACGACGGCTGGCAGTACTGCTACGGCGAATGGGAGGCCAACTCCCTCTTCCCGAGCGGCATGGCCTCGCTGGCGAAGAAGTTGCGGAAGATGCACTTCGTCCCCGGACTCTGGATCTGCCCGACGGCGGCGGAGCCCCACAGCCGCATCGCCCAGTGGCACACCGAGATGCTGGCGCAAAGCGAAGGCGGCGACCCCTGCCTCTGCTTCGAATGCATGCGCCGCTACGGCTTCATCATCGACCCGACGCGCGACGACACGAAGAAGTGGCTGTACGATCTCTTCAAGCGCTATGCGGACATGGGCTACGGCTACTTCAAGCTCGACTTCCTGGCGCAGACCCTGAAGGCCCGGCGCTTCCACCGCAATGTCCCGCGCGCGACGATGATGCGCGAGATCATCACCCCGATCAGGCAGGCGGTCGACGGCCGCGCCACCATCATGGGCTGCGGCTATGTCTACGACGGCGGCAACGACCTGGTTCAGGTGGTCCGGGCCGGGTCGGACATTCATGCGACCTGGCATGAGACGTGCACGAACGCCGTGTCGCTCGCGGCCCGCTTCTGGGCCTCGAACCGCGTCTGGATCACCGACCCCGACTTCGCGGTCTGCCGCGGTCCCGACACTTCCAAGGACCCCGACCGCGGCCGCCTGCGCTGCCTCTACGTCGTCGTCACGGCCGATGAAACACGCAAGCAGCATGAATCCGGCCGCACGTGGAGCGAGGGTTTCGACTCTATCCGACACCACGAAGCGCAGGTCCTGCTGAGCCTCGTCACGATCAACGGCGGAGCGGTCAACCTTTCCGACAAGCTCCCCACGCTCAACGAAAAGGGACTCGACCTCCTCCGCCGCACCGTCGCCGCGCCGCGCGGCAGCGCGCCGATCCCGCTGGACCTCTTCACGTCGGCCCTTCCCACCCGCTGGCTCCAGCGGACGCCTGCGGGATTCCGCACGCTGCTGATCAACTGGGCGGACACCGCCGGGGAGGTCACCCTCGATCTGGCGCCGCACGGCATCCACGCGGTCCAAGCGCGCAATTTCTGGACCGATGAAACAATCCGGATCACGGGCGACCGCGTGACGGCCAAACTCGGCCCCCATGCCTGCCAGCTGCTCGACTTCGACCGTCAGAACAACTGATCCGGCTTTCCATCGACCTCTGCTCCCCAGCGCAGGGGGTGCCAGGCCGCGCCGCTGGGCACGTTTCCGCTGTATGAAATACAAATGCACAGCAAACTGACAGAATACTAATTTGACGTTTGCCGATTCATTCGCCATAGTCGAGACGTTCCGTTCGACGCTTCATCTGCAGGTCCGTTAGGGAAGCGTTAGGGCGCGAAACAGAAGGAAGAGGCGACGATGAAAAGCAGCATGCGACGAGTTCGTTTTGGGGTTTTGGCGGCGGGGATGCTGGCGGCGGCCGTTTTGCCGTGCCGGCGTGCCGAGGCCAAAGCATGGAGTGTTGCGGCCGGCAATTGGCATGTGGACGAAAACTGGAACCCTGCGGGCGTTCCCGGCGCCGGGGAGTCCGTGACCGTTTCGGTGGCCAACGCCGTGATCACGCTGGCCGACGAGACGGCCAACCTCGGGTCGTTCGTCATGACGGCGGGGAAAGTCGTGTTCACCAACTGGCACTCGCGGATCCGTGCGGCCGATGTCGGCATCGCGGGCGGCAGCCTGACGGTGGCTAGTGCCTTTGCCGATACGGAGATGTCCAATCGGGTCTGGATCGTCTGCCAGAACGACTTCACGCTGACCGCCCCCGGCACGATCAATGTGGATAACTTGGGCTATCTGCCCAACAAAGGTCCGGGCGCAGGCGCCGCAAGTGGATCATATGCTGGCGGCAGCGGACATGGCGGCCAGGGGGGCTTTGGGTACAACAATGGCGGAGGGGTCTGTGACAGCCTGACGGAACCCGTACAGCCCGGCAGCGGCGGAGGAAATGCGAGCCAGGGTGGGAGGGGCGGTGGCGTCGTGCGCATCGAGGCGGGCGGCATGGCGACGGTGAACGGAACAATCACCGCGAACGGACAAGATGGAAGTGGCACATCTGGAGGTGGGGGTGCCGGCGGAACAATCCTTGTTCACGCAGCCAAATTCGCGGGCAACGCAGCCGGACTGCTCCAGGCCGACGGAGGCAAAGCCGGAAGCTGGCGGAGCGGGGACGGGGGAGGCGGACGGATCGCCGTGGTCGGGGGCACGGTAGACTGCCCGCTGCTGGTGCGTTTCGCGACGTCGCCGAAGTCCTCTGGAACCGGATACTCTATTGCACCGTCCGATGATTCCTTTCGAACGCGGCTGGCCGACTGGGGAACGGTTTACATTGCCGATGAAACCGTGTTGGCAGGGATACCGTCGAACAACCAGTTCACGAAGACGGTCTTGCAGGCAGGAACGGCGACCACCTGGTCCCTCGGGCAGGTGCATCTTACCAACAACAGCCTTCGTCTCGGCCCGCAGGGGTTTCAGCTTGACGTGGCGGGCGACATCATGATCGGCGCGAACGCGGAGTTGGGCGTGATGGGCTCCATTGCCTGCGGCGGCGACCTCACGCTGACCAACAACGGCGTGCTGTCGATCTACGGCAACCCAACGAATGGAACCACGGCGTACGGCTCGATCATGGATGTGGCAAACGATGTCAAGATCTGCGGCAACGGCGCCTGGCTGAAGCCGCATACGGATCCGATCAATGGCGGCGGGGTGCTGCTTGAGATGCGTAACCTCGAGATTTTGCAGATCAATGCCGGCATCAATGCCTCCGGTCGCGGATACAAGGGCGGTTGCGGACCGGGCAAGGCCCAGGCCGACGGCGCATATACGGGCGGTGGCGGCTATGGAGGCGCAGGCGCAGACAGCTCGTATTCCGCAGGAGGACCGGCCAATGGAAACCCCTACGTGCCGTTATCACCCGGAAGCGGCGGCGGCAAACGCACCGGCGTCGAAGCTGCAGGTTTCGGCGGCGGCCTGGTTTATGTGAATGCCTCCGGAAACGTGACGCTGGAGGGACAGATACTCGCGAATGGCGCGGGTGGCCGGAGTACCTATCATCAGGTCGGCGCGGGCTCAGGGGGCGGAATTCTGATCGCATGCCTTAAGTTGACCGGCAGCGCGAACGCAGTTCTGTCGGCGGCCGGAGGGCCAGCCGGCGATAAGCGGACCGGCGCCGGCGGTGGCGGACGAATCGCCGTGTGGTACGGGCCGTCCATGTCTCCGCCTGTACGCGCCTCGCTGCTGGCGGGCAACTTCTCCAACATGCTCATTGACACGAACGCCGTTTCCTCCTATCAGGGAGCGGTCAGCGTTGCAGGTGGGATCAAAGGCGACAATACGTTAGACGGTGATCGGGGAACGGTTGCATTCATCACCCCGCCGCCCATGGGCACCATCATCGTAATCCGGTAGAGCGGGCTTCAACGCTTCAAAGGATCGCCTGCGTGGTCTTGATCCAAAGATCGGCCATCCGCATGTGACCCGCCACGGTGGGATGGACGCCGTCGCCCAGCCAATAGGCGTCGGGCGCCTCCTTGACGGCATCGGTGAACATCGCCTGGAAGGGGACGAAGGGGGCATCGAAGTCGCCGGCAAGCTGCGCGCAGACCGCGCGACGGGCCTCCATCTCGGGGAGCCACGCCTGGGCAACCGCACCGATGGGGAGGACAAACGGTTCGCAGATGACCAGCTTGGTTTTGGGCAGGGCCTTGCGTGTCCATTCCAGCAGCATCCGGTAGACGACGGCATAGCGGTCGACCTCGACGCCGTTGCTGCTGCCGAATTCATGCCAGGTGTCGTTGACGCCGATCAGGATGCTGATCAGGTCGGGGGCCAGGTTCAGGGCGTCGGACTTCCAGCGCGCATAGAGATCGACCACCCGGTTGCCGCTGATGCCGCGATTGGTGAACTGGTACCCGCGCTGCGGCCGCAGACTCAAAAGTTTGCCCGCGATCAGATGGGGATAGCCCGTTCCCAGTCCCGCGTTGGCGGGACAGGCGGCATCGCGCGAACGCCCCGCGTCAGTGATGGAGTCGCCCTGGAAGAGAATCTTGGTTGTCTTGTCCGACATGATGATGTGCTCCGTTTGATCCTGCATCGGGGGCCTTGCCCGGCGGCCCTGCATGCGCATGGCCCCCTTGCCGTCCCGATGTGCTGGAAACGGGAGCGAATCCTATTCATGCAGGGGGATAAAGTACAGCAGAAAGACAGCCAAGGGTGCAAGTTCGTTGACTCGCAGAGTGGCAAGGGTTCAGTGAGGCCGCCAGTTGGATCAAGCAGAAGAACAAACTTTGTCGCAAGCTTAGTCGACAAAGTTTACGACAAAGCAGGTCCGACGAACTGAGATGGGGCAAGATGTGAGTGTACGAGTAGGTGTACGAGTAGAAGGTGGCGGTACACCCGCTGGAACCGAGGAAACGGGGGAATCGCTCGACGTAGGACGGTCCTCCGGGCCGTCCTGGCAAATGTGCAGTTACCGGACGGCGCAGGAGCACCGTCCTACTCCGAAAGGCCGTGCGCGAGGCGGCCGGCGCGATGAAGGGCGCCGTGGCACCCTCGTTCTCGTTCTCGTTCTCGTCCTCGGTGCAAAATATCGAGAACGAGGACGAGGACGATGCGGAAAGTCTTAACCGAACACTTCGTCGCCACGCTTGAGCGGATACCCTTACCCGACCCGCTTCCTCGGCGACATGGAAAGCACTGGACCCCGCCGTCCCCGGCGGTAAGCGAATGAAGCCGTAGTTCCGGCTGGTAATTCACTGCCGTTTCTTTGTCGCGTGCTTTGTCA
>CAZQKI010000259.1:0-5820 GCA_964592855.1 uncultured Lentisphaerales bacterium
CTCTAGCCGTAGCTTGAATTATGATCGGCACGGATAGAACATCGTCCTCGTCCTCGTCCTCGTCCTCGTTCTCGAAACAGAAAGGGACCGCCATGCAGTACCACCTTTCCCGACGCCCGGACAGGGTCCGCGCCGAGCCTTATTTTCCGGTGGTCTCCGCCGGATGCGCGGGAAGCGGCGTCAGCTCCGCCTGCGCCGCCAGGACCTCGGGGGCGCTGCGGATGCGGCGGATCTCGGCGTTGACTTCCCCGGCGGACTCCATGTCGCCCGCCTTGGTGTATTTGCTTTGCAGTCCC
Source organism: uncultured Lentisphaerales bacterium (assembly GCA_964592855.1). Taxonomy (GTDB): domain Bacteria; phylum Verrucomicrobiota; class Kiritimatiellia; order RFP12; family JAAYLN01; genus JAAYLN01. Next base: position 297 of record CAZQKI010000259.1, read on the forward strand.
GTCAGCGTCTTGATCTGCTCGTCCGCAAGACTCACGATGCCGCGCGCCCGGGCTTCGCGATAGCCCTTCAGGAACGTCAAGTGCTGGCGCTGGATTTCCAGCAGCCGCAGGGGTTCGACGGCGAGCTGGTTGGGCAGCAGCAGTTGATCCACCTCGAACCGGTCGATCTCGTTCTTCACCGACTCCCACCCCGAGAAATCGCCGGCGCTCTGGAACTGCATCAGCAGGGTGTTCAGCGCCTGCAGGTACTTCTCCGGCCACAGGGACTGATTGCGTGCAAAGTCGGCTTCCGTCGCCACGAGCTGGTCATCGTAGCGCTTGCGCAGCGGCTGGAGTTCCGCGAGCCGCTCGCCCGGGCGCAGCGGCACGGGCTTCTCCGTCTCGACCAGCGAGCCGAAGTCCGCCACGATGCCATCCGCCTCGATGTAGTCGGGCGTGGCGCGGACGCGGCGGATCTCGTTGTTCACGAGGGTCGCCTCGTGCATCTTGGCGTCCTTCGTGTAGGTGCTCTGCAGATTCGTCAGGTCATTAAGGTATTTCTTGGTCGCAGCGACGATGCGGCGTGCATACTCGATGCGCGCGCCATCGGCCTGGCTGCGGTATTTCTTCTTCAGGACGGTCAATTCGGCATTCTCGTTTTCGTCGATTGCTCCGATCGCGCGGTTCTGCTCGAATTGCTGGCTTTCGTTGCTGATGGCATTCCAGGCTTCGTAGTCGCCCGCGCTGCGCCGGCGCTCCAAGAGCGTATCGAGTTCCTGGCGGTACAGGGCCGGCCAGGATTCGGCATAGCGGTTCTTCTCGTTGGCCACGTCCCGCAATTGATCCGTGTAGGTCTTCAGCAACTGCATCATCGCTTCGGGATCGGGCAAGGCCGCACGGGGCGAGTCGGTAGCACCCGGAGGCGAGACGGACGTGGCGAACGGCGCTGCCAGGTTCTTCGCACCCAGCAAGCGGGCATAGGCGGAGAGCGGCTTGCCGATGGACGTGGATTCGTAGGCCCAGCGTGCGGGCCGCCAGGCGATGTTCAGCAGGCGCGGCAAGCCGGGTTTGAATAGGCGCGCGAGAATCGGAAGCGTGAGCAGGTAGACCGCCAGGACGAGGGTGGTGGTCAGCACGCCCAGGCCGAGATGCCGCCGCCGCCGCCGGCGGAGGATCGATCGCCGCAACGTCAGGCATTCCGGGTTTTCCGGGGCGATCTTGGCCAGCAGGTTGTCGCAGAGGTGAATGGCGTAGCTCCATTCATGATCCTTGCAGGCCCGCCGCGCATGCTTGAGGTCGCGCTTGACCAGCAGATCCGGCAGGGTCTGCTCCTGGTCGCTGAACAACGGCTGGTTGCCGCTCAACGCGCGGAACTCCTTGATGAATTCCTGGGCGCGTTCGTAATTCTCCGCGCGCATCTCCATGGGAATCAGCCCCTTGAGCTGGTCGCGCCGGGCGATCTGCCGCTGCGCCTGCTCGCGAAGCTGCTGGATCGCCTTCAGCAGGGCGCGTCCCGAGGGTCCGGCCGGTTCGAACCCCTGCGCCCGCGTGGCCAGGGTAATGACGCGTTCGAACTCGCCCGCCTCCATGGCGCCCTGCATGCGGTGGATCAGCATGGCAATGGTTTCGTAGACGCGGGTGTCGGCGCCGCAGCTGCCGCAATACTGGACACCGACGAAGCGTTCGGCGCCGCATTCGGGACAGCTCTCGCTTCCATCCCAGCCGCATTCCGAACAGAAGCGGATCGTCAAAGGATTGACGGTGTCGCACCATTTGCAGCGCCACGTCGTCTTGGCCGTGGGCTGCTCCACGCGGGTGCGCGACTGAACCGCCCGCAGGGCTTCCAGAAACTCCGTGGCGCTGCTCCAGCGCTGTTCGCGGTCGGTCGCCAGGGCCTTGACCAGCACTTCGCGCAGCGCGAGCGGGATGTCCTGTTCGCGAAAGTAGCGGGGATTCTGCCCGGTGATGGCGAAGTAGAGCAGGGCGCCCAGCCCGTAGATGTCGGCCCGATGATCCGTGACGCTCGCGTCGTGCTCCTGCTCCGGCGCGCCATAGCCCAGCGAAAGCAGCTTCTCGCCCGGACCGGTGAGCTTGCTCTCCCCTTCGCACATCAGCCGCGCCAGGCCGAAATCGACGATCTTGGGTTCACTGGTCGTGTCGAGCAGAATGTTGGAGGGCTTGAGATCGCGATGGATCACGCCGTTGGCATGGGCATAGGCGATCGCCTTGCTGATCTTGACCAGCAGGTCGATGGCTTCGTTGACCGTGTATTGTCCGTCGTTGGAAACCTGCCGGTCCAGCGACAGCGGCGTGTTGGGCTGCCCCTCCTGCGCGAGTTCGCGGCTGCCCGTCGCGGCGCTGGGGCCCGCGACATACTCCATGACGATGTACGGCCCCTCCGCATCCTCGCCCAGGGCGTAGATGTGGACGATGTGAATGTGGTTGAGGGCGGCGACGGCGCGGGCTTCCTGGAGGAACCGGCGGCGCAAGGCGGCATTGGTCTGGGCGGCGTGGTTGAGCCGTTTGATGGCCACGAAGCGCCCGAGCCGCCGGTCTTTCGCGAGATAGACGACCCCCATGCCGCCATCGCCGATCTTGGCCTGGATGGCGTAGAGCGTGTAGAGGTCGGCCCCTGGTGGAAAGGGCGCTTCACCCTCGGCGCCGGTTTCGGCGGCCGGCTCTTCCGGGAGGCAGACGGTGCGCGACACATCATCCCCTGTGTGCGCGCCCGCTTCGCGCTCGGAGGGGGGGATCTGGATGTGTCGTGTGCGCTCGGGTTTCACAATGGGTAGAATACCCGAATTCGCCCGCAGCGACAATCATGATGGCGAATGTTTTTTGCTCCCGCCAGCCAGCGGCCAGTGTTGCACTGGCCGCTGGCTGGCGGGTCCCCAATGCCGTGTCTTCTTCCGGCAAAACCGCAGAATATCCAACCGCAGGGCGCTTCCGGGTTTAGCGTGGGATTTCCTGTTGATGAATGGCGCTGTTGAGTCGGATCGAAGAAGCGGATCGGGTAAGCGTATCCGCGTAAGTCTCGCGGTTAAGGGAGCGGTTAAGGGATCGGTTAAGTGTTCGAGTAAGTATGGAAATTGCGGAGCAAACATTTAACCGTACACTTCGTCGCACACTTCGTCCCCACCCTTTATCGGATACGCTTAGTCGACCCGCTTGAACCGGCCTTCGGCGTTTGTGCGCGTGTGGTCAATGACAAATCCCACGCGAAACCCGGAAGCGCCAACCGCAGAATATCGAGGAAAGCGAGCCGTTGCGGATGCCTCCCTTCGACATTCGGAGTTCGTAATTCGGCATTCTGCGGTTCTTCACCGCTCACCGCTCCTTATACGTCGAGCCATTCATCGCGATGGGCGGCGACGAAGGCATCGTCGTTCATGAGGGGATAGGCGGCGTAGACGCGGTCGATCTCCTCCGACTGGCCCGGTGAAAGCCGCTCGTGGGGATTCAGGCACCAGGTGCCCGGCAGCAAGCCCTGCCGCCGCAACACCTCGTGGATGCCGGGAATGCACCCCGCATAGCCGTTGGCGGCATCGAAGAAGGCGGCGTTGGCGTCCGTGACCTCGATCGCCCGGGTGAGCATCGCCTGCGGCACGGCGGCGTTCGCGCGGACAATCGCCTGGCACTCCGCCAGCAACTCCACCGCCCGCCGCGTCCAGACGCCCCAATGCCCCAGCAGACCGCCGACAATCCGCGCCGTCCGCGGACCCGCCGCCGTGACGATGCGGTACTCGGTCAGCAGATCAATGACGATGTTGTCGTCGTTGCCCGTGTAGAGGACGATCTCGCCCTCGCGTCCGGCGTCGCAGACAGCCCGGACCACGTCGAGCGTCTGGTAGCGGTTGAAAGGCGCCATCTTGATCGCCAGCACGTTAGGAATCTCCGCGAATTCGCGCCAGAAGGCATAGGGCAGCGCCCGCCCGCCGACGGAAGGCTGCAGGTAGAAGCCGATGACCGGCATGATGGCCGCGACCTCCCGGCAGTGCGCCAGCAGCTCGGGAACCGAGGCTTCCTTGAGCGCCGTCAGGCTCAGCAGGCAGGCGTGGTAGCCGGCCTTCCGCGCAAACCCGGCTTCGCGCAGCGCCTGCGGCGTCCGCCCGCAGACGCCCGCCACCTTGAGCATGCGGCGGCCCGATTTGGCGCAGGCGGCGTCCAGCGTTTCGGAAGCGAGCGACAAGACCGGCTCAAACAGGCCGATCTTCGGATCGCGGATCTCGAATTGCGTGCTGTGGACCCCCACGGCCAGGCCGCCGGCCCCGGCGGCGGCGTAGTAGCGGATCAGGGCGCGCTGGTGCTTCTCGGAAAGCCGGCGGTCGGCATCCAGGGCCAACGGCAGCGCGGGCATGACCACGCCCTGTCGCACCTGTGCCAGAATCGCTGCGGGAATGTCGGAAATCTTCATGTGTCGCTTGCTCCGGATGGCACTAAAAGGTGCCGTTGGCCACTTCGAAATGGGTCGGCTTGCCGTAGGAGAGTCCGCCGGCCCGCACCCAGGCCGCCGTCCATTCGATCACGCGCGCCACCGGCACGCAGGGGCGGCCGAAACGCGCGTGCAGACGGGCGGAGTTGTTGAGGTAGGCCGTCGGCCCCGGCTCGCCGTCGAAGACGACAGGCTTGCCCAGCAGCCGCCCCAGCGTCTCGGCGATTTCCGTCACCGAGAGGATCTCCGGTCCGGTCAGGTTCAGGACCGTGGCAGGCGAGGTGGCCGAATCGAGCGTCAGGAGCGTCAGGTTGTTGGCGTCGCCCTGCCAGAGGGCGTTGAAAAACGGCACCCGGCGCGAGACGGGACGCCCCTGCCAGATCGTCAGGGCGAGGTCGTGGATCACGCCGTAGCGCAGGTCCAGCGCGTAGTTGAGCCGGAGCAGGCAAACCGGCGTCTTGTTGCGGAGCGAAAAGTAGGCGAAGATCCGTTCGCGCCCGAGGCACGACTGCGCGTACTCGCCCACCGGACCGGGCGGAGTCTCCTCGGTGCAGCCGCCGCTGTCGACCGGCACGAAGGGATAGACGCAGCCGGTCGAGAAGGCCACGATGCGGCTGTCGGTGAAATGCTCGCAGACCCGCGCCGGCGTCAGGGTGTTGGTGGCCCAGGTCTGCTCCTCCTCGCCGGTCGTGCCGAATTTCCGGCCGGCCATGAAGATCACGTTCGGCGCGCGCGGCAGGGCGGCGACGGCCTGGCTGTCCAGGAGGTCGCAGCGCAGGGGAGTCATCCCCGTGCGGGCCACGGCGTCGAAGGCTGCCGCGTTCGAGAAGCGGCTGACGCCGTAGACGCGGCGCGACACGCCGGCGGCGCGGCTGGCGATCACGGCGGTGGCGCCCAGCGCGATGCCCATCTTGCCGGCGACGCCCAGGATGGCGATGTCGCCCTGCAGCCGCCGCATCAGGTCCACGACTTCGGGGTAGGGGCGGGCCATGAAGGCATCGATTTCCGATTCGGTGCCAAGGGTCGCGGGAATCGCCTCCGGCTTTCCGCGGTCGAGGATCAGGTCATTCATGCCGCGCATTATAGGCGCCGCCCCGCACCCCCGTCAACAAA